>CAINGK010000165.1 GCA_903848465.1 uncultured Verrucomicrobiota bacterium
CACTCGGGCTTTGAACTGGGCGTCGTGTCTTTTGCGTTTGGCTTTCATTATGTCGTGTCGTGTTTGGGGTGTCCCCCAAACCGTAGCCACCATAATCGCATAACTTCACTACTGGCCCGATTTTCGGGGTCCACCTCAAACTTCGCAGGCTGATGCTCCGCGAACTGCTGGACGAGTTTAAAAAGACCTTCGCCACGAACACCAAGGGGGCGCATCTGGCCTTCGGATTCAAAGGTGCGTAATGCGGTATTTTCTGGAGAAAAAATAACAAATGGACTGTCCGTAGTACGCAATCCGCGGCTCAGAATTCCTCTGAATTTACGACTGGCTTCTGCAAATTGTGGTAAAAAAGCTGCAACGATGGAGTCATCTAGGCTATTCGATGAATTAGCTGGGCCCTCCATCTGAAGTTTCTTTGCCGCCTTTTCGATTTTTGCGAGTTCACCAACATTGAGTCGAACCTTCCATGCCTTATTATTGGGATCATATGATATCGGTCCATTCGATAAACTCCATTCATAGAATGAGCCATCTTTGGTGAGTTCAAAGTTTAAATTGCAAGCACCTTCCCTTTTTCCTGAGTGGGCAGCTATGTGAAAAGATTTTTTAGATCGTGCGCTAAAAGCACTAATCACTTCTGTGTCCCGACAGTCGCGAACACCCCGTGAAAACAAGAATTCATGGTCGGCTTTACGTTGTAGCGCTGCTATGAAAAATGCCATCGCCTCCAGCACATTGCTCTTTCCCGCCCCATTCTCGCCGATCAGAACCGTCACCCGGCCCAGCGGCAGCGTGAGGCTTTCGATGGACTTGAAGTTCTCGATGGTGAACTCGCGGATCATGTGGCGAAAGGCTAGCGGACGGTCTGAACGACGGCAAGTGTTGTCTCGCGAGGCGTGCGATTCCCTGTATTGTTTGCAAGCTAGCAGCAGCGTTTAGGCTACTCCTGCCCTCTGGTTTTGTACATGACTGGGGATAATCGAATGCACCAGAAGACTGGCGCATTCCAGGGCGCTTTCGCGGCTTTCGAAAAGTTGTCCTGTTGCGCCGCAACAGGAGTCTTCTTGCACCAGTTGCGGCGCAACAGGACAACTTTACCTCGCCAGCAACTCCTCACCACGATACACCACGCGCTCGACCATCCCCTGCAGCGTCTGGTCGAGGAACGGCGTATTGATGCTTTTCGACTTCATGAAGTCGCGGCTGAAGGTGGTGGTGCGGGCGGGATTGAACACGATGAACTCGGCGCTGCCGCCCTCCTTGATCGGAACTGCGGGCAACTTCATGAGACGGCGGGGTTCGGCGCTGTAGCGCTGCACGATGAGCTGCCAGCTCAGGATCCCCTGGGCGATGTAGCGGTCATAGAGCGAGACCAGGGCGCTTTCGAGGCCGGTGATGCCAAAGGGGGCGCTGGCAAAGTCCTGGTTCTTTTCAAACGGCGTGTGCGGCGCGTGGTCGGTGGCGATGACATCGAACAATCCATCCTTGAGCCCCTGGAGCAGCGCGGCGTTGTCCTCCGGCGTGCGCAGCGGCGGGTTCATTTTGTAATGCGTGGCGTAGTCGCCGACGTGCTCGTGATTGAACATCAGATGATGCGGCGCGATCTCGCACGAGACGCGGATGCCGCGATCTTTGGCGCGTTTGATCGTGCGCATGCCCTCGGCGGTGGTCACGTGCTGGATGTTGAGATGCACGCCGGTGTATTCCGCCAGGCGGATGTCACGGGAGATGCAGATCTCCTCGCTGATACTCGGGATGCCGGGCAGGCCGAGCGCGTAGCTGATCTTCCCTTCGTGCATGCAGCCCTTGCCGCAGAGTTCCTTGACCTCGCAATGGCTCGCCAGCGGCAGGTCGTAGTCACGCGCATACTCCATCGCCCGGCGCAGCACCTGGGGATTGTCCACAGCGAAACCGTCATCCGTCAGCATCACGCAACCAGCGGCCTTCATCGCGGCGATGCCAGCGAGTTCTTCGCCCTTGCGCCCCTTGGTGATGGCACCGCATGTGTAGATGCCAGGCCCGATGCGCGTGCGGCGCGCGCTTTCCAGCACGCTGCGCACCACGCCCGCGTTGTCGATGGCAGGCGCGGTGTTCGGCATCATGACAAAGCCGGTGACACCGCCATTGATCGCGGCCTCCGCGCAAGAGGCGATGTTTTCCTTGTCCTCCTGCCCCGGTTCGCGGGCATGGACATGGATGTCAAACAGACCGGGCAGCAGGATGCGCCCCGTGCAGTCGATGGTTTCCGCGTTCTCGACGCCCGTGATGCCTGCGGCCACCCCAATGATCCGATCCCCCTCAACCAGCACATCGGCTGTGACGAGCTGCGGACTGTCTTCGCTGGCGATCTGGGCATTGCGGTAGAGGCGTTTCATGCAGCTATGATGTCAGGCATGATTTCCCCCTGTGCAAGCATGTGAAATGAGATCGTGGTCTGCGGCGAGGGCGGCTTTCAGGAAGTTCGATGGACACTCCTGTCCGTCGATCAGCGTCACCGCCAGCACCCTCGCTCACTCCAGCCTCAAACCTACGGACAGCATTGCAGGCCTGGAGCCGCGATGTGGCAGGCTGGTTATAAACGGTTCGCTTCGGCGTCGTTGATCGCACCCGTCACACCTCTACTTCTTCCGCACATACAGCAGCACCCGGTCATGCGTCAGCAGACAAAGATCCAGCCGTCCGTCCCCATTGAGATCGAAAGCCGCATAATCATGCGGCTCATTCTCCAGCCCTGTTTTGCCACGGAAATGCGGGTCAGTCTCGAAGACGCGGAAATACATAGCGCTCTCCCATTTCTGTCCCGCAGCGGGCTGGAAGATTTCGACCACGCGGCTTTTGGCGGTGTCCAGCAGGGCGATGTCATCCACATCCTCGCCAGAGAACGAGGCGGCGATGAGGTCGGAGGGCGCGGTGTCCTTCAATTCACTGTCAAAGCTGGCCACAGTGTCGAGCTTGAGTGTGGTGCCGTCCAGCGGAGCCAGTTGGAAGCTGGTTTTGCCAAGTAGCAGCAACTGGGTGCTTTTCTCCGCATTCATCAGGACACACCGCTCGGGCGTCATGGCGGGCAGCGCATAGGTTCGGTTAGCGCGATAGACGTGATCCGCACCTGCGATGAGTTCGTGCAGCTTGCTATGCGTGGCATCGATCAGCAGCACGGAGACTTTGCCACCTTTGCGGGAGACCAGCGCGCTGTGCAGTTCAGCAGCGGCATCTGGCGCGTTGAACTGCTCAAAGATGTTCGCTTTGCCATCGGCATCGACCTTGAATGCGCGCGCCAGTTGCTGGTGAGCGATGATGATCTCCGCCTTGCCATCACCGTCGAGATCTCCCGTGGTGAGTGCGGCAGGGGCGAGCTTGCTGACAAACGAATCCGGGATGCCTTCGACACGCTTGAACGGCGCTTTGGCGTCCGTCGTGCTCAGCAGCAGTTGCAAGGGGCCAAGATTGGAAAACAAGGCGAGATCGCCACGACCATCCTGATTCGCATCGACAACACGGATGCCGTTGATGCGGCCGGTTTTGATGGCGAGTTCCTGCGTGGTAGCGGTGAAGCCTTTAGCGCCAGCCGTTTTGCGCAGCGTAATAAGCTGCGGCTTGGATTTGATCTCGCTGACACACAGAATGGCCGCATCAGTGGTCAACGTGAGCAGCGTTTCCCCATCTTTGGCCTGATAGACGATTTCAGGATAAAGCAGACGATTGTCCTGCCAATGGGCCACGCCGATGGACTGCTCGCCGGGGCTGAGCAGCACCAGTTCAGCCTTCTTGTCACCATCCACATCGGCGATCACCAGCGACTCCACGCCGCTGAGGATGGGAAACTCACGCCCCTCCTTGAAGGTGCCGCTCGCACTGCCTTGAAACAACCAGGCCCGCGCGGCCTTAGGCTCTGACATGATGACGTCGGCATGCCCGTCACCGGTGAGATCGCCATAAGCCACAGCACCATTCTTCGATTCCGTCGGCGGCATCGCGTAGCGAATAGTAGCGGCGCGGTCAGCGTCGGGCTCGGTAGCGCCTTGAGTAAGTTTGGCCACTTCCACCCTATTCGTCTCGCTCTGAATCCAGGCGACACCGGTTTTCTTTTCACCCAGACGAACGGCGTGCAACCAGTGGCGCGAGGTCGGGATTTCCAGCCGCCACTCCTCGCCAAAAGTGCTGCCTTCATGCTGCAGGCGGACCAGCAGCGCATCACCTTCCGCCGCAGTGTAAAATAGATCGGCACGTCCATCGTCGTTGAGATCGGCGATGTTCAATCCGGCACAGCCGCCTTCGCCGAGCGCGTAGTTCTGCGGGTCCGCCCACTCACCGGCCTTGGATTGCAGCAGCACCATCAAACGTGTGTTGGTCAGCAGGGCGATGTCATCACGGCCATCGCCGTTCAAATCGCGCACGGCCAGCACCTCGGTGTCGTCGGCGGTGGAGTCGAGCGTGAATTCGCGCTTCACAGCCCAGGCACCTTTATCATCCTGCATGCGCAGCACGAGTTTATCCTCATCAGTGATGAAGGCGATGTCCGCCTTCTTATCCGCATTCCAATCACCCACGGCGAGCGCCAGCGCAGTATGGCCGATGACGAGCGGCTGCTTGTCAAAACGGGAGACTTCCAGGATCGGATTCCAGCGGTCAGCGCGGGCGGATTTCTCCGCAGCACCAGTCTGCACGCCGTCCTTGCGCTGCAGGAGAAACTCAATGCGCGCTCGCGCCGCATTGATGATCGCGAGATCGGTCAAGCCATCGCCATTGAAGTCAGCGGCGCGTGGGCTGGAGGTGTTCCAGTCCAGTTTGACAATCTCTGGGCCGTCGAAATACAGGGCAGGCTTGTCAGCAAGAACACTGGTCGCGACGAGCAACGGCAGGAAAGCGAGACGCATGGCGGTCGATGGGGGTGGGGCTTACTTGGCCTCGGCTGGCGTGGTCAGGTAGTGAACCTGAATGGCGTCCGGGTGGGAATAGCTAGCACTGAGCAGGCTACCAAAGTAGCGCTCAAAGGTTTCGTTGGAAGGACGTGCGCTGGCGTCAAACCAACTGCTGGTTGCGGCGGCCACTGCTTCTTCGGCTGCTGGAGCCTTCTTGCCGGGGCCTTTCTTTTTCGCTGCGGCCTTGCCTTTGGCTCCGGTTTTACTTTCGATCGTGGCCGCAGCCGTGGCGAGTATGTTCATCAAACGGCCAGCATCCGCGACACCGACACCGCTGTAGTTTTTCGGAACGAGAGAGAGAAGGTTCTGCACCCGCGGATTGTCCCAGACACTGGGGCCGGAGGGGTCCTTCATGCGGCCCAGGACTTTTTTCATCGTGTCCTGCTTGCCGACGGAGATGAGGAGATACTTGTTGGTGATGCAGTAGGCGACTTCAGTCGCGGCATTGGCCGTCTGCGAGGTCTTGAGTGTGTTGATGTTGAAGCCGAGGTAATCGCTCTCCTCAAACGCACCGAACCCAGCACCCGCGAAACGTTTGAGACCGTTGAGCGCGCCGCCCAGCTTATCGGCATCCTTGACCTTGATGGCCATGACTTGGCTTTCCTTAGTGCCATCGCCATCCTGCACCTGAATGAATTCATCGCTCAGGCTACCGAAGAGATCATCACGAATCTTGAAGCCCAACTGCCCTTCGAGCTGGGGGAGCTGCATCGTGACTATCATGGCCATGGGGCCAAGTTTCCCGATCATGCCGAAGATCGCGTCATACACCTGGTTCAAGTCCACGCGTGAAACATTGGCGGTCAGGATGCCAGCGGGGATGAAGGAGGGCAGGGTGATCTCGTTGCCGGAGCCGCGCATCAGAGAGAGCAGACCCGTGGGCTTCTGCGGGTGCAGGATCGTCAGGTCCATGCGTGACTGCGTGTCCGTAAATTCTGCCGTAATCGCGATGGCCTGCAGTTCCTGCGCACCGAGCATGTCCATGATCGTCTTGGGCTTGATGTCGAAGCTGATGCCCCCAGCGCCCTTGCCTCCGTCCTTCTTTTTTGCATCGGCCGCTGCAAGCGCTTTTTCACCGAGTTCGAGGATCTTCACCCCGTTGAAGTAAAGCAGCATGTCGCCGCCGCCGTTGGTGATCTGGCTGACGCGGGCGAGATGATCACGCTGCGGTCCGGGAGGATCACCCGCGTTGTTTTTCAGCGCACCGATCATGTATTCCATCAGCGCGTGAGTGTTCGCCTCGATCATCACATCTCCCACCACCGCCCAGGCCATGAGCCAGGTTGCATCGGCCGCGTCGGACTCCGCGACGATCTGCACACTCACGCCGCCGATGTCCTCGGTGCGCAGCTTGGCGTCTGGTTCTTCCTTCTTCTTGGACTCCACTTCGGCCAGCTTTTGCGTCTCGATCTCCTTCTGCTTGCCGGCGATTTCACACAGCGAGACGTTCGGCGCATTCTTGTCAAACTGGGTGAAATCCGCGAGCACCAAAAAGCTCACCAGCGCGCCCGGATACTCCTTCAGCGTGTCGTACATACCGGTCCCATAAATATCCTTGAAAAACTTGTCCCAGGGGTTGTCGCCGTCTTTGCGCATCGGGGCCATCCAGCGCTTCGCCTCATCATCCTGCATGAATTTCGCGTAGCTGCTCTTCTCCCAGTCAGCGAGCAGCTCAGGCGTGTTCCTGATGGCGATGACACCGACGGTATCCTTGGGCATCAGATTATACCATTGCTCCAGCCTATCGGCGGCAGAAGCTGGGAGAATGCCGACAAGCAGCAGTGAGAGAAGAAGAGAGGCGCGTTTCATGAGGGGGGGATGACAGGGGGGCAACAGTACGGAAATATCAGCCGCCGGTGGTTACAGATTCCGGCTTTGTTTTTTCCTGAGGCGGAGCAGGCGGTGGCAGATAGCGGAAGCCGCTGTTAGGATTGCGCGGATCAAACGCAAAGGCCTCGCGATTTTTCAGGAAGAGCTTCAGCACGTTGGAAGGAATCGAAAAGCCCAGACCCTCGACGCCCACGCCAGCGGCCTTCATATTGTTCACGCCAACCACTTCACCCCGCGCATTGAAAAGCGGCCCGCCCGAGTTGCCAGGGTTGATCTGCGTCGTGCTTTGAATGTACCAGCGCCCACTGCTCTCACGCGCACGGATGCTCACAATGCCCTTCGAAACCGAGCGCTCCAGCCCCAGCGGACTGCCAATCGCAAACACATCCTGCCCTTGCGTGAGCGTATCCGAATCGCCCATCGGGACAAACGGCAGCTTGTCCACCCCCGCATCGTCGATCTGTAGGATGGCCAGATCGAGAAAGCCGTTCATGGCGATGATCTTCACCTTCGTAAACGGCAGCTTCTCCAAGCCGTCAGGCTTTTTGCGATACACCACCACCGTGATCTCACGCTCACCCGCGATCACATGCTGGTTGGTGATCACGTAGCCCAGCTTGTTGATGATAAACCCAGACCCGAGACCCGACGCCGTTTGGATCTGCACCACCGACTCCGCCACGCGCTGCACGTTCTTTTCCACCGTCATCGCTTCTCGTGAAGGCTCCACAAAATAAATGTCCTCACCCTGCACCGCAGCAGCTTTGGTCGCAGAGGCCGCAGCCTTTTCAAAAATAGAAATCTCCACGCGCGGCACCGTCAGCACCGTGTGGCCCAGATCAATCACCACAGCGTCTTCTCGGTCCTTGAGCACCTCACCGCGCAGTTCCGCGCCGTTCTTGAGCACAATTTTCACGTTTTCCGCCCACAAAGATGAGGCTGCAAGGCAGGCCGCCACCAGGATTCCGAAGCTCAGGTTGTTTCGCATCACAGATGGAAACTCTAGCGGACCACTCTGCGCTTACGAGTTCTTTTTGCACATCTTGACTCCACGAAGGTCCGCGCATCTCATGCGCCCATGCCCGCCCACGCCCTCATTGCCGCCGCCCAGACCCTGCGCGAAGCCCTGCGCCCGCTGCACTTCGCCGCCCCCGTCGAGTATGTCTATCAGCCGCTCGACTACGCCTGGGCACCGCATGCGGCCTACCTGCGCCGCTTTGGCAGCAGCAAGAAACGCGTCGTCCTCGTGGGCATGAACCCCGGCCCCTTTGGCATGACCCAGACCGGCGTCCCCTTCGGCGAGATCGCCGCCGTGCGCGACTGGATGGGCATCCAGGAACCCGTCGGCAAACCCGAGCGCGAACACAAAAAACGCCCCGTCATCGGCTTCGACTGCCCCAATTCCGAAGTCAGCGGCCGCCGCCTCTGGGGCCTCTTCGCCCAGCGCTTCGGCAAAGCCGAAGCCTTTTTCAAAGACCACTTCGTTGCCAACTACTGCCCCCTCGTCTTCATCGAAGCCAGCGGTCGCAACCACACCCCCGACAAACTTCCCGCCGCCGAAACCACACCCATGGAAGCCGCCTGCGACGCCCACCTCCGCGCCGTCATCACCGCCCTCCAGCCCGAATGGGTCATCGGCGTCGGAGCCTTCGCCGAGGAGCGTGCCAACCGCGCCAAAGCCACCATGCACGGCACCTTCAAAACCGGCCGCGTCCTCCACCCCAGCCCCGCCAGCCCCGCCGCCAACCGCGACTGGGCCGGCGCCGCCACCAAGCAGCTCGTGAACCTCGGCGTCTGGGAATAGCGCAGGGAAAACCCAAAGCCCTCGCGAATGCGCCAGCAAAGTGGTCCGCACACTCCTCTGTGCGGCTCTGGGCAGTCGTGCCCGCTGGCAGCCACCAAAAAACTCTGCACCCCTCTGCTTGCGCCAGCAAAGTGGTCCGCACCTCGCGTAGCGCGCCGAAGGCAATCCTCTGTGCGGCGCTCCGCCACACCCAGCTAAGTTATCTAAAAGCGTGGCTCAAGCGTCATGAAATTTGGGAATCTATGGATTCAAGGGATCAAGCCTACTTTGGAAGGAATATCCCGGAAGATTTATGCAACGAGTTGACTTGGAAGGTGGAATCTTTGCGGGTCTTGGCCTGGGTAGCTAACATTGCTGAGATTCTACCGCCTCCAATGGCTGGCGAAAAATTAATGATAGAATCAGTTTATGATTCAATACCACCACGGGTCCGCCTTAAGGGTTTCACAGAGACCATCGTTCTGCGTAACTTGGTAGATGTTAAGGAAGAGTTGGATTTTTATTATTGTCTTCATGCGGCAGTGAGGCATCCCGAGATGTGGGCATCAAAAAGGAAAATTATCGAATTTTGTTATGGTGATATTTTAGAGCGTAGGCGTGCGCTGGAATGGCTTGTGTCGCCGACGACAGGTTGGCATGATATTACACTTGATACTTGAGTTAAATGATCCCGCGAGCCAAGCAACCTCAATGGCTGTGACCCGACACGTCCGCCGTCAAAATGAACCCACGAGCCAACCAATAGCGCTGAACGTGCCAGCCTATTTGGAAAAATGAAATCAGCCCAGCTTCTCGGTTTTTGAGAAAAAGATGCCAGGCAAGAATGGCACTTAATTAAGGGTGGGGGTCGTTTTTTCAAAAAAAGATGCCAGGCATTATTTTGAGTGTCCCGCTTCAAATCACTGATTTTTAAGGGGCTGTTCTGATCATGGATCCAGCATCTCCGGCGCGTGAGCAAACTTTGAAATCCGGTCCCATGGCCGCCTAGGGAATACGCGAAAAAAGATGAGGTCAGAGAAGAAGGGCGCAAACCATTGACACCTCCTCCACCTCCCCAACGCCTGAAGTCAGTCCATTCCTCTGCTCACCATTCCTTGGCCAAAACCAAAACCTCACATTCGCTCACAAGCAACCGTGCAAGGATACTTGGAAAGCCCGATACCAGAAAAACCTCAAGCCCCTCTTCTCGGCCTCTTGGTGAGTCTTTTTGCGTCCCTTTGCGGCCACTCAAACAAGGAATACCAAGAACCGGAGATGGCAGCCTACGGAACAAACAGAACAAACGGAAAATCAGAACAAAGCACATTCTCGCTGCCTCACCTTTTGAATGATCGGCCTGGAATTCTCCTTTCCGCGTGTTCCGTAGGCCATCTATTCCCCTTTTCAGGAGGAACCCGCATGCCAATCAATGGCGCGTGACGTGACAGCCAGTGGGATCAAGGCCCCGGATTCATCCGCGTGACCTTCAGCCGCAAAAAGGCCTGCCCAAGCTGCGAGATCGAATTCTTATTCCGAAACGTCAGCCGATTCGGCGGCAACGGGTTGGCGATGCTAACGGCCTCAACATCCGCAGTTCCCCATTGCAGCAGATTGCTGGAAGACTCGATGGTGTACAGCACATCGCTGGCGCTGGGAACATAGCTGAGCGTGAGATAGTTATTCAACAAAGTCGGAGCAGGCAGCCCTTGGCTGTCAGGAACCAAGGCATTGAGGGCCAGGGCGTATTCAACCAGGTTAGGCGTACCGTCATGATCCCAGTCCGCCGCATCTGCCGCCGGTGCCGTGCCTGCAGCATCGCCGAAAGTGGCATACCGCCATTGATCCACCGGAGTGGCCAGCAGAGTGAAAGCCGTGCTGACCAACGCACTTGCAGCCGTGATGTCAGCGCCTCCTTGGAGCGTGATGGTCCCCGTGTAATTCGCCGCCGGAGAGGCACCGCTCAACGAGATACGAAACAGCGGCCCATCATACGTTTCCCCAGGCAGCAGAATGCCGGGCACATTGGCAAAGAAGGCGTTGCTCGACAGACCGGTGTTGCTTTGTGGATCAGCCGTGAACGCGACGCTGATGTCATTGAGAAAGACCTGATCGGTGGTGCTCGTGTTCGTGAGCGTGCCACTGAACAGCGCCTCCGCACCCGCAGCGCCGGGTTGCGCAACCGGATTGAGCGACAGCGTCAGCCCAGCAAACGCCGTCTGACTCCACAGCATCATCATGAGCACTCGTTTCATGGTGCGTTCTCCCCAATGGCAAAGAGAATGGCGTTCGCAATGACATACACCGTACCGTCCACCCCGATCACGGAAGGCGTGTAAGCCTCGCCAATGCCAGGGGTGAGAGTGAGCGGCTCAATGAGCGTGTTCGTGTTAAAATCCCAGCGATAGACCTTGCCATCCTCGCTATGCACGATGGCGGACTTCTTCGCAGCGTCGATGGCCACCGTGTTCACACACCATTCACGCACCGCGCCAGGCGTGGTGGGATACTCATCGTCCGGCGTAAGTCCCGTGACCGTGAGGATTTCCTTCATCACCGTCGCTCCGCTGACGCTATCCGTCATCGTGTCGTTCGGATCAAGCACGGCGATCTTGTTGATGCCATTTCCACCAACACCGGCATAGTTGTTATACTTCGACAGCAGCAAGTATTTAGAAGTGCCATGATACGCCGCCACCAGCGACGCAGGCACGACCGAAGGCGTGTGATCCCAACCAAAAGCCCCCGATGGCTTCGACTGCGTCAAAGTCGCGTCATAGTGTCGCAGCCAGCCACGATAATTGTTCGCACCCCACGAATGCTCAAACACACCAAAATACACATCGCCATCCGGTCCAACCATCGGCGAGGCCGTGCCGTCATCCAGCAGGCGCGCATCATCAGTCGGACTCATCGCATCCTTCAACCTCACCTTTCCCGTGGTGGCCAGCGTCCGGCTGTCCAATTCCAGCAAATAGCCAAAACCATTGCCGTCCAACACCGCGAGGTAGAGCGACTTGTGATTGTTGCTCAACGCCGGTGCCAGATTATGCGGCAACCGCAACACCCCCGAATCTCCCGCAGCACTGGCCGCGCTCACCCATGAACCCGTACCATCCACCGCAATCCGGGCGATGCCACTTTGCAGCGCCGGCGTGGTGGCACCCGTAACGATGAAACCGAAATAGATGTTGCCATAACGGTCCGAAGTGATGGGTGTGTTGATCCGCACATTGGCATCAAAAGTTGCGGAATCCGACACATAATTCGCCAGCCCATAGAACGCGATTTGACCCGTCGCACCCGAATTTACATCAGGATTATCCCGGTAGGACACGGTGCCTCCCGTATCCGCATAATAAACCCGGTTCTTAGGCGTAAGCGCAATTCCAAAATGCGGCACCCAGTTGTGCGAAGGCAGGGTGTAAGCCGTCGTCACCTGCCATTTCTGTGCTCCCGTTACACCATCTCGCGCTTCGATGCGAAAACCGTCATACGCTCCCGTCTTCACCGGCACGATCACGGTGTTCTGCCGTGTGACCACCGGCGTCCCATAATGCGCGTACAGCGTGGTACCCACATACTGCGGTGCCAAATCCACCGGCATCTGCCACAGGATGCGCTGCAGTGCCTTGGAAGTCACCTGAGACAGCCCGGTATGCTGCGGATCATGCCCATGCCCGCTCCATGGCAAACCAATGCTTTGCGCAGACACAGAGCGCACCACGCTGCAACCCAGCAACAGGCTGCAGACGAGATAGCGATGGACGCGGGTGAACATTGGGTGAGTATAGCTCACCCAACCATAGACCACAGGTCAAGGGTAGCCTTGCGGCGGCGTCTGATTTAAACCGCAAAAGCGGAGAGAGCACCGGCGGGACGGGCGTTTATGCAAGGTATGAACCTGCCCTGCAACATTGTGCTACTGTGTGCGCTGACGCTTGCCGCAGCCTGCTGTGCCAGTGATGGCGCAGAGCCACTGGATGCCAGGCCTGTTCCAGCCGCGCCGACGGAGGCGGAACTCCGCGCGGTGATCACGAAGAGCTTGGGTTATCTTGCCAAAGGCAGCGATGAATGGATGGCGGAACGGAACTGCAACTCCTGCCACCACCTGCCGCAGGTGTTGTGGAACCACCGCGAAGCCCGGCTGCGTGGCTTTTCGATTGATGAAAAGAAGTTCGACGAGTGGCTCAAGTGGTCCGGCGACAATGCCAAGAACATCGGTCCGGGTCGCGAAATGACCGCCTTTCTCAAACTTGCCATGCCTGACAAGCCGGTGCCGGAATTGACACAAATCATCATGCAGGGGCAGCAGCCGGATGGCTCGTGGAAACCCTCTGGACAGTTTCTCGGCCAGAAGCGCGCCGCGCCGGAAGTCGCCGCCAATTCATCGCGCATCTTCCTGCTCGCGCTGGCCGCCGGCGACAATGACAAAAAAGTCAGCGACGATGCCCTGGCGAAAGCGGCCGCTTTTTTCGCCAAAGATGGCAAGCCCACCTCGGTCGAGACCCTGGCTTATCGGGCACTTTTCGCCCGCCGCCTCGGCAAACCTGATGAAGTCAGTGCCATCGCTGGCGAGATCGCCAGTCTCCAGCATGCCGATGGCGGCTGGGGCTGGCAGATCAAAGAACCCGACAGTGACGCCATTGCCACCGGTCTGGTGCTCTATGCGTTGCAGCCTGCGGCTGATCCTCTGGTCAGAGCCGCCATAACGCGCGCCCAGCACTGGCTCATCGCGCATCAAAAGGACGATGGTGGCTGGCCCGTGGACTACAGCAAGCTCAGCACCACTGACCGCAGCCAGCCGGAGAAGGCGAAGTCTCTCAAGGACGCCACGATGATCTATTCCTACTGGGGAACGGCCTGGAGCACGCTGGGCCTGCTGCAGGGAGTGCCCGTGAAGTAGCCGAGGGTCGCCAATTGGCGCAATGTAGCGCTCGGCGCTTGCTGTGAGCTTTAAATTCGCCTATTCCTCCGGCCCTATGTCCGCCATCCCAGCCGAATTTTCTGGAGTCACCGCCGTCACGAAAGCCAACATCTATTTTGACGGCAAGGTCGTCAGCCACAGCATCCTGTTCCCTGATGGCAGCAAGAAAACCCTCGGCCTCATCTATCCCGGCGATTTCCACTTCGGCACCGCCAAGGCCGAGCGCATGGAGATCGTGGCTGGCGACTGCACGGTGAAACTCGACGGCAGTGAAGCGAAGACCCGCTATACGGGCGGTCAGTTTTTCGACGTTCCCGCTAACAGCGGCTTCGACATCACGGTCGGCTCCGGCATCTGTGAATACATCTGCTCATTCCTGGATTGAGCCGACATTTGCGAGATTCACCCCTCCAGGGCATGTGCCGGAGGACACCACGTTTCCGATCATCATTCCGCCGTCATGAACGACACGACTGACAAGCCAGGCCTCCACAAACATTCTACCACCACGCTCGTCATTGGGGCGCTGGGAGTGGTCTTTGGCGACATTGGGACAAGCCCCATCTACACCTTGAAGGAGTGCTTCAGCCCGCTGAGCCCGCACCACGTGGCCGCGACCCATGATAATCTGCTCGGCGTCATTTCGCTGGTGCTATGGGCGCTGATCATACTTGTCTGCATCAAATACCTCGTTTTCGTGCTGCGTGCGGACAACAAGGGGGAGGGCGGAGTGCTTTCACTCATGGCGCTGGCTTCGCATGGCATGTCGGAGGCGTTGAAACGTCGCGTCGTGATCATACTGCTTGGCCTGTTTGGCGCGGCGTTGTTGTTTGGTGATGGCATCATCACTCCCGCGATTTCCGTTCTCAGTGCCATTGAGGGTCTGAAAGATGGCGGACTGCTCGGTACTCCACCGGCGGATGCAGCGGCGGCGTTGCTATGGGAGGATCAGCGGGAGTGGCTCATCATGGGCATCACCATCGTGATTTTGATCGTGCTGTTTTCAGTGCAATTTCTCGGTACGGCGCGGATGGGGCGCTTTTTTGGTCCGATCACGGGACTGTGGTTCGTCTCGCTGGCGGGGCTTGGCGTGATGCATCTGGTGAATGGGCCGGAAATCCTCGCGGCGTTCAATCCCTTGCATGGCTGGAACTTTTTGTTCAACGGCGGTCACAAATCGTTCGTGATTCTCGGCAGTGTGTTTCTAGCCGTCACGGGTGGTGAGGCGCTGTACGCTGACATGGGTCATTTTGGCGCAGGGCCGATCCGGCGTGGCTGGTTCATCCTCGTCTTGCCCGCGCTAGCCTTGAACTATCTGGGGCAGGGGGCGCTGCTCATGAAGCAGCCAGATATGGCGCATGCACCGTTCTTTCAGATGGCCCCCGGCTGGGCCGCCCTGCCGATGGTGCTGCTGGCCACCGCTGCAACAGTGATCGCTTCGCAGGCGCTCATCACCGGCACCTACTCGCTCACGCTCACTGCTGTGCAATTGGGTTACCTGCCGCGCCTCAGCATTCGGCACACCTCGGAACATGCCCAGGGGCAGATTTACATCCCGCTGGTGAACTGGCTGCTCATGCTGGCCTGCCTCGCCCTGGTACTGGCCTTCCGTACCTCAACGAATCTCGCTGCTGCGTATGGAGTAGCGGTGACGATGACCATGCTCATCACCACCTTCCTGTTTTATTTTGCCGCTCGTCATCTGTGGCAATGGTCGCTGCTCAAGACGCTGCCGCTGTGTCTGTTGTTTGGCGTGATTGAGATCGCCTTCCTCAGCGCCAACCTGGTGAAATTCTTCGACGGCGGCTGGTTCCCGATCGTGGTCGGTATCATCCTCTTCACGCTGATGACGACCTGGGCTACGGGTCGCCGCTTGGTGCGTGCCTCGATGGAGAAAAGCTCGCTCAGTCAGGAAATGCTCTGCGACAGTCTCAGGCGCAGCCCGCCAGTCATTGTGCCTGGCACGGCCATTTTCATGTCGAGCACCAGTGGCCGCGCGCCCATCGCCCTGCTGCACAGTTTGAAACATTACCGGGCCATCCACGAGCGTGTCATATTCATGACCTTAGTCACCGAGGACGAGCCCTGGGTGCCGCCGAGCCGACGCGTGGACGTCGAAAAGATTGCCGATGGTTTCTGGCGCGTGACCGGGCGGTTTGGTTTCATGCAAAAGCCCGACGTGCCACGCCTGCTGCGCCAATGCTCCAATCAGGGGCTGGAAGTCACGGCCGAGAAATCAACGTTCTTCCTGGGTCGTGAAATCATCGTGCCAAGCCCGAAACCTGGCATGGTGAGATGGCGCGAACACCTCTTCTCATTTGCCAGCAAACTGGCGCAGCAACCAGCGACCTACTTCCAGATTCCTCTGGGGCGGGTGATCGAGCTGGGGCAGCAGGTGGAGATTTAAAGCCCTCAAAACCTGTCACGTAGCCCTGCGGCGGAGCGGCCTCATGGGTCGTGTCGGAGCAATTGCCTATTATTAAAAATAGCAGGCGGCGATCTCTCAGGATCAAAAGGACAAGCCCTTGTGGCCCGGTCTAAGCCCCCGCTTTAACGCTTTTTTAACGCCACAAGTCCTGCCTTTAACTCGGCAGGATCGGGTGAGCATGCATCTTGGCCGTGGACAAACGTCCTACCACGCCATGAACGACATCCTCTTCCTCGGCTTCACCGTGACCGCTTTCATCGTCAGTGCGGTTTGCGTACGCTTCTAACACCTAACACGCCATGAACGACCTCATCTACACCGGCCTCACGCTGGCCTTTTTCATCATCAGCGCGCTGTACGTGCGCTTCTGCGAGCAACTCTAAACCCACCACCGCCATGGAAACCATCCTCATGGGCGTCATCGCCCTGCTTCTGTTCGTCTATCTCTTTGTGGCCATGACGCGGCCGGAAAAATTCTAATCCCACCACCATGCACTCGACTGACTGGCTTCAATTTGCACTCTTCATTGGGCTGCTCGCGCTCATCACCAAACCACTTGGGATCTATCTGACCCAGGTGCTGGATGCGAACGGTAAAACTTGGCTCGATCCCGTGATCCGCCCGCTCGAAAGGCTCACCTATTCGCTGATGGGTCTGGACCGCAACAAAGAGCAGGGCTGGAAACAATACACCCTGGCCATGCTACTCTTCAGCCTGGTGGGCGTCCTGTTCACCTACCTGATCCTGCGCTTCCAGCATCTGCTGCCGTTGAACCCGCAGCACCTGCCGGGCCTCAGCGACCACCTCGCGTTCAACACGGCGGTGAGTTTCACCACCAACACCAACTGGCAGAGCTACGGCGGCGAAAGCACGATGAGCTACTTCTCGCAGATGGTCGCGCTGACGATTCATAACTTCACCTCGGCGGCGGTCGGCATCTCGATTGCAGCAGCGCTGGTGCGCGGCATCGCGCGTGCGTCAGCGACGACGCTGGGCAATTTTTGGGTCGATCTGGTGCGCACCACCTACTACCTGCTGCTGCCTTTCTGTTTTGTGTTCGCTCTCTTCCTTGTGTCACAGGGCATTGTGCAGAACTTCAAATCTTACGATACCGCCAAGCTCGTCGAGCCACAGGCGGTGCAAGTCGCGAAGATGGATGCGAGCAACCAGCCTGTGGTAGATGCTGCTGGCAAGCCGGTGATGGAAGACAAGACCCTCACTGAACAAGCCATCGTACAAGGCCCCATGGCCTCGCAGGTCGCCATCAAAATGCTCGGCACCAATGGCGGTGGCTATGTGAATGCCAACGCCGCGCATCCTTTTGAGAATCCGACGCCACTCTCAAACTTCGTCCAAATGCTCTCGATCTTCGCCATCGGCAGCGCTCTGACCTACTACCTTGGCCGCATGGTCAAGAACCAGGCGCATGGCTGGGCGGTGTGGGCGGCTATGATGCTGCTCTTTGTGGGCGGGGTGCTCGTGTGCGCTCACTTTGAAGCCGCTGGCAATCCGATCCATCAAGCGCTCGGTGTCGCCGCTGCAGATGGCAACATGGAAGGCAAGGAGGTGCGCTTTGGCATCTTCAATTCCTCGCTGTTCGCCACCATCACCACGGCCGCTTCCTGCGGCGCGGTGAATTCGATGCATGACTCCTTCACGGCCATCGGCGGACTTGTGCCGCTGTTCATGATTGAACTGGGCGAAGTCGTCATCGGTGGCGTCGGCGCGGGGCTTTATGGCATGCTCGTTTTCGTCGTGCTCGCAGTCTTTATCGCCGGACTCATGGTGGGCCGCACGCCGGAGTATCTGGGCAAAAAGATCCAGGCTTACGATGTGAAGATGGCCATGCTCTCGTTGCTCGTGCTGTGCATGTCCATTCTGGGCTTCACCGCCTGGGCTTGCGTCAGCGACTGGGGGCTCGCGGGCCTCAATAACGCCGGGCCGCATGGCTTCAGCGAAATGCTCTATGCCTACAGTTCCGCCACCGGCAACAATGGCAGCGCCTTCGCTGGTCTCACCGCAAACCCTGCCAATGGTGATCCGCACTACAACGTCACGCTTGGCATTGCGATGCTCATCGGCCGCTTCCTCATGATCGTGCCGATCATGGCGCTCGCCGGATCGCTGGTGCAGAAAAAAGTATCCCCGCCCAGCGCAGGCACCTTCCCGGTCTCGGGTGCCACCTTCACCATCCTGCTCATTGGCACGGTGGTCCTGATTGGCGCGCTCAATTTCCTTCCTGCTCTCGCGCTCGGCCCCATCGTCGAGCACTTCCTCACGGCCGGCGGCAAACTCTTCTAATTGCTGATTCACACCCTTTCCAATTCCAACGCATATGTCTCACAAAGCTCCAACACTCTTTGACTGGTCCATCGCCGGTCCCGCTGTGGGCGACGCATTTAAAAAGCTCGACCCGCGCCTCATGGTGAAGAATCCGGTCATGTTCGTGACCTTGATCGGCGCGGTGCTGACCACCGTCGGCATCTTCACTGCCAAGGCCGACCACGGCTTCATCATCCAGCTCGCCATCTGGCTGTGGTTCACCGTGCTGTTTGCCAACTTCGCCGAAGCTGTCGCCGAAGGTCGTGGCAAGGCCCAGGCCGCCAGCCTGCGTGCCGCGCGCAAAGACACGATGGCCCGCCGCCTCAAAAACGGCAAGGAAACCATCGTGCCTGCTCCTGCTCTCGAAAAAGGTGATCTCGTTGTCTGTGAAACAGGCGATGTGATACCTGCCGATGGAGAAGTCGTGGAAGGCATCGCCAGTGTGGATGAAGCCGCCATCACGGGTGAATCTGCACCCGTCATCCGCGAAAGCGGTGGTGACCGCAGCGCCGTCACTGGCGGCACGCGTGTCATCAGCGACCGCATCGTGGTCCAGATTACCTCGGAGAAAGGCAACACCTTCATCGACCGCATGATTTCGATGGTTGAAGGCGCGCAACGTCAGAAAACTCCGAACGAAATCGCGCTTACCATCCTGCTTTCAGCGCTGACGTTGATCTTCCTACTGGTGGTCGTGACGCTGAAGCCCTTCGGTATTTACTCGGCCACAAATTTTTCCACGCCGGTGCTTATCGCGCTGCTGGTGTGTTTGATTCCCACCACCATCGGTGGCCTGCTCAGCGCCATCGGCATCAGCGGCATCGACCGACTCATCCGTCGCAACGTCATGGCCACCAGCGGTCGTGCGGTGGAAGCTGCGGGCGACATTGATGTGCTCCTGCTGGACAAAACAGGAACGATCACCATCGGCAACCGCATGGCGTCAGATTTTCGCCCTGCGCCTGGCATCACCGAACAGCAGCTCGCCGACGCCGCACAGCTTGCCTCCCTGGCCGATGAAACGCCTGAGGGGCGCAGCATCGTCGTGCTCGCCAAAGAGAAGTTCAACATCCGTGGCCGCGAACTGGCCGAGCCCCATGCCACTTTCATTCCCTTCACGGCCCAGACGCGCATGAGCGGTGTGGATCTCGATGGTCGCAGCATTCGCAAAGGCGCGGCGGATTCGATCAAAACTCATATTGAGAACCTCGGCGGTGTTTATCCATCGGAGGTTGCCAAAGTTGTCGAAGCCGCCTCCCGCGCCGGACGCACCCCGCTCGTCGTGTGCGAGGGCAGCAATGTGCTCGGTGTCGTTGAACTCAAAGACGTCGTCAAAGGCGGCATCAAGGAGCGCTTTGCGCAATTGCGCAAAATGGGCATCCGCACCGTCATGATCACCGGCGACAATCCCATGACTGCCGCCGCTATCGCCGCCGAGGCGGGTGTCGATGACTTCATGGCGCAGGCAACGCCCGAGGACAAGCTCAAGCGCATCCGCGCCGAGCAGGCCGCCGGACATCTCGTCGCCATGACTGGAGACGGCACCAATGACGCGCCCGCACTTGCCCAGGCCGATGTCGGCGTCGCCATGAACACCGGCACGCAGGCCGCTCGCGAGGCTGGCAACATGGTCGATCTGGACAGCAATCCGACGAAGCTCATTGAGATCGTTGAGATCGGCAAACAGCTCCTCATGACGCGTGGCTCGCTGACCACGTTCAGCATTGCCAACGACATTGCCAAATACTTCGCCATCATCCCCGCGATGCTCATGGTCACATTCCCGGCGATCAGCCCGCTCAACATCATGGGCCTAGTCTCGCCGCAGAGCGCCATTCTGAGTGCCATCATCTTCAATGCGCTCATCATCGTCGCCTTGATCCCGCTCGCGCTGAAAGGCGTGCAATATCGCGCGGTTGGCGCGGTCGCTGTGCTCCAGCGCAATCTGCTCATCTACGGTCTCGGTGGCATCATTGTGCCCTTCATCGGCATCAAGGCCATCGACCTCATCATCACCACCCTTCACCTCGCCTAATCCTATGAAAGCTCTCTTCACTGACATCCGTGCAGCCGTTGTCGCCACCCTCGTTTTCGCTGTCGTACTTTGCGGTTTGTATCCGGTGGCTGTCTGGGGTGTTTCCCAGATTGCGTTCAAGCGCAAGGCTGATGGCAGCCTCATCGTGGACAAGGACGGCACCGTGCGCGGCTCAAGCTTGCTCGGCCAGGTCTTCGCTGGAGAAAAATACTTCCACAGCCGTCCCTCGGCAGCGGGTGCATTCGGCTACGATGGTGCCAGTTCCGGCGGCAGCAATCTCGGCCCCACCTCGCAGAAGCTGAATGATGCGATCAAGGACCGCATCGCCGCCTACCGCACTACCGAGGGCCTCGCGGCCACAGCAGCTGTTCCGGCCGATGCGGTCACTGCGTCCGGCAGCGGCCTCGACCCGCACATCAGTGTGAAGAACGCCGAGTTGCAGGCCGCCCGTGTGGCGAAGGCCCGCAGCCTCAGCGTCGAGAAGGTCAAAGAACTGATCGCGGCCAGCACCACCAAGCCTGACCTCGGCATTCTCGGCGATGCGGGCGTGAATGTACTCGAACTGAACCTGGCACTTGATGCGGCCAAGTAAGCCAGTCTCACAGACGGCCTTCGGCGGGAATGCCGGAGCGCCGTCACAGCATTCAAGCCCATGTCCACGGAACGAGCCATCTATGCCAGAGGCGTGCCGCTGCGGGTGTGGGCGGTTTACCTCACCGTGCTGGGCCTGCTGCTGCTCTTCTTTGCGCTGATCGCCCAGTTCGCGAAAACCAGGCTCGCGCAAAAATATACCGGACCGGAATACTTCAGGATCTGCGAAAAAAGCGATTCAATTCCCTATCCCTGCATTTCTGTGGCCAACGCCAGGGCGCAGATGGATCGGATTATCCAAGAGCGAAAGCTCGCGCCCGAGGCGGTCGCACAATTCAACCGGCTGATCGAAAACTTGACCGTTCCTGCTTCAGTGCAGGTGCCGGTCGTTTGCTACGTCAACGCTCTGCAACTGAATCTCGCACTCGACAAGATGCGATAACTCCAGCTCGTACCCCAATTCTCCTCCAATCCCATGAATGACGAAAACAGACCCGATCCCGATGCGTTGCTCGCCGAAATGCAGCGCGACGAAGCCCGGGTAAAACAGGGCAGGCTGTTCATCTTTCTCGGCATGTGTCCGGGTGTCGGGAAGACTTACGCCATGCTGCAGGCGGGCCGGCAGCGAGCGAGTGAAGGTGTGGGCGTGCTCGTCGGCATCGTTGAAACGCATGGGCGGCATGAAACCGCCTCACTGCTGGAAGGCATGCGTGTGCTGCCGCGCAGGCAGCTTGAGCATCGGAGCTTCACGCTGGAGGAATTTGACATCGACGCCGTGTTGCAGCAACGGCCTGAGCTGGTGCTGGTGGATGAACTCGCGCACACCAACGTGCCTGGATCGCGCCATGCGAAGAGATACCAGGATGTGCTGGAGCTGATCGATTCGGGCATTGACGTTTACACCACGCTCAACGTCCAGCACATCGACAGCCAGGTGGACATTGTGCGGCAGATCAGCGGAGTGGCGATCCAAGAAACCGTGCCGGACTCCATTCTTGATCGTGCGCATGAGATCCAGCTCATCGACCTCAGCGTCGAGAAGTTGCTGGAGCGCATGGCGGACGGCAAAGTTTATCTCGGTGAGCGTGCTGAGGAGGCGGTGAGCGGCTTCTTCAAAGAAGGCAACCTCACGGCGCTGCGCGAACTGTCCCTGCGCTTTACCGCCGAGCAGGTGGATCGTCATCTGGAGGACATCCGCCGCGCCAAACGTGTCAGCAGTCCGTGGAAAACCAATGCGCGTCTCATGGTTGGAGTCGGACCGAGTCCGTATGCTGAAAGTCTCGTCCGCTGGACGCGCCGCGCCGCTACGCGGTTGAACTGCCCCTGGCTCGTCGTCTGGGTGGAGGGTGCGCGTGTCCTCACGCCTATCGAGCAGGACCGTCTTACCCGTTGCCTTGGCCTGGCGCGCAAACTCGGCGGCGAGGTCGTTTCCGTGACTGGGGAAAACGTCTCAGAAGCCCTGCTGCAAGTCGCGCGCGAACGCAACGTGTCGCAGATCGTCGTGGGCAAGCCGGAGAAGGCGGGCATGTGGAGCAAATCGCTTGCGGATGCCCTCATTACTGGCAGTGGCGACATCGACGTGTGTGTTGTACGGCCTCTGGCTGCCGCCGACAAATCACGTAACATTGTGCCGCTGCAGGAATCGGTGTCGGATTCGATCATCGGCGAATACAGTTGGGCCATCGTCTCTCTCTTCGCGATTGCCAGCGTGTGCTGGGGGCTGGTCGCGTTCACCGGCTACATGTTTGTCGCGCTGGTGTTTTTGCTTGCCGTTGTGCTTGCGGCGCTGCGCTTCAGCCGCGGGCCGGTGCTGACGATGGCCACCTTGAGCGCCTTGTGCTGGAATTACTTTTTCATTCCGCCGATCTTCACCTTTCACATCAGCAAGCCGGAGGACTGGATCATGTTTGGCATGTTCTTCATCGTGGCGCTCAGCATGGGCAGTCTCACCTCACGTCTGCGCATGCGTGAAGTCGCTGAGCGTCGCCGCCTGCGTCAGACTGATGCCTTGCTGCGCGTCACGCAGAGTGCTGCGCTCGCCGCTGAACCGGCGAAGGGCCTCGCTGAAGCGCTGCGCACGATCAACGAGTTGCTCAATGCGAACACCGCGCTCGTGGTGCGTGAGCAGGATCGCTCGCTGCCGAAAGCCGCGCACAAAGCGAGCAGTTTCCAGCCGTCGCCCAAAGAATGGGGTGTCGTGGCCTGGAGCTATGAGAACAAGCAGTGCGCGGGCCGCTACACCGATACACTGCCGGAGTCGGCCGCCACCTGGTTTCCGCTGCAAACTGCCACCGCCACGATGGGCGTGCTGGGAGTGCAGTTTGACGACACCTCACGCCTCGACTTCGTCACACGGCAGATGATTGAGGCGTTCGCGCTCCAAATTGCGCTCGTGCTGGAGAAGGAGCATTTCATTCAGGCCGTCAGTCACGCAGAGATGCTCTCGCAGTCGGAGAAACTGCACCGCACTCTGCTGGACAGCGTTTCGCATGAGTTGAAGACGCCCATCGCCATCATCACCGCCGCACTCGAAGGCATGGATGGCCAGCAAAAAAGCCCGTATCTCGACGAGATCACCACGGCCACACAACGGCTGCAGCGTGTGGTGGACAGTCTGCTGCAGATGACGCAGCTCGAATCCGACGTGCTCAAACCTAGCCTCGACTGGTGTGATGTGCGTGATGTCATCAGTGCCGCGCAGCATGCCGTGGGTGCGCCACTGGAGACGCATGCGGTGAAGCTTCGCCTCGCGGATGATTTTCCGTTGCTGAAACTGGACCACGCCCTGCTCACCCAGGCGGTCGCAAACATCCTGCACAATGCCGCCATTTATACTCCTGCGGGCACTGCCATCGACATCAGCGCTTCGTTGCGCGAGCAGCAACTGCGGTTGATCATTCGCGATCATGGCCCCGGCCTGCCCGCCGGTGTGGAACGGCGAGTGTTTGAAAAGTTCTTTCGAGTGCAGGGATCACCGGCGGGTGGCACTGGTCTCGGGCTGGCCATTGCACGAGGCTTTGTCCAGGCACAGGGAGGGGACATTACCGCGCGGAATCATCCTGACGGAGGTGCAGAGTTTGTGATTGAAATCAATCGAATGGCCACGTTCGTTCCAACGAACAAATGACTGCCCTCATTATTGACGACGAAATCCAGATCCGCCGCCTGCTGCGCATGGCGCTGGAGTCAAAGGGCTACACGGTGAGGGATGCTGAAACGGGCCAGCTCGGGCTGCAGGACGCCGTCTTCCACAAGCCCGATGTCATTCTGCTCGATCTAGGTCTGCCTGACATGGACGGGGTTGAGGTGCTGAAGCGATTGCGCGAATGGAGCAGCGTCCCGGTGCTCATCCTGAGTGTGCGTGATCAGGAGGCCGTGAAACTCGCCGCCTTCGATGCTGGAGCGGACGATTACGTTGCCAAACCCTTCAGCACGGCGGAGCTCATGGCACGGCTTGCGGCCATTCAGCGGCGCCAGGGAGCGCATGACGCGGCCAATTTACAGATGGGTCCGCTGGTGCTTGACCCCGCGCATCACGAGGCGGCGCTGGACGGCCAGCCGCTCAAACTCACGCCCACCGAGTATGCGCTGCTCGCACAGCTCGTGCGTCATGCGGGTAAAATCGTCACCTTGAAGCAACTCCTGCGTGCCGTCTGGGGGCCGCAGGCTGAGGAACAAAGCCAATACCTGCGCGTGTATGCCAACCACCTGCGCAAGAAGCTGGAAGGCTCAAGCCTGGAGATCAAAAACGAACCGGGGATTGGCTACCGGCTGGAGGAGTCTTGAGTCATCGTGCGGGTCCTTGTTTGAGCAAGGTCAGCACCACGTTGGCCGGCACGGCTTCGTTGAGGGTCATGAGCGTGGGCGCGGTAGATTTAGCGGCAGGCTCCGCTGTGCGACTGGTGCCAAACAGCGGGCGAATGCGGGCCACGTGGCCGATGACGTTGGCATACTCGTCGAGAATGGCGGAGCCACTGCTGCCAGGTGCCCAGTCGGCGCTGACATCCATGCGTTGTAGGAGCGGACTGGATTGAGAGGCGGGAGAATGAAGCCGGTTCACTAGGCCAGAACTGAAGTGGCCGAGCACATCGCGCGGATCGCTGAAACAGTAGGCGGTGTCGCCTACTTGCACGTCATGGCTCAAGGTCAGCGGCGTGAGATCATTCGCGGAAACGCGCAGGATGGCGGTGTCTGCGGTCTCGCTGGCGACGATCACAGCGTCGATGTTCATCACCTCGTTCTCGCCTCGGACGACCACGGGAAAGGCGGCTGCCGGTTTCATCGCGGCTGGCGGTGCGACGACATGGCGCGCTGTGACAACGACATCGGGTGCAATGGCGTAACCTCCCGCCAAATTGGTATGCCAGCGATTGCACTTCGTACATTGATAGACCCACCCCACTCGCACATGAGCGGCTGCGGCGCGTTTGGCGATCTCACGCCCGCGCAGAGGTGTGCTGGCAGGTGAGGCCAGTTCTACGCGAGTGGCAACGGGGTGGCTTAATTGAGAGAGAAAGACTTCGGCGGAAATCAGCCTGCCTTCACTGGCCAGCTTTTGCACGCGGGACACCAGCGGACTCGGTGGTGTGTTGGGGGGCGCTGTTGGCGCAGGTTCGGCGGCATGCTCCGCAACCATGGGGCTTTCTTTGCCTAGATTCGCCAGGGCATGCTGCACAGTGCCGCGCAGAGCTTCGCCGCGCAGACTGGCCGTGCTGGCTACTACTCGCCCGGTGTCACCGTCGATGAGCCAGCAGGAAGGAATGCTGTGTACACCGTATTGTTTCACGATGCCTCCCTGCCAGCTCCCGCCGTCGCAGATCTGCGGCCAATTGATGTTTTTGGATTTGAGAAACTGGGGCAGACCCGCAGCACCCTCTTCATTGTCGAGACTGATGCCGAGTACCGTGAATCCTTTGGAGGCAAACTCGTCGTACACACGGGTGAGTCCTGGCAGTTCGTTCAGGCACGGTTTGCACCAGGTGGCCCAGAAGTCCAGCATCACCACCTTGCCTTTGTAATCGTCTGGAAAATGCACGGACTTGCCGTCGATGGTTTTGGCTTCAAAGCGAATAGCAGGCTGGCCGACAACATCTGCCTGCGCCTGGCGCTGCTCTGCCAGAGAGGAGGCAAGGGGCAGCAAACAAAGAAACAGCAGGAAGGACTTCATAGCGGTCAGGGTGGCGGGTTGAAAATAGCCTCTGCTTTTTAGCGGAGCCGCCAGGATTAGCCCAGAAGAATTTTTGTGGGGACTGGCAGACGAGATCGGTGCATTCCAGTCATGCCTGGGTCATGACGGAGCATGAATTCTAGCTTTCCGTCTGGGAACTGCTGTGATTAATGACGTGATGCCCTCGTCTCCGACCCTTGCCGACAGTCCTTCCTCCTTCATGCGCCGTGCCTGGCTGGTCGTGGGGTTATTGTTCCCGGTGGCGCTGCTGAACTACCTGGACCGGCAGATGATCGCCTCCATGAAGGTGTCCGTGATGGGCGACATTAACGACATTGGCAGTGAGGAGAACTGGGGACACATGCTGGCGTCGTTCAAATGGGTCTATGCCATCTGCAGTCTTATAGGCGGGTACGTTGCCGACCGATTCAGCCGCAAGCTGACGATTTGCGGGAGCCTGTTCGTGTGGTCACTCATCACCTGGCTCACCGGGCATGTGAGCAGCTTCAACGAACTGTACTGGGCGCGTACACTCATGGGCGTCAGCGAGGCATTCTACATCCCAGCCGCATTGGCCTTGATCACCGACTATCATACCGGAGGGACGCGTTCGCGTGCGGTGGGAGTACATCAAATGGGCATTTACTTTGGGCAGATGATCGGTGGCTTCGCCGGCTTCGTGGCGGATGCGCCGGAGCTTGGCTGGCGCTTCATGTTTGACTTTACCGGACTGGCGGGCGTCCTCTATGCGATTCCGCTGCTGCTTTTGCTGCGTGATGTGCCACGGCAGGTGGACACGCAGGAGGCGCTGAGTCCGACCGCACGCGGGGGGGCGATTGGTGAGCTGCTGTGCAATCGCAATTTCATCTTGCTCGTGTTCTACTTCACGCTGCCCGCTCTCGCTGCATGGGTGGTGCGAGATTGGATGCCCGCCATCCTGCAAAAAGCCTTCAACATCAGCCAGGGTAAAGCAGGTGTGTCGGCAGCGCTCTACTGGCAGGGGGCGGCGCTATTCGCTGCAGTTTTTGGCGGCTGGCTTGCGGACCGCTGGATGCGGCGCAGCGATCGCGGCCGCATCTACGTCAGCGCCATTGGTATGATGCTCATCGTTCCCGCCATGTTTGGTGTGGGGAACGCACCTGCATTGAACTCCTTCGGCCTCGCCATCGCCTCGCTGGTTGTGTTTGGCGTCGGCTGGGGGTTCTTTGACTGCAACAACATGCCGATTCTCAGCCAGATCGTGCGGCCACACATGCGTGCGACCGGCTACGGGCTCATGAATTTCGTCAGCATGATGTGTGGCGGACTGGCTGACTGGGGTTTCGGCAGGATGCGGGATATGCAAGTACCCCTCAACGTGATCTTCGGCGTCTTTGCCCTGGTATGTGTTTTCTCGCTCTTCCTCGTGCTGCTGATCCGTCCACGTCCCGGGACGTGAGGCTGCTACTGCGGCCTGCCGCCACGGTTCAACTCTTCAAACACTTCGACGAACGCGACGGCGAGCGCCTGCCAGTCCGCCGCTGTTGTGTCCCAGCCGCTGCTGATGCGTACGACGCGTTTTAGTTCTTCAGCACTGGCGCCGAGTGCTGTCACGACGACGGAAGAGCCTTCCTTGCCGGAACTGCAAGCCGAACCTGTGGAGATGCTGAAGCCGCGACGCGACAGGCGCGTGAGCCATTTCAGATTGTCATGTTCCGGCATGACCATGAGCACGGTGTTCCAGAGTCGTGGTGCGGATTCGCTGATCACCCGCAGCGGGTTGAACCGCGCACGCATCGCTTCGATGAAGGCATCGCGCAGATTGCTTTGTGTGTGTTCGGTCTCACTTAAACGCGGTGTGATCGTCTCCAAGGCCGTCACCATGGCCTCAATGGCAGGATAGTTTTCCGTGCCTGCACGCCGCCCATGTTCCTGCGGACCTCCACGGATGAAGCCGAGGCGTGAATCCTCTTGGGGCAGCACCAGGAAACCGCAGCCTTTGCTCCCGCCAAATTTATGTGCGCTGCCGGTGATGAAATCGCATTCGCCAAGGTTGGCGGCGTCGAGCTTGCCGAGCCATTGCGCAGCGTCCGTGTGAAACAGTACGCCATGCTCACGGCAGACCGCAGCCATCTCATGCCAGGGCTGCAAGGCACCGCTTTCGTTGTTCGCCGCCATCACGGAGACGAGGGCGGGACGCTTGGCAGTGATGAGCTGCTGCAGTTCGTCGGCTGCAACCACGCCGGCTGCATTCACCGGAAGCTCCACCACGTTTCTGCCACGTGCAGCTTCACGCACGCTCGGGTGCTCAATGGCGGAGATCACAACGACGGCACCTGCCGGAAGCGAGGCAAACAAGGCGTTGTTCGACTCCGTGGCACCCGAGGTGAACACGATGCGTTCGGCGTCTGCACCGATTAGCGTGCCCAAGCGTTCACGCGCGGATTCAAGCTGCTGGCTCGCCAGCCCTGCATCGCGATACAGGCTGGAAGGATTGTGCCAGTGCTTCTCGCTGGCCCGCAGCCAAGCGTCACGTGCGGCGTGGTGCAGCGTCGTGGTGGCGTTGTGGTCAAAGTAGCCGTTCATGCTGACATCTCCGCACGCCGTGGATGAGTGTAAATATTCATCGTTTCACCGCGCAGAAAGCCGATGAGCGTCTGGCCTGCCTCCTGCGCGAAATCGACGGCGAGGCTGCTGGGCGCGGATATGGCCGCGACGAGAGGGATGCCGCCTGCCAGGGCCTTTTGAATGATCTCAAACGACACCCGGCCACTCACCAGCAGGATGTGCTGGTCCAGCGGCAGCAGGTCGCGCTGCAGCGCGTAACCGAGGATTTTATCGAGCGCGTTGTGACGGCCCACATCCTCGCGCAGCACGACTAGATTGCCATCAAGGTCAAACAGACCGCTCGCGTGCAGGCCACCGGTTTTGGCAAAGGTTTCCTGCGCGGCACGCAGTTTGTCAGGCAGGCTGGCGATCAGCTTGGGCGAGACCTGCCACTCGCCTTTCACGGCGGGGAACTGCTGAAACACGCTCTCGATGCTGGTCTTGCCGCAGAGCCCGCAACTGGAAGCGCTGAAGACATGGCGCGTGAGTGAGTCCCAGTTCACCACAGCACCGCCGAGTAGCACATCGACGATGTTGCCATGCTGGTTGTTGGTGCTCGGGCACTGCGAGACTTCCAGAATATCTCGCGGTCGCTGCACCACGCCTTCGCTGACGAGAAATCCGGCGGCGAGTTCTTCATCATGTCCCGGCGTGCGCATCACCACGGCGACGGAGCGGCCTTCGACGCGGATTTCGAGTGGTTCTTCACGGGCGGTGACATCGCTGACTTCGCTGCTGCCGCCAGTGGTGTTCACCTTGCGTACATGCACTGCGGCCATGGCTGGATTTTCCGCGCTCATTACGAGGACTCCATGAAATCAGCGGGAAGCACTCCCGCAGGCACCCGGCGTGGCTCGGCGATGAGGCGCACCATTTTGTCAAAGATGTCCCGACCGCGAATGATCTCGATCTCCACGCGCATGAAATAGAAGGGGATGTCGGCGACGGGCAGCTTGGGAAAGCGCACATAGTCTTTCTCAGTGGTGACCATGCAATGTACGTCACGCCTCACGCAGCGCTCGACGAAATTCTTCAGATCTGGCCCACGAAAGCGGTGATGGTCCGCAAAGCGGGCGATGACCTCGACCTTCGCGCCGAGTTTGCGCAGGCCATTTTCAAAGCTTTCCGGCACGGCGATGCCCGAGAGAGCACCCACAAATTTATCACGCAGCCCGTCGATGGGCAGGTGCTCGCCGGTGTGGATGTTTTCGAAGTGCATCGCGCGATGGCGGCACTCGATGATCTCGGCGGCGCGATTGTAGCGGCGGATTTGCTGGATGACTTCCTCGCTGTCGCCGTCGGACTTGGTGATGAAGATGTAGCTGGCGCGGCGTAGGCTGCGCGGCGGTTCGCGCAGCGTGCCGCGTGGTAGCATGTAGCCGTTGTTGCCGAACACCGCTGTTTTGTCGATCAGCACAATGTCGTGGCGGTGCTTGAGTTTGAGGTATTGCAGGCCGTCATCGAGCACGAGCACATCGGCACCAAAGCGCTGAATCGCATGCGCTCCGGCCTTCACACGGTTTTTATCCACCACGACTGGAATGCCGGGGCAGTTCTTCGCCAGCATGAAAGGCTCATCGCCTGCGTTGTGCGAATCGAGCAGCACTTTTTCACCATCGGAGACAATGCGCGGCAGTGGCTCGGGGGGCTTGGGGATGAAGCCAAGTCGTGCGGCTAGTTTCTTCGAGAATGGCAGTTTCTTCTGCCGCTTGCTTTTGTAGCCCCGGCTCAGAATGCACACGCGGCGGCCATGCTCGTGCAGTGCCTTGGCCAGCATTTCCACCACCGGAGTCTTGCCAGTCCCACCGACGGTGAGATTGCCCACGCTGATGACCGGCACGCCCAGGTGATGGTCATGGATATAGCGGTGGCGGTACAAATAAAGCCGGGTCCGCACCACCGCAGAATAAATGCCGGAAAGACCACGGAACACGACCCGCAGCAGCGAAGCGCGGATGCCACGGCGGTTATTGATCACCACGTCGATGACGAAGTTTTCGATGTCTTCCAGGGTGTCTCTCACAGGAAGGCATTGGAGGCGGGAAAGCGCATCACGTCAACGAGACGCCTTGCGGTTTGCAGCGGAGTTTTGTAGCACAGCGGAGCCTTGTGGTGGCCGTACAAACTCGCAAAACTGTCTGCCGGTGTCCGCTGCACGTCCAGGAGATGGTCAGAGTGAGGTAGTTTCACTTCTCCGCGAGTGCCAGGATCGTCTGGAAATGCGGGCTTTTGCTTTCGCGATGCACCACACTGGTCTCGATTTTTTTGAATCCTGCGGTGCTGAGCATGTCATGCAGATCGCTCTCGGAAAAGCCGAGCCAGACATCGGCATAGAGATCACGAGCCTGCTCGAACTGATGCTTTAAGAGATCCAGCACCACGATGCGGCCACCGGGCCGCAGGATGGTCTGTGCGGCCTTGAGCGCCTTCTCTGGATTCTGCGCGTGGTGCAGCGCCTGACTGAGGAAGACGAGGTCCACGCTCAGTGGCGAGATCGGAGGAGACTCAATGTCACCGAGACGAAATTCCAAGTTTGTAAAGCCGTGCTTCTGGGCCAGCTCCGCGCCATAGGCCACCATCTTCTCGCTGTTATCGACGGCGATCACTTGTTTCGCACGCTCGGCGAGCAGTTGCGAAAGGGTGCCCTCACCGGCTCCGAGATCGGCAATGACCAGCGGCGGCATGAGCTTGAGCAAGGTCTCGCCCAGGCCCTTCCAGGACCGGCCAGGAATGTAGTGGCGGCCAAACTTGCCTGCCAGCGCGTCGAAGTATGCTTTCGCGGTGTGCGCGCGTTTGCGCAGTACGATTTGCAGCGCTTCGGCATCCTTGGTGACCTCGCGCAGTTCCGCTCCCGCTGCGTCCAGTAGGGCGAGAAAATGCGCATGGGTTGGCTGGTCCTTGGCACCGGGTTCGTCGAGCTGGTACATGCGGTTCTTACCGCTGCGGCGGTCGCTCACCAGCCCTGCCGTTTTCAATTTGGCGAGCTGAGCGGAGATGTTCGACTGCGGTAGAGACAGCACCTCCTGCAACTCCGCGACGCTCAACTCTTCCTGCTTGAGCAGCAACAGCAGCCGCACCCGCGTGGGGTCGGCAATGAGACTGAGAGATTTAAGGACGGAAGCCAAGGTGAGGCTAACGTATCAACGCATCATGATTCATCAATGCAAGAGTTTGAGGCGCGGATTGGCGCTGCGTTCAGAGTTTCGAGGCCGCCCAGATGCCCGCTTTGTTCTGCTGTGCCCGCCGTCGCAGATCCTGCAACTCCAGCGCGTAGTCGTTGATCGAGCGTGCATCCGCTGGGAGGCTTGAGGTCACACCTGCCACACGGGCATAGCCCAACTGCACCAGCAGGTCAGCGAGATAAACCTGCTTGCCAGGTTTGGTCTCCACCATAATCAGCGCGTAGTAGCGGCTGAGGCCGGGCACCTCCTCCCAGCGCGTCATCACGGTGAAGGGATGATCCTTGAGCAGTTGCGCCACGTATTGCGCCGCTTTCTGCCCCTCTTCAATAATGCGCTGGCTGTTCACGCCGAAATAACGCGCCTGCTCCTGCACGCGCTGCGGATGGGTGAGCGAAGAGTCCAGGGCATCCACGTAATAGAGCACGAAGATGTGTTCGTCTTCCGTGTCGCTCACCTTGATGCGCAGGGTGTCTGCCTCGTTGGCGCGGCTGTCGATCAATTTGGCCTTGGGGAAGATCTTGAACTGCTGCAGGGGCACCCGACCGGGGTCTGACGCCGTCTGACCCGGCAGTACCTGGGCCACCGACACGGGCAGTGCCTGCAATGGCGCGGGCCGACTCTCCTTCAGCAGCACCGCCACAAGCACGATGATCAACACCAGCACGCAGGTGATGGCGAGATTCAGCAATGTTTCACGGAATGGCATGCAGTGGGGTCAGGGATTCGTGAGCCACTGTCCCGCGTTCAGGCGGGTGCTCAAGCTGCAAGTGCTGCGATGATGAGAATGCCTGCTGTCGCCATCCCAAAAATCGGAATGAAAGAATAGGGTGGGCATTCCGTAATTGGTATGACCTCCTACCAATTTTATGACCATTTTACCGCTCAAACCCACCCCTTCGCTCGTCGAGCAGGTCTGCTCCCGCTTAGCGCGGCAGTTGCGAGATGAGGGCGATTCTGGGGACGGCAAGCTACCGCCAGAGCGCCTGATGGCTGAGCGTCTTGGGGTGAGCCGCACCGTGCTGCGTGAGGCAACGAAAAGGCTTGAACTCCAGGGGCTGCTGGAAATCCGCCATGGCAGCGGCATCCGGGCGGTGAACCGGCTGCACAAGCCACTGAGTGGTTCCTTGTCGATCTTGCTCCCCGAATTGCCAGAGCGGTTGCGGCAGTTGAGCGAGGCGCGTGCCGCCATTGAGCCGGAGATCGCGCGTCAGGCCGCCCTGAAGGCCAAAGCCGCCGATGTGAAGCAGTTGCGGGGCATTCATGAGCGCCTGCTGGCGGCAGAGGCGCATGATGAAGCCGTCGAGGCTGACATCGACTTTCACCGCACGCTGGCGCGCATCGCTGGCAACGAGATCCTGAAGCTCATGCTGGAGTCGCTGGCGGACCTCGGGCGTGAAAGCCGCCGCGTGACGATTGGCAACGTCGGCAGGCAGCGCGCCATCGACCACCATGCCGCCATTTTGAATGCGGTGGCTGCGCATGATGCCAATGCCGCCGCCAAGGCGATGAAGCACCACATGGACGAGGCGGCACACGATCTGGCCGCCAAAGCGAAAACCAAACGATGAAAATCACACTTTGCATCCTCCTGGCTACCGCCCAGGCCCTGGCGGTCGATTTCGACCAGGACATTCGACCGCTGCTGCAGCAGCACTGTGTCGAGTGCCATGGCGAAAAAAAGCAGAAGGGCGAGCTGCGTCTCGATGCCAAAATCTTTGCGTTCAAAGGCGGGCATGATGGGCTGGCCATCGTGGCAGGTGACACAGCCAAAAGCCTGCTGTTTCAGCGCATCCATACCACCGCTGACGACGAGCGCATGCCGCCGAAAGGTGAGCCGCTTTCGTCAGCGCAGGTTGCGCTGATCCAGGCGTGGATCCAAGCGGGAGCCGTGTGGCCTGAAAATGCTGCCGATAAAGCTGCTGCCGTGGACAAACGACTCCAGCATTGGTCCGTGCAGCCGGTGCGAGCCGTCAAAGACTCCTCTATCGACTCCCTGATCAACGCGAAGCTCGCCGAGAAAAATCTCGTGATGTCCCCCGCCGCAGATCGGCGCACCTTGATCCGCCGCTTGAGCTTTGATCTTCTCGGCCTGCCACCGACACCGGAGCGGGTGGAGCAGTTTGTGAAGAATGCGGACCCCAAGGCGTATGAAAAGCTGGTGGATGAGCTACTGCGCTCCACCCATTACGGCGAGCGCTGGGCGCGGCACTGGCTGGACATCGCCCATTACGCCGACACGCACGGCTTTGAGCGGGATCAACTGCGCCCGAATGCGTGGCGTTATCGCGACTACGTCATCGAATCGCTCAATGCCGACAAGCCTTACGATCAATTCATTCGCGAGCAGATCGCGGGGGATGTGATCGCGCCGAATGATCCGCAGGCTGTCATCGCCACCGGGTTTCTCGCCGCAGGGCCATGGGACTTTGTTGGGCAGGTGGAAACCAAAAGCGACATGCTCAGGCGTGCCGCGCGTGCGGGTGATCTCGATGACATGGTCACGCAGGTCATCACTTCGACCATGGGCGTCACGATCAACTGCGCGCGCTGCCATGATCATAAGCTCGATCCAATCAAGCAGGAGGAGTACTACCGCCTGTGGGCCGTGTTTGCTGGTGTAAAACGCGGAGATCGCGAGGTGGACAGCGCGGAAGCAAAGCGCATTGCCGGTGAAAAAACGCATCTCACTCAGGAGCTGGCTGCGGTGCGTGCCCAGATCGCCAAACTCGCTGGTGAGGGCCTCGATCTTGCCGGTATGGTCGGCGGTGGTGTCAAAGGTCGCGGCATCGATTTGCGCACAGGCAATCTGACGACCGGCAAGCTGGGCTACCATCGCGACATTCAGACAAACCGGCTGCAACGCATCGAGTGGCCCACCGAAGTGAAGGACGCTGATCGTTTTGTGTCGTGGGTCTTCGTGCCGGATGGTCGGAACCCGGTGCCTGTCGCTGCCAAGCAGGAGGTCAAAGGACTGCCTGCCACCAGCGGGCACACATGGGATGCCATCCGCAACGGCCCGCTGAATGCGCAGCGCAGCACGAAAATCGGCGGAGTGGATTACGCGGAGAAAGAGCACTCCATCTTGGGGCTTCACGCCAACAGCGGCATCACCTTTGATTTGTTGAAGATTCGCCAGAGCAGCGGCCTCGGCATGATGCATTTCACTGCCGCTCTCGGCTTTGGTGCAGATGCAAGTGCGGCAGCTTCACGGGCTGACTTCACCGTGTATGTGGATACTGAGCTCAAGTTTCAGAAGCTCAAGATGCGCAAAGATGAGTTCACGCACCTGGACATCGCCATTCCTGCGACAGCAAAAACCCTGACGCTCATCGCTACCGACGGCGGAGATGGCATCGGCAGTGATCTGTTGTTCCTCGGCGATGCACGGCTGGTGCCTGAGGTGGAGCACAGCAGGCTCAGTGCCGCCGAACAAGAGCTTTTGAAAAATCTGCGGGCACAAGCCGTCAAACTGGACGCCTCTCTCAAAGCATTACCCGATCCCGCCAAAGTCTATGCCGTCGTCAGTGAGGCCAAGCCGCCCGTGATCCAGGTGCAGCGGCGCGGCAATCCCGAAGACCCGCAGCAGGAAGTACAGCCAGGCGCTTTCGCCTGGGCGCGGCATGCCAGCATGGATTTCGGCACGAATGCCATGCCTGAAGGTCAGCGCCGCCGCATGCTTGCGGAGTGGATCGCCCATCCCGGCAATCCGCTCACGCGCCGTGTGCTGGTGAACCGTCTCTGGCATCATCATTTCGGCCAGGGCATCGTCACCACACCCAGTGACTTTGGCCTTGGCGGTGACAAGCCTTCACATCCTGAGTTGCTCGACTGGCTGGCCGATGAGTTTTTGCGCAGCGGTTGGTCAATGAAGCATATGCACAAGCTCATCGTCATGAGCGCCGCGTATCAGCAGCAGTCCACCTCACACAATGACAATGCTGGTCGTCTGGATGCCCAGAATCGCCTGCTCTGGCGGCAAAACCCGCGCCGCCTGGATGCTGAGTCTGTGCATGATGCGGTGTTGAGTGTCGCAGGAACTTTGAATCCAACAATGGGCGGCCCCGGCTACCGCGATTTCAATTTCACTGAAGCCTACGCGCCCATCTACGACTACATCACGCCAGATAAACCCGAATTGCTGCGCCGCAGCATCTACCGCTTTGTGGTACGCACTACGCCGCATCAGTTCATGTCCACGCTCGACTGTCCAGATCCTGCAAACTTCACCCCGGTCCGCGCTCAAACCACGACCGCGCTGCAAGCCCTCACGCTGAGCAACAACGAGTTCATGCTCCAGCAGGCCGCGAACCTCGTCACTCGCATCGAAAACGAAACCGACTCACGCACCGCCGCCATCCGCCGGGCTTTCCAGTTGTGCCTGCAAAGAGAACCCAAGACCGAAGAGCAAAGCGCCGCCACCCATCTCGTCGCCGAGCAGGGACTTTTTGCCCTCTGCCGCATGCTCATCAACACCAACGAGTTTGTTTATGTGGACTGATCTTCATCTTCCACTTCGAACAACCAACGGCGGCGTTCGTGTCGGATCTGAAGCACGCTTACGAGTGTGTCATCTTCGTCGATGGTGTAGAGCACGCGCCAGCCGATGCCGGTTTTCCATGGTCGGAAGAGCATTTGACGGATCTTCACCTCTGGATTCCAGCGCTCGTTTTCTGGAGCCATGCCATGTCGAAATGGAGCTCCCGCGAGTTTGGACAAAGCTTGCTCCAGGCTTTCAAGCCACCTGTCGCCGAGTTGCGCTCCGCCGTGCTTTTCATCTGACTCATACCAGGCCAGTTGTTCTTCAACAGCGATCTCTGCCTCGTCGGAGAGTTCCCAGCGAAAGCTCATTTGGCGGATCTACGTTTCGCTGCACGCTGCCGAATTTGCTGGAAAGCAAGAGGTCCTGGAGTCCCTCGCTTTCCTTTGGCGTAGGCTTCGAGGATGGACTTCAGTTCCATATCAGCCCGTCTTTCCTCTGCATCATGGGCAAGCTCCTCATAGGCCGCTACGGAGAGCACCACAGCCGCCGCCTTCCCGTTGTGAGTGAGCACGCGCGGCCTGCCATGTTTCTTCAGCTCCGCAGTATGCTCACGCGTCCGGCGCGCGAAATCGGTGAGACTGACGATGTCTTGATCAAGAACCAGATTCATAAACACATTTTAGCACAGAATAATGTGCTGTTGCAAACGACAATGCCTTTGCCATGAACTCCGCTTTCCCCTGCCGCCGCCGTAAACGCCCCGTCTCACGCCGTGACTTCCTCTGGGAGCTTGGCGGTGGTCTGGGCGGTGTGGCCCTCTCGGCCATGTTGAGCGAGGCGCAGGCCGCGACGAATCCGCTCGCGGCCAAACGTCCGCCTTTGCCCGCAAAGGCACGTGCGGTGATTCAGATTTTCTGCCCCGGCGGCCTCAGCCATGTCGATTCGTGGGACTACAAACCGGAGCTGGCCAGGCGCAGCGGCAAACCCTTCGACCCCGATGGCAAGATGCAGTTCTTCGCGTCGAAACCGGGTAACTGCCAGGGCAGCTACTGGCCGTTTCGTCAGCATGGCCAGTGCGGGCGCTGGATCAGCGATCTCTTCCCGCAGCTCGCGACTTGCGTGGATGATATGGCCTTCATTCACTCGATGCAGAGCAAGAGCGCGCTGCATGGACCGGCGATGTTCATGGCCAACACCGGGTTTATTCTGCCCGGCTTGCCGAGCATGGGCGCATGGGTCACGTATGGTCTTGGCAGCGAGAGCGAGAACCTGCCCGCGTTCGTCGTGCTGCCTGATTCGCGCGGCCTGCCGCCCGGCGGCGTGATCAATTGGGGTGCAGGCTTTCTCCCCGCCGTGCATCAGGGGACGACCTTGCAGACCGATGCCGAAAAGCCGCCCATCGCCGATCTGTTTCCGCCCAAAAGCTTTGCGCAATTGCGTGGCGACACCGAGCAGACGAGCCGAGATTTTCTGCAAACTCTCAATCGTACGCATGCCGCCGAGCGTGCGGGTAACACAGAGCTCGAAGCCCGCATCGCCGCGTATGAGCTTGCCGCACGTCTGCAACTCAGCGCGCCCGAAGTCACCGACTTGCGCGGCGAAACGGATCTCACCAAGCAGCTTTACCAGCTTGATCACGAAGACATCGGCCCGTTTGGTCGGCAGTGTCTTCTGGCCCGGCGGCTCGTTGAGCGCGGCGTGCGTTTTGTGCAGATCTACTGCGGTGCGGAAAACACCACGGCTAAAAAAATCCGCCCTAACTGGGACAGCCACGAAGACCTCGTGCGCGATCACGGCTACTGGGGGCAGGTGCTCGACACTGGCGCGGCCGCTCTGCTGCGCGATCTGAAATCACGCGGCATGCTCGACAGCACACTCGTCATCTGCACCAGCGAGTTTGGCCGCCAGCCTGCGGCACAAGGAAAGGGGCGCGATCACAATCCCGGTGCCTTCACCGCCTGGATGGCCGGTGGTGGCATTCAGGGCGGCACGGCGTATGGCAGCACCGACGATCTCGGTTCCAAGGCGGTGGAGAATCCCGCCTATTGCTACGATCTCCACGCCACCGCGCTGCACCAGCTCGGTCTCGACCACGAAAAACTTAGCTTCTACAACAACGGCATCAACCGTCGGCTCACCGATGTGCATGGGCATGTCATCAAGGACATCCTTGCATGAGCATGCAATTTTCTGGAAGACACGGATGTGCTTCACAGTTTGTCACCTTCACAGAATGAAGACGAAACAACCCCACGCACTCTTAGCGGCTTTGCTGCTGATTTCTGCCACTGCCAGCGCGGAGGTGGTGGATTCAATGGGTTCCCTCAGCAAAGCTTTTTCCTCGCTGGCTCCCGGCTCGGTCATTGACGTGGCAGACGGTACCTACACCACCAAAGGCGGGATCAAGATCGTGGGGAAAAAAGGGACAGAAGAGAAACCCATCGTGCTCAGGGCACAGGCTCGCGGCAAAGCGGTGATCGCTGGAGTTGCCGGGTTCATCCTCAGAGATTGTGAGCACGTCGTGCTGGAGGGCTTTATCTTTGAGCATGACGCTGATCAGCAGTCAGTGCTCCTCGAAAACTGCCAGCATGTTCGTGTGACGCGAAACATCTTCCGTCCCACCGAACGCGCCAAGCCGCGCCACTGGGAGCATTGGGTGACCGTGGACGGTGCCCGCAGTGGGGAGAACCGCATCGATCACAATTTGTTTGAGCGCAAAGTCAATCGCGGCAGCCCGCTGTTCATTCGTGGCGATGACGTTGCGCTCGTCTGTTCACAGCATGATCGCATCGACCACAATTATTTTCACGACGTGGTCTTTGCCAACGGTGAGAACGGCCATGAGACCATTCGCACCGGCGGCAATGATCTGGGAGCATCGGGCCAGAGCTCGTTCACGATCATCGAAGACAATCTTCTTGAGCACTGCAATGGCGAGGATGAACTCATGTCGCTGAAGTCTTCGGACAACATCGTCCGCAACAATACGATCCTCAATTGCCGAGGCGCGATCTGCATGCGGCTGGGTAATCGCAACGTGGCCTCCGGGAACTTTATCATCGCCACTGAAAGCGGTCCTGCGTTTGGCGGGATCAAGCTCTATGGCTTCGAGCATCGTGTCTTTAACAACTACTTTGCCGGGCTGACCGGCAGACGTCACGAAGCGCCTTTTTCTTTGATCCCCGGCATGTATGACGTGCCCACTACCGACAACATTGGCAAAAAATATGACGACAACACGGCGGCTGCCCCAACGCGGTGCTGGATTGCCTTCAACACCTGGGTGGACTGTTCTCCTCTCCAGTTTGGTTTCGAGAAAGAGGAGAAAGGACGGGAGCATGTGCCCAATGCCTGCGTCTTTATCAACAATCTGGTCGTGCATACGAAACCCATGTCCAAACCACTCATCAATCTCGGGCGTATTCGTGATTTGCAGGCTCATGACAACTTGGGATACACAGTTGAATCGGCGGCAACCGCAGAGTGGTCGTCGTGGTTTCGTTTCGCTGATCCCAGGTTGCAGCAGATGGAGAATTCTCCAGGGCTGTGGTTGCTGGCCGCACAAAGCCCAGCGCTTGATGCTGCCAAAGATTCCTCTCAGATTCCCGACGATATCTTTGGCCGTGTACGAAAAGGCACCTTTGATCTTGGTGCCGAAGAGTTCAGCCTGGAAGCTGCGGCCCGCACAATTCTCACTGCCGACAAAGTCGGCCCAGATGCCCCTTAAATCTCATGTCACAACCCCACATCGCCATCATTGACTGGACCACCTCCCCACAGGGTGATCCTGAATCCACCATCGAGCGTCAGATCATCGGCGATGCCGCCCGCGTCACGCGCACGCTTTGCGAAACCGACGCCGATTTCACCGACGAAATTCATCAGGCCAACGCCATCATCATCTGGCACAACATGCCGCTCACGGCGAAAGGAATCGCGAAACTGCAAAACTGCCGCGCCATCATTCGCAATGGCGTCGGCTTCGACAGCGTGGACGTCTCTGCGGCACGTGAGCGTGGCATCGCCGTGTGCAATGTGCCGGACTATGGCACCGAAGAAGTCGCAGACCACGCGATCGCGCTTGCCATGGCGCTGTGCCGGCAAATTCTGCCGCTGGATGCCGAGGCGAAGCAGCTCGGATGGAATATCCGCGTCACACCAAAGCTTCGCCGCCTCAGCACTCTCACCTTCGGCATCGTCGGACTTGGTCGCATCGGCACTGCGACAGCGCTTCGGGCCAAAGCGCTGGGCTTCCGCGTTATCTTCCACGATCCCTATCTTGCCAATGGGGCAGACAAAGCCATCGGCATCACTCGTGTGCGCACCCTCGACGAACTCCTCGCGCAGACCGATGTCCTCTCCTTGCATTGCCCACTGAATGAAGAAACGCGGCACCTCATTGCCGAGCGTGAACTGGCATTGCTCAAGCCCTCAGCATTTGTTGTGAATACGGCGCGTGGTGGAGTGATCAAGAAGACCGCCATCCTCGCTGCTCTGCGCGAAAATCGCATTGCAGGTGCGGGTCTCGACGTGATCGAAGACGAACCACTGCGTACAGCCGAAGAAGCCGCGACCCCCAATCTCATTGCCACCTGTCATGCTGCGTTTTGCAGTGTTGAATCCAAGATCGAAATGCGCAGCACCTCTGCCCGGATTGCTCTTGCGGCAGTGTGCAATGAGCCGCTAGAAAATGTGGTGAATGGCGTTTGCTCCTGACCCTCTCATGAATCTCCGCCATTTACTTGTTGCATCTCTTGCCCTGACCTCAGCCGCTCTGTCGCAGGAAGCCAAACCGCTCTTGCACGATCATGTGCTGCCGGTTCTTGCCACGCCAGATTTCAAGACGCCGCTGGATGCCAGTTTCAGTGTTGCCAAAGGGAAGTGGACGCCGCAGGACGGGGTGCTGAGCGTGCTGGATCTGCCAGAGCAGAAGCACATTCCGGTGCTGCATCACAAGGTGGGGCTGGCCAGCGCCACCATCGAGGTGGAGTTTTTGATCGAAGGTCCGGGCAGCTTTCTCGTGGGCTGTGACTCCAACAAGCATGTGGGCCGGGTGGTGGTCGTGGGAGGTGGTTTGAGCATCGCGGAAGATTCGGTGAAACCCTCTCACACCATCGCCAAACTACCGATGACGGTGAAATCAGGTGAGTGGCACAAGCTGCGTGTCGAGTGGCAGGGCGACCAGATGGCCGCCAATCTCGATGGCCAGGAGCTGAAGGCGCAGCACGCTTTCCTTGCCACGCCGAAGGCTCAAAGCTGGCTGGCAGCGGGGAAGTCCGTGAAAGTGCGCAATCTCAAGATCAGCGGCGAGACAAAGCCATGAGATTCATTGGTGCCCTCTTGGTTCTACTTGGCCTCATTGGTGGAGACAGTCAGTGCGCTGAACCCCAAAAGCTGCTCGAAGAAACATTCACGGCAGAGTTGTCCAAGGACTGGTTCTGGGGTCTCGGCACCTGGACAGCCAAGGACGGTGTGCTGCGTGGGTTTGAATCAGGACCGCGCCGTCATGGACCGGTCAAGATGCGCAAACTTCCGCTCAAGGACGCCACCATCGAATGTGACTTCCGCCTGGAAGGCAAGGCGACCTTTGCTGGCATCATCTTCAACGGCTCGCAGGAACGCGGGCACATCGTCCACCTCGTCATGGGCACGGACACGCTGCGCATTCTGGCCCATCCGAAGAAAGGCGAAAACGTGGAATTGCTCAAACTGCCCAACATCCTTGCCGTGGGAAGCTGGCATCACGTGAAGATTGAATTCAAAGGCGAAAGCATCACTGCCACGATCGACGGCAAGACCATCGCCGCAAGCCATCCCTGCATCGCCGAGGAAAAGCAGACCTTCGGTCTGGGTGGGGATTCAGGTGGTCCTGAAGGTGAAAAGGCGGGAGCATTGGAGTTCCGTAGGCTGGTGATCATTGGATTGCCATGAGCTCCAGAGGCTGAGCATGACCTTCCACGCCGGTTGACTGGCACTCTGTGTGCTGCATCCTAGCGCACCCCTCTCGCATGAAATTCACTCTCCCGCTTGCTGCCCTGATCCTTTCCGCATCGCCGAGTCTGGCCCAAGTCGCCTTGGAGTCGGTCAAAAGCTTTGTGGATCTCGAAAAAGTGGCCGCACAACTGGCGCTGCAGCCCTATCAGGCACCGACGCAGCAGTTGGACCCATTTTTTGAAGGACTGAAATACGATGGTCACCGGCAAATTCGTTTTGTGCGTGACAAGGCCTTGTTTGCCGACCAGGGCGATGTCTTCCGTGTCGAGTTCTTCCACCCAGGCTGGATGTTCAAAAAGCCCGTCGTCTTTTACAACATCAAAGAACCCCAGACTGTTGGTGTGCCGTTTGATGGTAGCCATTTTGACTATGGCGAGCTCAAGGTGCCTGCGGGTGCGAAGAATCCAGTGGGCTACGCTGGATTTCGCGTGCTGGCACCGGACTCCCTCGTGAAGCATCCCTTCGAGTTCATGGTGTTCATGGGGGCCAGCTACTACCGTGCGGTGACGACGCAGCTCGGTTACGGCATTTCCGCGCGCGGAGTGGCGGTGAACACCATCGGCGGAGAACCGGAGGAGTTTCCTGACTTCACGCATTTCTGGTTCCAGCAGTCGAAGGTGGGAGACAAGTCGTTCAAACTGCTCGCACTGCTCAATGGACCGAGCGTCACTGGTGCGTATGAGTTTGAATCCACGCCTGGAGTCAGCACCGAGATGAAGATCAAGGCCACGCTGCATTTGCGCAAGCCGGTGAAGATGCTCGGCATCGCGCCATTTTCGAGCATGTTCTGGTTTGGTGAAAACTCACACCCGAAGCCCTATGATTTCCGGCCCGAGGTGCATGATTCGGACGGATTGCAGGTCGAAATCAAAGGTGGGCCGTCGATCTGGCGACCGCTGGATGTCAGTCGTGACATGCGGTTGAGCATTTTTGAAACGGACAATCTCAGGGGATTCGGCCTGTCGGAGCGAGATCGTGACTTCAACAACTTCCAAGATCTTGAAGCCAACTATCATCGCCGTCCGGCGGTGTGGGTGGAACCGGTCAGCGGATTTGGCAAAGGCGCGGTGACACTCGTCGAGCTTTCCAGCGGTGAAGAAACCTGGGACAACATCGTGGCGATGTGGAAGCCGGAGCATCTGCCTGCGACACCCGCAGAGCCACTCAAAGTCGAGTACAAGCTGCTTTGGCTGGATCAACACCTGCCGGGCGTGCTGTGCAAAGTCATCAGCACGCGACGCGGCTTTGTGATGGATTCGGATGATCATCTGTATGTGATCGATTTCGGCAAAGGCATGGAAGGCGGCGCTGAAAAACCGAAGGATTGGACGCCCGACATTGATGTGGTCCTCAGCGCTGGCGAGGGTAAAGTGTTGGACAAGCGGGTGATGCGCAATCACGAGACAGGTGGCTGGCGTGCCTTCTTCAAGCTCGATATTCCCGAGACTACCAACCTGCTTGAGATCATGATGGAACTGAAGGACGAGAAGAAGGTCATTTCTGAACGCTGGATGTACCAATGGCGTCGCTAAGTCTCATTGATCTGGGTTGGAACGAGTTCTTCGCGAAGCACTTTGAGCCATTTCGTGAGCAGGGCTGGAAACCTGCGCGCCTAATCCGCGACAACAAGATCAGCTACGGTGCGCTGCTTGAAGATGGCACAAACGGCTTCGATGAGTTTGAGGTCATCCTGGGTGGCAAAGTTTATCACGATGCCGAAACCGATGCCGAGCTGCCTGCCGTGGGCGACTGGGTAGCCCTGGAAGTGGGTGGCGAGAACGGTGATAACATCATCCGTGCTCGTCTGCCGCGCCAGACCTGCTTCTCACGCAAAGCCTCCGGCTTCAGCGCCGAGGAGCAGGTGATCGCCGCGAATGTGGATGCGGTGATCGTCGTCACTGATGCCGGGCCTGACTACAGCCTACGCCGCATGGAGCGCTACTTCACGCTCATCTCCCGCAGTGGTGCCAAGGCCGTCGTGCTGGTCAACAAAGCCGATCTTTATCCCGACACGCAGAATCAGGAGGCGGCCGAGGCGATTCGGGCGCTCAATGCGGATGCAGACGTGCATGTGACCAGCGTGAAGAAGCGCAAGGGGCTCAAGGTGCTGAAGGACTACCTCAAGCGCGGCCAAAGCGTGGCGGTGATCGGCTCCAGCGGTGTCGGCAAATCCGCACTCGTCAATCTGCTGCTGGGTGAGGACTGGCAGTGGGTGGATGAAGTGAACGAAGTCACTGGCAAAGGCCGCCACACCACCACGGCACGTGAACTGCTCGTGCTCGACAAGGGTGGCATCCTCATCGACAACCCCGGCATCAAAGAGGTGCAGATGTGGACGAATGAAACCACACTGCGCGAACGCTTTGCCGATATTGAGGAACTCGCGCAGCGATGCAAATACCATGACTGCAAGCACGGCACTGATGCCGGCTGCGCCATCCGCACCGCCGTGGAGGCCGGAACCCTGGATGCTCAGCGCTACGAAGGCTATTTGAAGCTGGAGGACGAGATCGCCAAGCTGCGCAAACAGCGCAAGAAGCGCCAGATGACCGTCGAACGCCGCAACAAACGCGATCACAAAATCAAGGCGCGCAATCGTGTCGATCGCGAGGATATTGAGCGCGATTTAAAGCCACGCAAGTAGTCTGCCACAATGCCTCCACAGCCTCCCCCCTCCCGCACCGGCCTCGCCCGCGCCATGTCCAAGCTCGGCTTCTGCTCCCGCAGTCGCGCCACCGAGTTGATTCGCATGGGTAAGGTCAAAGTGAACCTTGTTGTGCGCAAGAATCCGGAGTTCCCCGTGATCCTCAAAAAAGACGTCATCATCATGGACGACGTCAGCATCAATCAGGCACCACGTCTCTACGTCATGCTCAACAAGCCGCGCGGCCTCGTCACCAGTGCCTCGGACGAGCTCGGCCGCGAGACGGTGTTCTCCTGCTTTGAAAACTCCAAGCTGCCGCACCTCTCCCCAGTGGGCCGGTTGGACAAGGCCAGTGAAGGCATGCTGCTCTTCACCAATGACAACGTCTGGGCCGACACCATCACCAATCCCGACACGCATCTCGACAAAACCTACCACGTTCAAATCGGTGGCACCATTGATGAAAAACGCCTCGCATTGATCAAGGAAGGGGTCGTTGACGAGGAGCTAGGCGATCACCTCTCCGCCAAAGTCATCAAAATCCTCCGCTCCGGCGAAAAGAACATGTGGCTGGAAGTCGTCCTCGATGAAGGCCGCAACCGCCACATTCGCCGTCTGCTCGAAGCCTTCAACATCGAAGTCCTCCGCCTGGTGCGCGTAAAAATCGGCATGCTCGTGCTGGGAAATCTGGCCAAAGGCCAGTGGCGTGAGCTGACGAAGTATGAGGTCCTGAAATCACGCGAGCCGCAGGAGCGGCGGCCGGAGTAAGTCATCACTCCGCCCAGGCTTCACGCAGCAGTCGCAGATAGTTGCCGTGCATGATGTTGGCGATGTCTTCGTCCTTGTAGCCGCGTTTTTTGAGCATGGCGGGGATGCGGGAGAGATCGGCGATGGTGTCGAGGTCTTCAGGCGTCTGCTCGGTGCCGTAGCCGCCGTCGAGATCGGTGCCGATGCCGCTGTGCAAGGCGTTGCCGGCGAGCTGGCAAACGTGGTCGATGTGGTCGCAGATGACTTCGAGCTTGAGGCCGGTTTCCTGCGGTGTGGTTTTGCCACGAACCCAGCCGGGGATCATCATCCATGCATCAAGCGCCGCGCCGACGACACCGCCGCGTGAGATAAGCGCTTTGAGCTGATCGTCAGAAAATTGGCGGGGATCAGGGACAAGAGTGCGGCAGTTGCTGTGGCTGGCCCAGACGGTACCCTGGTGGATGTCGAGCGCCTGCCAGAAGCATTCGTCACTGAGATGGGTGACGTCTAAGATCATGCCGAGGCGGTCCATTTCCTGGATCAGCTCTTTGCCGCCAGCGGGCAGGGGACCGACTTGATCGTGACCCAAAGCATAGCGGCACACACCATAGTGCGCGGGGCCCATGGCGCGCAGCCCCTGCTCCCAGGCTTTTTCAAGATGGCCCACGGTGCGGATGGAGTCGGCACCTTCGAGGCTGAGGATATAACCAATGGCTTTTTCATCATCGGGAATGGAGGCGTTGTTCCAGAGTGCGATCATTTCATCGAGCTCGCGCAGATTGGTGATCTGGCGCATCTCGCCGACTTCTTCCATGGCACGATACCAGGAAAGCTGGCCCTGTGTTTCCGCCCAGGCCTGCTCAGGAGACATCCAGCCCGCGATGGGAGACGGGCCTGGCATGCAACCCGCAAGCTGGGTGGCGACGCAGATGCCGACTTTGCCACGCCGCATATCAGGAAAGGCAGTGGTGCCACAGGCGCGGCCTTTGCCGGTCATGCCTGCCTCACGACGGCGAATCTCATGCACGGGGAGGCGGAGGTCGCGATTGAATCCGCCGAGGGCGTTGAGACTGAGGTCGAGGTGGGCGTCGAAGGTGAGCATGGGAGAGAATGACGAACGTGAACGTCATTCTACGCAGACCAAATCACATGTCATTCAAACCGATAGCCTGCGCCATGCACGGTGCGGATGATGCGCGGCTGGGCGGGGTCTTTTTCGATGCGTTTGCGGAGCTGTGAGATGTGCTGGTCCAGCGCGCGGCTTTCCGGGAAGTAATCCACGCCCCAGACCTCGTCCGCGAGGGTGTTGCGGTCGATGACCTTGCCCCGGCGCTCATAGAGTAGGCGCAGCACTTTGACATCGCGCGGGCTGAGGGCGAGTTCGATCTTGTCGCGGTAGGCGCGCAGTTCCGTGGGGACGATGCGGAGGTCGTCCATGGTGAAGTCATCATCCGCCCTGCCGCCGCCACGTGAGGCCGTGCGGCGCAGGATGGCGCGGATGCGGGCGATGATTTCCTTCACACCAAAAGGCTTGGTCATGTAATCATCCGCGCCGAGTTCGAGACCGAGGACGGTGTCGATTTCCTCAGCTTTGGCGGTGAGAAAGAGGATGGGGACTTTTTCATCCTGGCGGCGGATCTGTTTGCAGACTTCATAGCCGTTGAGGCCGGGCATCATGACATCCAGACAGACGAAGTCGGGACTTTCAGCGCGGAAAAAATCCACTGCCTGCAAGCCGTCGCTGGCGGGGATGACTTCGTAGCCTTCCATGGTGAGCACTTCACGCAGGGCGTCGCGTGTGTGGTCGTCGTCTTCGGCGATGAGTATTTTGGTCATGACTTGTTGGGGAGGGTGAGAATGAAGCGTGCGCCGTCGCGGTAATTAGGGCACACCGTAAGAGAACCGCCATGCAATTGTGCCAGTTCGCGCGAGATGGTCAATCCAATGCCGGTGCCGCTGACGCCCTCCGCGAGGTCGGAGCGGAGGCGTTCAAAGGGCTCGAAGACTGTGCGGCGCTTGCCGGATGGGATGCCGGGGCCGTGATCCTCCACAATGATGCGCGTATTCCGCTCATCATACTCCGTACGGATGGCGATCCACTTGCCAGCGTTGGCGTATTTATCGACGTTGGAGATGAGATTGCCGATGATCTGTTCGATGGCGTCGGGGTCGGCCATGACGCTTTCAGGCCCGTTCAATGAGGTCGCGATTTCAAAGCCTTTGTTCTCCAGCAGGGGCTTCCAGAACTCGACAATGCGCGAGACGTTTTGATCCAGCGCCAGTAGCTTGGGCTGGATGGTGAGCTTGTCACGCTGCTGGCGGGCGTAGTTGAGCACGTTTTGGATCAGGCGGTCGAGACGGGATGTTTCAGCCTCCACCACGCCGAGTTGGCGTCTCGCGATGGTATCGCCCTGCTGTTCTGCGCGATGCGCCGCCATTTCTGCATAGAGGCGGATGTTGGTGAGCGGGGTCTTCAGCTCATGCGAGATCTGATTGACGAAAGTCACGCGCTGCTGCGCCACGCGGATCTCACTGGCGCTTTCGTGGAAATAAAGCCAGCCGACGACAAAGACGAGCATGATGCCGGAACTGACGCCGAGGAGGATGGGGAAGAGGTAGGGTTTGGGAAACTCCTCATTCGCGGGCGTGTAGGCCATCTCCCACTGGGAGAGCGGCTCCGAGCAGGCGCGATGAGCAGCCGGCGCGCCTTCAGAACCGGGCAGCTTCTTGCCCCATTCGTGCAGGGGGATGCCTTTGACCGTGGTCAGCATCATGCGTCCGGGAGGGATGGCTAGGCCTGGCTGCGGCAGGCGCTGAAACAGGGCGTTCATCAGCATTTGCGGGTTCATCAAGGCGCAGCTTAGGCTGCCGTCGGCAAACCGATGCCAGTACATGAAAATGGAATCGCCCACATGCCAGCCGCTCCAGCTCAGAGTAGGCTCAGACTGCGCCGGCTGGTCGTCGATGTGGTAGCCGAACATCTTGAGGTAGGTCATCCATTGGGAGGAGCGCTGCTGGAAAGTCGAATGCTTGCCTGAAACATAAGTGCGCTGAAACGGCGGACCACCGCCCTCCAGAACCGCGATGAGTTGTGGCATGCTGGCTGGATCATGGGTGGCTTCCAGGATGGCTTTGATGCGCTCTTCGGCCTTGAAAATGGCACCCGGTTCATAGTCGGCCTTGCCGGTGAAGGATTCGAAGGGCGCGTTGGCCGTTTCTCCGGCCACAGACCAAGTCTGGGCGATCCAAGGGTGCGTGGCCAGCCGTTCAGACATCAAACGGGCGGAGCCAATCCGCTCTGCACCCCAGTCATCGAGCCGGTCGGTAAGCTGGCGCATGTCATGCAGGAGGTGCTGATCTGCGGAGCTAAGTCTTTCAGCCAGAATGGCCTGCATGGAGGCGTCGGTTCGCTTTTCAGCATCGCGAATGAGGTACGTGCCCAGCCACGCCAAGAGCGCCAGTGGCAGAACCACCAGGATGATGAATAGAATTGTCGAACGGCGTTGGACCATGTGCGAGGCGTATAATTTAGCCTCGCGATTTATCTGGTCATCTAAAATTTATAAAAACCATAAAACGCCGAGGCGGACTTTTTGAGTCCGCCCCGGTGATTCGTAGAGTCTCCAACAGCCAGAAGGATAACCGCACTTGAGAAAGGGTTGATCTTGCAGTCGGGGGCCGAGGCCGCGTTCCGTTGATCTGGCGCTAGATTCCCACAGGTGGAAAAGAATGAGTCAGCAGCTTGTGAGCAGATTGTAAGGAAGTTGTAAGGCGACTGGTTTTCATCGCTTTCCCCCGCTCAGGCTTGTGACAACAAAAGAGCGGGGCCGTTGAAGCCCCGCCCTTCGTGAATGATTCGATTTTGTCGGGAGCCTAGACCAGACACTCCGCGATCTGCACCGCGTTCAGCGCCGCGCCTTTGAGGAGCTGGTCACCCACGACCCAGAAGGCCAGGCCGTTGTCCAGCGCGCAGTCCATGCGGAGGCGACCGACGGCGCAGTTGTCGCGGCCCGCGATGTCGAGGGCGAGCGGATAGACCTTGTTGGCCGTATCGTCGAGCACATCCAGACCCGGCGCCTTGCTGAGCACCTCGCGTGCGGCTTCGACTGTGATCGGCTTTTCAAACTCGGCGCTGATGGCGATGCTGTGTGCGCGGAAGACCGGGATGCGCACGCAGGTCACAGACGCACGAAATTTGTCGTGGTGCATGATCTTGCGCCCCTCGTTCTCCATCTTCATCTCTTCCTTGGTGTAGCCGGACTCGAGAAAGGAATCCACATGCGGGATGGCATTGAAGGCGATCTGGTGCGGGTAAACATGCGGCTTACTGTCCAGCTTCGCCGCGTCCCAGGCGCGGTTTTCACTGGCCCACTCGCGGGACTGGCTGGCCAGTTCCTCAATGGCCTGCGCTCCCGTGCCAGACACAGCCTGGTAGCTGGAGGCAAAGATGCGCTTCACACCAAACGCCTGATGCAGCGGATACAGCGCCATCAGCGAGATCGCCGTGGTGCAGTTCGGATTGGCGATGATGCCCTTGTGGGACTTCACGTCTGCAGCATTGATTTCCGGCACCACCAGCGGCACGCTCGGGTCCTGGCGGAAGTAGGAGGAATTGTCCACCACCACCGCACCGGCTTTCACCGCATGCGGGGCAAAATCACGCGAGATGCCGCCACCGGCGCTGAACAGCGCGATGTCGATGCCCTTGAAGGAATCCGGCGTCAGCTCCTGAATGGTGATGTCCTCGCCCTTGAACTTCAGCTTCTTCCCGGCGCTGCGTGCGGAGGCAAGGAGGGTAAGCTGGCCGACGGGAAACTTGCGCTCTTCCAGGCAGCGGATCATCTCCGCGCCCACAGCGCCTGTGGCTCCGACGATGGCGACATTCTTCAGGGTGCTCATGGTATTCTACTAACGGGGGTTGGTTCAAAGGGGCCGCGATAGTAAAGCCTCACCCGCCGGATGCAAGGCCCGGTAAAGGGGCAAGCCCCCCGTCGAGCGTTCCTAAAATCGTCCTCGTTCTCGTTCTCCTACTCGTCCTCGATCAAAACGCACCGCCACACCCTGCGGGCCGAGACCTCCTAGCACCTCCTTCCTCCAATTCTTCCCCTCCTCTGGGGTAGGCCGACATCGTCCTCGTCCTCCTACGCGAACTCGTCCTCGATGCTGCCACTCCGCATTCCTGCTAGCTCCGCGCCCTCCAACATCATCCTCATTGTCACGTCCCTGTCCGTCGCCCCCTCCTCCCCAAAAACTCCCGCCTTGACTTCGTGTGAAAATTACACATTACTTCGTGTGTGAAACACACCTACGAATACCCAAGAGCCGCCCTCACCGTGGACTGCGTCGTCTTCGGCTTCGACGACGGCGCCCTCCAGGTCCTCCTCATCCGCCGCGGCATCGCCCCCTTCAAAGACCACTGGGCTCTCCCCGGCGGCTTCGTCCGCGTCGAGGAAACCCTCGATGACGCCGCCCGCCGCGAGCTCGAGGAAGAAACCGGCCTCAAAGACCTCTTCCTCGAGCAGCTTTACACCTTCGGCACCGTGAACCGCGACCCCCGCGAGCGCGTCGTCAGCGTCGCCTACTACGCACTCACCAAACCCGCCGACCACACCACCGCCGCCTCCACAGACGCCGCCGAGGCCCGCTGGTTCCCCGTGTCAGACATCCCGCCGCTCGCCTTCGACCACGCCGAGATCTTCGCCTCCGCCCTCTCCCGCCTGCGCGGCAAGCTCACCTACCAGCCCGTCGGCTTCGAGCTCCTGCCCCCCAAGTTCACCCTCACCCAGCTCCAGCGCCTCTACGAAAGCGTCCTCGGCACCGAGATCGACAAGCGCAACTTCCGCAAAAAAGTCCTCAGCTACGACCTCCTCATCCCCCTCAAAGAACAACACCGCGAAGGCCCCCACCGCCCCGCCCAGCTCTTCCGCTTCGATCCCGTGAAGTATGAGCGACTGAAGAAAAAGGGATTCCTTTTCGAGATATGAAAACGACTTTGCCACAAACACATTCTGAACTGATCCAGGCCATGCAGAAAGGCTGGCGGCCGAAATGGGCATTTTTCTGGGGGCATACACCGTCAAAGGATGGCTCAGCGACGAAAGCCTGTTTCAGCCAATGGTGGGCAGGACATCCCTTCGAGGTCGATGGCATTCGTTACGCCACTGCTGAGCACTTCATGATGGCTGAAAAAGCGCGGCTCTTCCACGATGAAGCGACGCTCTCGAAGATCATTGACGCCAGGAGTCCAGCGATTGCCAAGAAACTTGGCCGCCAAGTGGCAAGCTTTGATGATCAAATATGGCGACAGCATCGATATGAAATCGTTGTGCGCGGGAATAGGGCGAAATTTTCCCAGCATGAAGAGTTGAAAACCTTTCTCCTTCAAACTGGCGACCGGCTTCTAGTCGAGGCCAGCCCGTTTGACCGCATCTGGGGAATTGGAATGGCGGCAACAGATCCCAATGCCGAAAAACCTCAATTTTGGAAAGGTCTGAATCTTCTTGGCTTCGCACTCATGGAAGTGCGGCAGGAATTTCAGCAAACAACGAGATGAACACCACTTTGAAAATCATACCTTATGCGGAGCACTCACCTGCCTGGCCGCAATTAGGTCGCCACATCATGGCACAGTTCGATGCCGATACGATTGTGGTCTATCAGGCATACCGGCCTGCGATTGCTCGCTTTGCTGTCGAACATCAACGCTTTGGTGGCGAGTTCAGTTTTACACGGATGAGCTGGATCAAACCCAACTTTCTGTGGATGATGTTCCGTTCAGGCTGGGCATCCAAGGAAGGACAGGAACACGTTTTGGCCGTGCGCTTGAAGCGCTCCTTCTTTGATGAAGTTCTTGAGGCATCCGTTGCTTCATCCTTCTCTGCCAGCGGCTATGACAATCACGAAAAGTGGCAGGAAGCTGTCGCGCAATCCGACGTCCGCCTTCAGTGGGACCCCAGATCACGACCCGAACGGCAATTGTCTCGAAAGACGCGCGGTCCAACTCGGCCTGCGTGGAGAGACGCTGCGCCGATTTGGCCAAAGTGAGCTTATCAGCATTGAAGACATCACGTCCTTCGTGATCGAACAACGGGAGAACCTGAAGGAAGGCTTCCAAGGGCTGCATACACCCTGCGAGGAGATCTATCGCCCACACTCAACCACCGCCGCTCAGGCCGTTGGCATCGACTTATGAATCAAGAAAAAAGAATACTAGGGAGCCTCTACGGCTCACTCGTCGGAGACGCTCTTGGCGTCCCCGTCGAGTTCGCATCACGTGAGAAACGCAAGCTCGATCCCGTCATCGGAATGCGCAGCCACGGCGCGCATGGCCAGCCCGCCGGAACTTGGAGCGATGATGGCTCTCTGCTGCTTTGCAGCGTCGAAAGTTTGATCGAAAAAAGCTTCGACCTGCAAGACATGGGCGAGCGCTTCCTGCAATGGTTCGAGCTCGGCCACTGGGCTGCACATGGGCTTGTCTTCGACATCGGCAATGCCACCCGACAGGCTTTGCTCCGCATCCGCCATGGCATTCCAGCTTCGGACGCAGGAGGTCGCGACCCCTACGACAATGGCAATGGCTCGCTCATGCGCATTCTGCCCGTGGTGCTTGCCAATCTCCATCAGGAAGAAAGCATTTTCATCACCCGCATCGCCCAGGCTTCAGCCATCACTCATGGACACATTCGTTCGCAGATGGCCTGTGTCTTCCACGGCCTCGTGGTTCGGGAACTGATGCAGGAAGCATCTCCACGCGAAGCACTTCACAAGGTACAGCAGATCTTCCAGCGGCTCTATGCGGACAACGAGGAGCTAGGCACCTTTCGCGAGGTGCTGCGTGGCGACCTCGCATCCCAGCCTGAAATTCACATCCACTCGGGAGGCTATGTCATGGAAACCCTCATCGCCTCCCTTTGGTGCCTCCTCACCACCGACAATTTTTCCGACTGCGTTCTCAAAGCGGTGAATCTCGGCGACGACACCGACACCACCGGCTGCGTCGCCGGCGGTCTCGCGGGTGTAGTCTATGGCCTTGATGGCATCCCTGCCGAATGGCGTCTTGCATTGCCGAGGCAGGAAGATTTGCGCCGTCTGTTTACCGCGTTTCTGGAATCCAACAGAACAACTCCATGAAACTGGAAATCACAAAGCCTTGCGACCGCGCTTTGTTGTCCCTTGATGGCCTGTCAGTTGGCGATGCCTTCGGGCAAATGCTTTCGACTTGTGCTCGCAGTGCCCGGAGAGTCATTGAGCGTGATGGTCTTCCTTCCGGCTCGTGGTGGCATACGGATGATACGCAAATGGCCATGGCCATCGTTGAGGAGATGATGGATCATGGGCAAATCGCAGCGGACTCCTTGGCATGGCGCTTTGTCAGGCGGTATCAGGCTGACCCGGGCCGCGGCTATGGCAAAGGCGCACGGATGCAGTTGGAAGAAATCGCACGCGGTGCGAGCTGGCGGGAAACTTCAACGGCGGCTTTTAGTGGTCGTGGCTCGAAGGGTAATGGCAGTGCCATGCGCTCAGCACCTTTGGGTGCTTGGTTCGCTGATAGTCTGGCGAAAGTCGTCACCGAAAGCTGGCAATCATCCATAGTGACACATGCTCATGCAGAAGGGATTGCGGGCAGCGTCGCGGTGTCCTTGGCGGCCGCAATGGCATGGAATACTAGAATGCTTCCTTTGGAAAATGCCCGCAAAGCCATCTGGCAGAAGGTTCTGGAACTTACGCCCGCTGGAGAAACCCACGAAGGCCTTCGAAAGGCAAGTCTCGTGCCCTTTGAAATGTCCGGTGAAAATGCTGCGCGGATTCTTGGTTCAGGCTTTCTCGTTACCGCACCCGACACCGTCCCATTTGCCATCTGGTGTGCGATTCGCCATCTCGACAACTATTACGAAGCCTTGATCACCACTCTAGAGGGGGATGGCGACTGTGATACCAACTGCGCCATCGTCGGAGGGATCGTTGTCCTTCGAGTCGGGCGAGAAGGGATTCCTCCGCTCTGGCTGAAATATCGTGAACCTCTTGATTTAGATTTCAAATAAATCCCGAACAAACCACACGTGCCAGCAAATATGGCTTGTGCGCTTATATGATGCAGGCAGCGGGTGCGGTGATCCTACACTGATCAGGCAAAAAAGCCCGCACTCTGCCAATGAGGCAAAGCGCGGGCGTAGTTCACGGTGTCTTACTGAGCCAGGAACCCACCATCCACATTCAGCGATGTGCCCGTGATGAAAGACGCGGCGTCGCTGGCGAGGAAGAGCACTGCATTGGCGATCTCCTCGGAGCGGCCCAGGCGGCCCACGGGGTGCAGTGAGCGCATGTAGCTCAGCGCATCTTCGTTACCGCCGCCGGTGAAGCGGTCCAGCATGTCGGTCTCGATGGCGGCGGGGGCCACGGCGTTCACACGAATGCCTTGTTTGGCATATTCGATGGCAGCGGCCTTGGTAAGGCCCTCCACGGCGTGCTTGCTGGCGACGTAGATGCTCGCACCTGCCATACCGACATGTCCGGCCACGCTGCTGGTGTTGATGATGACGCCCGCACCCTGTTTGAGCATGACGGGGATCTCGTGCTTCATGGAGGTGAGCACGCCCCAAACATTGATGTCAAAGGCGCGGCGGTAGTCGGCCTCGGTAGCGTCCACGATGGGACCGGTGATTTCGACGCCGGCGTTGTTGAAGGCGATGTCGATGCGGCCATACGTAGCCACTGCTTTGGCTATGAGAGCCGCGACATCCGCCTCTACGGCGACATCTGTTTTGACGAAGGTGGCTTCACCACCTGCGGCTTTGATTTCAGCTACGACGGTCTGGCCTTCGGCTTCACGACGGCCGCTGACGATGACTTTGGCTCCGGCTTTGCCGAAGGCGAGGGCGCTGACTTTGCCGATGCCGCTGGTGGCTCCGGTGATGAGGACGACTTTGTTTTGGAATGAGGTTTGCATGATGAGTTTGATCTAGTGAGGTTGAGTTGGGGAGATTGGGTTAAGCTTTGCCGCCAAAGGAGACGTGGTCGTCGAAATCGAGGAAGTCGAACCAGGTGCCGATGTCTTCACGTAAGGCACCGCCTGCCTTGGCGATCTGCGCGCTGATGTACTCGCGGCTTTCGTTGTCAGCGGGCACGGCAGCTTCGCGGAATTCGCTCCAGTGGGCGATCTCGTAGTCGCTGCGTTTGTGCAGCGCGCTCTTCTCGATCCAAGAGAACATGTCGGCATCGCCCAGGCCCTTGGCCGCTTCGGTTTTCAGGGCCTCATGGTCGATGCCGGTGAAGCTGAGAAAGCGCTGATCCAGCGGGCAGTTGTAGTGATACTCGCCATTTTTACCGGCGATTTCAGCGCGGCATTTGTCGAGCAGGCGTGGCAGGAGGACGTAACCGCCGAGGCGGACGCGTGGACTGCGTGGGGGGCGTTGGGTGAGGTCGATGGACATGGGTGTTGGTGGTGTTTGGTTTGCGGGAAAGGGAGATCAGGCGGTGAGAGCGGCTTCGAGGAAGCCTTTGCTTTTCACGCCGGTGATGGTGTTCACGGGCTGGCCGTTTTTGAAGACGATGAGCGTGGGGATGGCGCGGATGCCAAAGCGGGCTTGAAGGTCAGGAAAGGCGTCGATGTCCACCTTGGCGATGGTGGCCCGCCCCACTTGCTCAGTGGCAAGCTGGTCGAGGATGGGCGACATCATTTTGCAGGGGCCGCACCACTCCGCCCAGAAGTCCACGAGGACGGGCTGGTCAGTGTTGGCGAGGGTGGTATCGAAGGTTTCACTGGTGAGTGCGATGGGTTTCATGGGAGTGCTTAGGTTAAGATTAGACCGGTCGGTTTATGGCTGGCTAAAAAGAAAATCACGGGGTGAGCAGCGTGCGTATGAAGTTCAGCGCTTCACGCGGAGGTGTGGCGTCCCGGCAAACGGCGGAGCGCTGCATGGCTCCATTCCAGAGGTCATGTATGATGCCGGCCATTTCGCCAGGGCGGACGGTTTTGGCGATCTTCTTTTTATCGATACCTTCCTGCAGCACCTGCTCCAGAATGGTGATCGCATCGCGATTTCCTGCTGCAAGCACCTCGCGCATGGGTTCACTCATGTCAGCGACTTCAGCAGCCAGTTTGAGCACCAGGCAAGGGCATTTCCCCTTGGTTTCGAGAACGCGGCAGATCGTGCCTTCACAAAAACTGAGCAGTCGCTTCAGTGGGTCCGGTTCAGGCGTGGGAGACAGCAGCATCTGTGTTTTGTAAGCTGTGGCATCAGCCACATAATGCTTCAGCATTTCCACGCCAAACTGTTCCTTGGATTTGAAGTGGTGATAGAACGAGCCCTTGGGCACCTTCACCGCTTCAAGGATTTCAGTGAGTCCGACCGAATGAAAGCTCTTCTCAAGCATCAGCCCTTCGGCTGCGTCGAGAATGCGTTCTTTGGTCGTTCGGTCGCTCATGATGTGAAATGAATAGACCGAACGGTCTAATAAGTCAAATGCATTTTTTGATTCATGCAATTCTGCCCATTGATGCTATTAAACGGAGTTCTCGCATGCAGTCGATCATTCTGTCCTCATGAACCTCGCCCATCCACATCTTGAAGTCAGCATCGGCACTCAGCGGCTGCGGCTGTTTGATGACATGCGGCTGGTGCGCGAGTGGTCATGCAGCACGTCAAAGTTTGGCATCGGCTTCACCGAGGGCAGCAACCAGACGCCGCTGGGTCGCTTTGAGGTGAAGGAGAAACACGGCGGTGGGGCGGACAGCGGCACCATCTTCAAAGCGCGGGAGCCTGTGGGGCAGTGGCAGCCAGGCATGGAGACGAAATCGGATCTCGTGCTCACCCGCATTCTCTGGCTGCACGGCACCGAGCCGCGCAATGAGAACACCTTCCAACGCTACATCTACATCCACGGCACCAACGACGAAAAGGGCATCGGACGGGCAGCTAGCCACGGCTGCGTGCGCATGCGCAACCATGAGGTGATCGAACTATTTGACCTCGTGCCGGTGGGTACGCCGGTGTGGATTGAGGAATGATTTCCATGCTTTGACTGGATGGATCAAGCAAGCTTGCCCAACTCCGTTGAAAACACCTCATGCAGTCGCTGGGTGAATGCCGCCGCGCTTTCATCCGGGGGGCTGGCGAGGGGCTCGCCGAGGGTGATGCGCATGCGGATTTTTTTATTGGGCAGGCGCCACAGCGGCCAGCCTTTGGAGAGGTAGTCGCTGTTGGTTTCGATGAAGACCGGCCACACGGGCGCGCACGACTGGGTGGCGATGATGCCGAGGCCGCCCTGGAGGGGATTGATGCATTGCTGATGCTTCAGCGTGCGGGTGCCTTCGGGGAAAAACAGCAGCCGGTCCCCCTGGCGCAGGGCTTCGATGGAGCGCTGCAGCATTTTGTGGGCAGGCTTGTTCGGGATGAAGCCTGCTAGCTTGGCACCGCCGCGCAGAAAGGGGTTGTGCATCAAGGAGGCCTTCAAAATGCAGCGCAGGCCGTGGATTTTGGAGAGGATGAAGACGGCATCCCACAGCGCCGGATGGTTGGGAGCGATGATCAGCCCGCCTTTTAATCCATGCAGTGCTTCGAAACCGATGTATTCGCACTCGTACACGCCGCAGGCTCGGAGGAAGGTGAGGAAGACGCGGAAGGCCACACTCAGCAGTCGCTGGCCCAGGGTGCGGGAAAGTTCCAGCGGCAGGAACGGCTCCAGCACGGCTCCGGCCAGCACAAACAACAAGCCGCCGACGGCCCAGTAGGCCATGCTCAGCAGGAACACCACCGCCAGCCACACCTGCAGGAGTATGCGGCAGACCAGAGGCGCTGGCGTGCATCTTGGAGATTGCTCTGGGGGGGAATCGTGAATAAGACCGCAGCATGCCATCTTCTGCCGAACTTGTTCAAGCGCTTTCGTCCCTACCGCACGGCCCTGAGTTTTGCTTCATTGACGAACTTGTGGAGCTTATTCCGGGTGCTTCGGCCAAAGCGGTCTGGAAACTGAAGGGGGGCGAGGAATTTCTACGCGGCCATTTTCCCGGTGCCCCGCTCATGCCTGGCGTACTGATGATTGAGGCGCTGGCGCAGTTGGGTGGCATACTTATTCAAACCCGGCCCGGCGAGCCTCCGCTGAGGAACCTCCGCCTGACCGCCGTGCGCCAGATCAAAATCCTGGGCAGTATCACGCCCGGTCAGTCGCTTCACCTGAGTGGCGCGCTGCAGGGCATGCTGGGCAATCTCGGGCAGGTGAGCGGTGAGATTTGTGATGACGCGGGGAGTGTGATCCTCACCGGAGCGGTCACACTGGCGGGAGAGGGCTGATAACTCCGGCACGTGCCGTGGGCGCAAAGCCGTGCAAGTACGGCCCGAAAAGCGCACCAGGTGGCAATTTTCATGATTATAAGGCAGGGAGAGCGGGCTGACCTGACTGACTCAAACTGGAACTCCCCCCTTGCCAAGCCGGGAAGTTCCCCCATATTCGCGCCCCTTTTATGGACATCTTCATTGGAATTCTCACCGCAGTCGAAGTCATCGTCTGCCTTCTGCTCATTCTCGTCGTGCTTATGCAGCGCCCTCGTCAGGAAGGCCTTGGTGCCTCCTTCGGCGACGCCGCCGCCAGCCAGGTCTGGGGTGCGCAAACTACGAACGTGCTGCAGAAGTTCACGGTTTATCTGGCCATCATCCTCTTTGGCCTGACCATCCTCCTGGCCGTGCTTGTGAGCCGCCACCAGAACGGCAGCAAGGGCAAGAGCCTCTTTGGCGATGCCAAGCCGGAGGCCGCAGCTCCTGCTGCTGCCCCCGCCGCTGCTTCCTCGGAGGAAGAGAAGGCCAAGGCCAAAATCATGGAGCAAATCCAGGATGCCATCAAGAAAGAGTCTGCAAAGGCAGGCGAGGCTCCGAAGGCTGATGCAAATAAAGACGCTGCTCCGGTGAAAACGGAACCTGCCAAGGCTCCTGAAGCGCCCAAGGCGGCGGCTCCTGCTCCTGCCGAGGCACCGAAACCAGCACCAGCTCCTGCGGCAACGCCTGCTCCGGCTCCCGCTCCTGCTGATCAGCCGAAGTAAGCGACGACTTGCATTCATTTTCACACCAAGGGCACGACGTGAGTCGTGCCCTTGGTTTTTTCAGGTACGGAGCGCATGTGCATTTCCGATAGTGTGCCGTGCGAAAACGGGCTTCACATTATGCGTTGGTTCTGCCTACCATCGAACCCACCATGAAACGTTTCCTTTTCTGTCTCACGCTTGCTGCGTCCTGCGTCATCTCGCACTCATCCAGCGCGGCGGAGCCGTTGCGGGTTTTTATTCGGTCTGGACCGAAGTCCCATGGGCCGGGGGCGCATGATCATCCTGCCTTTCTGCGGGACTGGGTGCCGCTGCTGAATGAGCGTGGAGCCAAGGCGAGTGATGGGGATGCCTTTCCCACCAAGGCGCAACTGGATGCAACGGATGTGCTCATTCTGCATCTGGACAGCGGGGGAGACATCAAGATCGGCCAGGAGCGGAAGGATTTGTTGGAGTATTTGCAGCGCGGTGGTGGCATCGTGACGATCCACGCGGCATCGGTGTCCAAGGATCATGACTGGTTCAAGGGCATCATTGGCGGGTCTTGGCACCAGGGTCAGACGAAATGGCGGGAGGGACCGATGCATTTGTACTTCACCGATCATGAGAATCCGATCACGAAAGATGTGTCGAATTTCGCAATGGATGACGAAATTTACTACGATATGGACGTGCTGCCGGAGTGCCGTATTTTGGCCGGGGCCTACACCCCGAAGCCGGCTGGAACGCGCAATGACAAGGCGGCTAAACGCGCTGCGGAGATCACCAAGGGGGGCAAGGAGGTCAGCATCTATGACATTCAGCCGCAGGTTTGGACTTATGAAAAGGACAACTACCGGTCCTTTGTCAGCATTCCGGGGCACTACTATGCGAACTTCAGCCGACCGAATTTTCGGGCGCTGCTGCTGAGGGGGATTGCGTGGGCGGGGAAGAGGAACAATGTGGATGAGCTGTGCAAGGCTGATGAGCTGGGTGACAATTTGCGGTATGTGGAGGGTGGACCCACGCGGCCGGAAAAGGCTGCGGAGAAGCTGGAGGTGCATCCAGAGTTCGACATCTCACTGGTGGCCAGCGAACCGCTGATCAACAAGGTCATGAATGTGGACTGGGATGAGAAGGGACGGCTATGGGTGTGTGAGACGCCTGAGTATCCGAATGGTCGCCGGGAGCTGAATGTGGAGAAATGGAAAGACAGCGGTTCTTGGACGACAAAGTATGACCGTGATCCGATTGACCGGATTTCGATTTTGACGGACACGAATGGCGATGGGGTGATGGACAAGAAGCATGTGTTTGCGGACAAGCTTGAGCTCGTCACGAGCTTCTGCTTCTACAAGAAGGGCGTCATTGCGTGTGCTGCGCCGGACATCTGGTATCTTGAAGACACCGATGGTGATGAGACTGCCGACAAGCGCACGAAGCTTTATACCGGCTTAGGTGCGGGAGACACGCATGCGGTGATCAACAATCTGCGCTGGGGTCTGGATGGCTGGGTGTATGCGACGCATGGGTACAGCTCCGGGCATGTGACTTCGCCGGATGGAAAGAAGGACTTTGGTACGGATGGCAGTGGGGTGGTGAGGTTCAAGCCGGATGGAAGCGCGTTTGAGCAGTATGCTTCGCGCGGGGGGAATACCTGGGGGCTGGACATCACCACGGACGGGCAGGTGTTCTTTACGCAGCCGACGAGCGGGAATCATTTCCTGCATGTGGTGCTGCCGGAATATGTGCTGGCAAAGGGCAAGCTGCCTGGGGTGATGGGCACGAATGGAATGCTGCCGAAGGAGCCGACGTATCCGCTCATGTCTTGGCCGGAGCAGGCGTATGTGCAGATTGATCAAGTGGGGAGCTATACGGCTGCGGCGGGTTGCGCCATTTATGAAGGCGGTGCCTGGCCGGCGAAGTGGAACTACAGCTACTTCTGCACTGAGCCGACGCTGAACATTGTGAGCCACTTCTTCGTTGAGAAAGATGGGGTGACTTACAAGGCGCATCGCGAAGCGGGGCGTGAGAAGACGGAGTTTATTCGCAGCAAGGATTTGTGGTTCCGTCCGATTGAGAATCGTGTGGGGCCGGATGGGGCTTTGTATGTGGTCGATTTTTACAATCAGGCGGTGATTCATAATGACACGCGTGGTCCCGTCCACGGGCCTGCGAATGCGGCGGTGAGGCCGGACCGGGATCATTACTTTGGGCGTATCTGGAAGGTGCAGCACAAGGAAGCGAAGAAGGTGGTGAAGAAGAAGGATAAAAACCTCCAAGCCAGCATGGGCAGCGATGCACTCAAAGCCTACGAAGCAGCTCAAAAAGCCGTGCAGACCGAGGCAGGACGTCAGCAGGTGCTGAAGGAATACGCGGCTGCCAAGGAGGACTGGAGCCGTTCCGCATTGATTGCCGCTAGCACCGATCAGGCACTGCCTACGATTGAGGCTGCGCTTGCCAACAGTTTACCAGAAGCTTTCGTGGCGGCGTTGCTTCCTTCGGCTTTGCCTGCAAATGCTGAGAAATTGATCAATGCCTGTGCCACTGCGGATGCAAAAGCTGATGCACTGAAAATCGTGATCCTGCAGGGGGTCGCGCAGTTGTTGAATGAAACACCGGTGCTTTCGCCAGAATTGACGGCTTCGTTGAAGAAGCTCATCCAGCAGCCTGCGCTCGCGGCTGCTGCGTTGCCGCTCGTTGTTAAGTGGGACAAGGCGGGTTTGTTGGCTGCCGAGGTGAAGGCGCAGGTCGCGAGTCTGACGGCGAAGCTGGAGGACAAGGCGGCGGCTATTGGTGATCGTGTTACGGCTGCCAAGTCGCTGATCGGCATTGGTGGTGAAGCGAGTGTGCTGGTGGTTGGTGTTTTGGGTCGTGCGGATGCGCCTGTGGCGCTGCAGGCGGCGATTATTTCGGCGATGGATGAGAAGGGGAGTGTCACGGAACTCGTGGGGAACCTGAACGGGCTGAAGCCTGAGCTGCGGACGCAGGCTTTTGATGCGATCTTGAAGAGGCCTGAGGCTGCGCTGGCGCTGCTGGCTGCGATCCAAAATGGGAAGATTGATCCGAAGGAGATTGGGCCGGGGAACATTGCGCGACTGCGGACGCATCCGAACAAGGAGGTGGCGAAGCGGGCGAATGCGATGATCGACAAGCTGAACCCGAATGCGAAGGCGAAGAATGAGCTGCTGGCGCAGTTGACGCCGGAGGTGGAGAAGCCGGGGGATGGGGTGAAGGGCAAGGCAATGTTTGCTGCGGCTTGTGCTGTTTGTCACAAGCTTGGCGATGTGGGGCTGCGCGATGTTGGTCCGCAGCTTACGGGCATGGGGGCGCATGGTCCGGCGGAACTGCTGGTACACATTGTCGATCCGAACCGTGAGGTTGATCCGAGCTTCTGGGCCTGGAACATCACCACGAAGAAGGGTGAGACGCTGGCGGGTGTGATCATCACGGAGAACCAGGCGAGCCTGACGCTGCGGAACCAAGTGGGTGATTTTGAGATCAAGAAGGGTGACATCGCTACGCGTGAAAACACGCGGCGCAGTCTGATGCCGGAGGGGCTGGAGGCGCTGGGTGCTGAGACACTGCGGGACATCCTGGCTTTCATTTGTGGTGGGGAGCAGAAGTTCCGTGTGGTGGATTTGCGTGAGGCCTACACGGCTGATTCGCGGCGTGGGTTGTTTGCCAGCGAAGAGGCGACGGGCGACACGGTGCATTTCGCGAAGTTTGGCAATGTGACTGCGGACAGCGTGCCGTGGTTTATCATGGACCCGGCGAAATCGGCCACGGGTGCCAACCTCATCGTGCTCAAGGGCGGCGGCAGAAACAACGTGGCGAATCAGAATCCGCAGAAGGTGGAGGTCGCCATGCATACGGCGGCGAAGCAGATCCATCTGCTCAGCGGCATTGCGGGTTGGGGGTATCCGGCGACCCGGGATGAACGGGTGGCTTTGAAGGTCACGGTGAACCATAGCGCTGGGGCACCGGAGGTGTTTGAGCTGAGGAATGGTGAAGCCTTTGCGGACTACAATCGTGAGATTGAGGTGCCGGGCAGTGCGTTTGTGGAAGGTTTGGTGAACCGGGGGCAGCTACGTCGTATCTCGCTGCCGATTGCCAATGCTGCGCCGATCACCAAGCTGGTGTTGGAAAGTCTCGACAACGGCGTGTCGGCGGTGGTGGCGGCGATTACTGCGGACATCGCGGGTGAGGGGCCGAAGCCGGTGAAAGGCGAGCCGGTCACACGCGAAGGAGGCAAAAAAAGCGCGGCAGCGGTGGAGACTGGTCCCAAAGAAGGCAGCAAAGGCGATGGTCCGTTGGTGGCTGCTACGCCGGTGAACTGGGAGGCTGGGAAGACTAAGGTGCTTGTGATTGGTGGCGGCTCATCGCATAACTTTGCGAAGTTCTTTGGTGAGACGGATGTGGCGACGCTGAAGGCGGCAGGGTTTACGGTGCATTACACCGAGGACCGGGATCAGGCTGCGGTTGAGCTGGCGAATGCCGATGTTGCAGTCATCAGCGTGAACCGGAAGTTTTTTGATACGGCGGTTTATCGCAAGGCGCTGTTTGATTTCGCGGCTGCGGGTAAGGGCATCATCATGCTGCATCCTGGCACGTGGTATGGCTTTGGCGGATGGCCTGCGCTGAATGCGCAGATCGTGGGTGGTGGTGCGCGCGGGCATGACCGGATTCATCCGTTTGAGGTGAAGGCGGTGAAGGGGGATCATCCGATCCTGGCGGGAGTGCCTGCGAGCTTCACGGTGGAGGATGAGCTGTACTATGTGAATGCGGAAGCGGATAAAATTCCTGCGGGGACGGCGAAAATCACGGTGCTGGCGGAGACGAGCCCGAGTGAGAAGTACAAGGCGGGGCATCCGAGTGTGTGGATCACGGAGCATGCGAAGGCGAGGGTGGTAGGGATCGCGCTGGGGCATGATGCGCGGGTGCATGATCTGAAGGCGTTCCAGCAGATTCTTGCGAATGCGGTGAAGTGGGCGAGTGGGAAGTAGGGGATGGTGGGACGCGCGGGCATGGGTGTGGCTGTGCTCGCGTGGGATGGCGAATGACGAATGACGAATGACGAATGACGAATGACGAATCAATGTCGTTAAGTTAAGCAAAATAGACCGCGAAGGTGTATTGTTCACAACGCGAATGAGCACGAATAGCCGCGAATTTTTCACGAATTTCAGAGTTCAGA
>CAINGK010000166.1 GCA_903848465.1 uncultured Verrucomicrobiota bacterium
CCCTCCTGCGCCTCGTCTCCGCCCTGCTCTGCGAGCAAAGCGATGAGTGGAGCACCGGCAAAATTTACCTCAACATGAACTCCGCTGAACCATCCCAAACCTGATCGCCACTTTTACAGAATAAAATTTGCGCCGCCCCGCCTAAAGGCAGGACTACAATACGCAGTTTAAGTAACGCGCCACGCCATCTGCTTTGCAGAACTCCATCACAAGTGGCGGGCGGCCTTTCAGCGCTCCACGGTAGCAGCAAATGCACACGCGTGACGCAGCGCTGTATTGTAGTACCGGCTTTAGCCGGAATCTGACCTGACCGCCTGAAGGCGGGACTACAATACGCAGTTTAAGTAACGCGCCACGCCATCTGCTTTGCAGAACTCCATCACTCCACATCCTCACCAGGATCATCCAACGCATGCGCCTTCAAATCCTCAAGATCCACCCACTCAAGCGCGGATTCATGCGTGGCCGAAAGACACACGGGTGGGGCGCAACCCGCATCGAGGGCTTGCTTCCAACGCGTGACGCACAGGCACCAGCGGTCGCCGGGCTTGAGGCCGGGGAAGTCCCATTCAGGAGCGGGCGCAGTGAGATCGTTGCCGCTGAGATAGGAGAAGTTCAGAAACTCATGAGTCGCCTCAATGCAGACCGTGTGCAGCCCGACATCTCCGGGGCCGGTGCGGCAGTAGCCATCGCGGTAGAACCCAGTCATGGGTTTGCGGCAGCAGCAGGTGAGCGGTTTGCGAAGAACGTTGGTGCGCATGATGAGTTACTTTTTCCAGGCAGGACCGGTGGCCTCAGAGATGGAAGGTTTGGCGATGTTGGACAGTTCCTTGGCGGTTTCGTTGTCCTTCATTGTCACGCCATCGGTTGCTGATTTGATTTCGAAGGCTTCGCCCAGTTTGGTCTGAATGTGATTGCCGCTGATCTCGGTTTCAACCGGTGGCAGCACGGCTTTTTTGTCCCCGCCCAGACCGATGAGGATGTTGTGTTTGCAGTTGATGAAGGTGTTGTTGATGACCTTGGCGCGCTTCACCTGGAAGTAACCGTTGGGCACGGAATCGGGGATGCCGAGCATGATACACAGCGCGCTGCGCTCGTCGTCGCCAGTGAGGTTTTCAAAGAGATTGCCGGTGACGACATGGTCTTCGCCAATGATGCGGACACCGCCTGCGCCTTTGGCACCATCGCCGAGGAAGATGTTGTGCTCCACCATGCAGGCATTGCCATGACGCAGGGTCAGCGTGCCGGAGACGCCTTTGAAAGTATTGCGACGGTAGAGGTTGCCGCAGGATTTGTTGGAGATGCACTCGGCTTCGCCATCGCATTTCTCAAACAAGTTATGCTCCACAATACAGGCGGCGGTTTGCATCGAGGTCTTGCTGTCGCCGAGGCGAATGGTTTCGCCGCCGTTCTTGCCGAGCTTCGGGCGCGGGCCGAAGTGATTATGGTCGATCTGGTGCTTGCCCTGATCCTTCGACTCGTTCGAAAGCCACACCACCATCGTGGTGCCCTGCGTCGTCTTGCCGGCGATGTAGCAGTGGTCCACACGATTCCGCGCACCGTAGATCGAGACAAACTGGGACGAATCCGTCGAAGCAAGCTGCGTGTCATTCGTCACCGCGCAGTTGGTGATGCGGCAGTCGCTGGCGAGATGCTTGGAGTCCTGGCGCAATTCGATGACCTGCTCGCCCGTGGGATTCTGAAACCACAGGCCATCCACCACGACATGCGCCCCGCCAACGGAGAGTCGCGAGCCACCCGTGAAGATCACCTTGCCAGGTGTCTTCGCTTTGATCGTCACCGGTTTCGCCTCAGTGCCTTCCGCGTTGATTTTCAAATGGGCATCGGCCCAGGTCCCGTCTTTCAAAACCAGCGTGTCACCCGCTTTCACGTTTTGCGCTGCAGCAGCAAATGCGGCCGCATCCGCGATGGAGATGTCTCTGGCCAGAGCGGGAAGAGCGAGGGCAAGGGAGAGGAGGGTCAGGCGCATATGCCACCTATGAGAGACGGCAGGAGGCTTGACGGCAAGGCAGATTTCCAGCACACTTGCAGCATGACTTCCCTGCCTGAAACCCAAGCGCGCACCAAGCTCCGCCAGTTGATGGCCGAGACGGCGGATTCGCATGAGCCGATTCAGATCACCGGACGCCAAGGCAATGCGGTGCTCATCTCTGAGGACGACTGGCGCAGCATTCAGGAAACGCTGCATCTAATGGCCATTCCCGGCATGCGTGACTCAATCCGCAAAGGCATGAGAGAGCCGCTGTCCAAAGCTTCCAAGAATCCCGGCTGGTGAATAGAAGTCACAATGTAGAGACAGAGATTCAATGCACCTTGAGTCGTAGTCCCGAATAATGAAGCTCTTCCCAAAAATTCGCCTTCAGGTGTCTCAAAGTTTATTCCGTTTTTCGTGTGGGGCATCGACGTTTGAATTCAAACCCGAAGTTTATCTCGCAGAAGACAGAGTCGTTCTAGCTATCGGATCCCCACCGCTGGAAGGCAACTTTGCTCGCATGGTTCGCATACTAGATTCAAATGAGAATCACAGCGAGGCGTTGGAAATTTTGGCAATGCTGCTAAGGCACGGCGCGCGAGCTGTTATCGGAGGTTGGTGTCTGGGACCACTCACACTACGAATTGCCTGCGATCCATCGGTCAGCGTCTTCTCGTCAGCGGATTGGCGCTTGGCCTCCAGCCAGGCTGGTGCGAGCAATATCATTTTTGAATCGTAAAGAGTCCTGACCTATCGGTAGTTCCAACCGTCCGGTGCCCACTTGCATTCACGGGGCAGTCATCCATGATGGCCCCCATGAAACCCAACCTTGTCTGGTTCGACATCCCGGCACTTGATCTTGAGCGCGCCATCCGCTTTTACTCAGCCGTGCTTGGCCGGGAGATCAAGCAGGAGGTCCTCGGCGGAGTCCCCACGGCCATGCTGCCGACAGCAGATGGTGCTCAGCAGGGCTGCGTGGTGGTGGTGAAGGATTTCAAACCTTCAGCGGACGGCATCATGATTTACTTCGATGTGAATGGCCGTCTGAAGGAATCCGTGGCTGCGGTGCAGGCGAATGGCGGGACGGTGCAGCAGGATGTGCACTCGATCGGTGAGTATGGATTTCGTGCGGAGGTTCTGGATTCTGAGGGAAACTGCATTGCGCTGCATGCGGAGACGGAGGCGTGACTGCTCCCTCGTGCTCGTTACAAATGATCCTCGATCGAGAATTCCATCGCCTGTCACACACATAAAATTGGTTCCATTCTTTCCATGCCAATTGCAATACCAGATCTCAGAGTTTTTGAGTGGCTCGGCAATGACTCGAAAGGAGTGCCATATTATTTGCATCCACTGAATTTGGTCTGGAGTGACGCAGGAGTTGAGCACGACTTGCAGGTTTTCCGTGGCGCGGCAGACCAGCTTGCTGGTGAATTGGCATACTGGGCGGAAATTATTCGAGATGCCTCTTGGAGGCACTCGTTGGCTGGCTGCACCTGTCTTTTAGTCAGCCGCCGACACGAGTTCTTCGACGAGCTTTGTCAGCGATTTCGTGACGGCAGTTTCGTTGTTCCACAGATTGCCGTTACTCTCGGCTTGCTTCATGGGGCAGCCGCTCGCTCATTTTTTGAGTCGTTTTTGAACGAGCCGGATTTGCTCGGTCATCCCAAGCAGGCTGTTTCAGCACATCGAGTTTTAGTGCGTCTCGGCGCGCAGCCGATTCATAACGTCTCCATCGAATTTTGGCACAATCTTGAACGTGATGACGCGATTGTTGCAGAGAAGGTTGTCACTGCGCAGTGGGATTTTTGGTCGAGCAGAATATAAGCCTCACAAACTCACCCCACGCTTCCACGGCAGAAAGTCATCCTGCCCCAGCGCCACCGCTTTCGGCACATACTCCCCGCTCGCCGTGGCGATGACCAGTTCCAGCATCTCCTCGCCCATCTGCTCCACGGTCTTCTCGCCGGTGATGATAGGCCCCGTATCAAAGTCGATGAGATCAGGCATGCGCTTCGCAAGATCACTGTTGGTGGCGATTTTCAGCGTCGGGCACACCGGATTTCCGGTAGGCGTGCCGAGGCCGGTGGTGAAGAGCATCATGTTGCAGCCGCCGCCGGCGAGGGCGGTGGTGCTTTCGACGTCGTTACCGGGGGTGCAGTAGAGCGTGAGGCCGCCGTGCTGGCGGATGGGCTCGGCGTAGTCGAGGACATCGACGATGGGGCTGGTGCCGCCTTTCTTGGCGGCACCGGCGGATTTGATGCCGTCGGTGACGAGGCCGTCGCGGATGTTGCCGGGGCTGGGGTTGGCATCGAAGCCGGAGCCGCAGGCCTGGGCGGCACCTTCATAAGCACGCATGAGGCCGACGAATTTATCGGCGAGGGCGGCAGTGACGCAGCGGTCGCTGAGGCTCTGCTCGACGCCGCAGAGTTCGGGGAATTCGCTGAGCACAGGCGCACCGCCGAGGGCGGCGAGGAGATCGGCCGTGTGGCCGATGGCGGGATTGGCGGAGATGCCGGAGAAGCCATCGCTGCCGCCGCATTCGACGGCCATGATGAGATTGCTGAGGGAGCAGGGCTCGCGCGTCTGCTCATTGGCAGCGGCGAGGTGGAGGAAGGTGTCGCGGATGGCATTGGCCATCATGTCGCGCTCGGATTTGCTCTTCTGCTGCTCGTAGATGAGCAGCGGCTTTTCCAGTTTCGGGTAAAGCGCGGCCATTTCGCTCTCCAGCAGGCTGACCTGAGCATGCTGGCAGCCGAGGCTCAAAATGGTGGCCCCAGCAACGTTGGAGCTATGGATGTAACCCGCGAGCAGTCGGCACAGCGCCTGCGCATCCTGCCGGGTGCCGCCGCAGCCGAGGCCGTGCTCCAGGAACTTCACGCCATCGATGTTTTTAAACACACGCGCGGCGGTGGCAGAGGTCTCCGCTTCGAGCGCAGCGGCTTCGATTTCCGCCTTGGAGGCACCAGCGCGGTGGAGTTCCACCAGGCGCTGCGCGAAGCGCTCATACGGCGAAGTTTTACCGTAGCCGAGGCTGCGGGTCAGGGCCTCGCGCATGAAGGCGAGGTTGCGGTTTTCACAGAAGACGAGGGGGATGACGAGCCAGTAATTCGCAGTACCCGCAGGGCCGACAGAACGTTTGAAGCCATTGAAGGTACGGGTCTTCCACTTGGAAACATCCGGCGGCGTCCAGGTGTAGTCACGCTGCTTGCCGCTGAAGGCGGAGGTGGCGTGGACGACGTTGTGGGTGTGAATCAGCGCCCCGGTGGCGATGGCCTGCGTGGCTTTGCCAACGGTGACGCCGTACATGGTGATGAGGTCGCCCACCGCGAAGTCATGCGCGGCGAATTTTTGCTTGGCGGGGATCTTTTCGCGCAAGGTCCAGGAGCTGCCGTTCAGGGAGAGGGCGGCACCGGCGGAGAGGTCAGAAAGCGCGACGATGGCGTCGTCGGCAGGGTGGACTTGGAGGATGGAGGCCATGATTGAGCAGGAATAAAGCGTGGGCGGAGGAAGGGAAGGCAGAATTTTGAACTTTGCGCTTTCTGCCAGACCGGGTTAGATCGGGAATATGCTCGAAATCAACAATCTCTCCCACGTTGTTCCCGGAAAAGGCAAAGTACCTCTCCGCGTGCTGGAACAGGTCAGCTTCATGGCTCCGGGCGGGCATGTGCTAGCGGTGATCGGGCCTTCGGGCAGCGGCAAGACCACGCTGCTGCGCATACTCGCGGGTCTGACAGAGCCGGAGGCTGGCACGGCCACCTTCGGCAAGCGGGATCTCATCAAGCAACCTCTCTACGCCAACCAGCTCGGCTGGGTGCCTGCCGGAGATGACAGCCTGATCGACCACCTGACCGTGCGCGAAAACCTGATCAGCGCGGCGATGCTGCGCGGTGCCGGACGCACGCGGGACGAGGTTCTCTCCCGTGTCTCCCATGTGCTGGTGACCGTCGGGCTGGAAAACCTAGCCACCGAGCGCACCTCCACGCTGGCGCTGCCACAGCGCCGCCGCCTGAAACTGGGCCTCGCACTCGTGGCGGACCCAGTGATCGTGCTATGCGATGATTTCACCGTGGGGCTGGATGTGCGCAGCGAGCGCGAATTTGAGGCCCTGCTAAAAATGGTGGCCAACGACCGGCCCGACCGCATCGTCATTCACGCCACCGACTCACTGGCCAATCTGGGAGCCTATGACACCGTGGTGGTGATGCATGAAGGCTACGTGGCCTTCCACGGCCCTGCACGCGCCGTGCCGCACTACTTCACCGTGCCGACCTATGATGAAGTCTATGCCCGTCTGGCCAAACGCCCCGCGCAGCGCTGGGGCGACTCCTGGATGAAGCACCGCGATGCCTACTATGCCGCATTCAAGCTGGGCAGCGGCGTGGCAGACAAGCTTTCCGCCGCCGAGGAAGATCCGGGCGATGAAGATCGCACGATCATCATGAAGCAGAAGGGTGATGAAGGTGAAGAGGAGGCCAAAAAGACGGAAGAAGCCGAGGTGCGCCCGATCATTCCGCTGCCTGGCATCTTCAGCCAAGCTCAGCACTTGGTGAAGCGCCGCTGGTCCCTGCTCCGCCGCACTCCGCGCGAGTGGATCATGCACTCCTCGCTGCTGCTAGGTGCGCCAGTTGTCGCCTTCCTCCTGCTGCTGCCCAATTTAAAAGCACTCAAAGAAATGCGTGCTGGCAGCACCGCTGCAGACGTGGTCTGGCCCGCAGCCTACACCGTCTCGATGATCGTCCTGATCCAGATCCTACTGGTGATGTTCATGGCCCTGCGCCTCGGCGCACGCGAGATCGCTGGCTGCCGCGCCATTTATGAGCGCGAGCGCATTGGCGGTGTGAGTCCCGCTGCATGGCTCATCGGCACCCTGCTCTTCATGCTACCCGTCATCCTGGTACAGAGCATCTGGATGGAGATGTTTTTGGAAACCGTCACTGGCGGGCTGCCGGGCACCGGCCTGGCCAAGCTGCTGCTGCCAGCCCTCTCGGGTGCCGCCTTTGCCGCCCTCTGCCTGGGCATCTCCGCCAACTCCGGCAGCAAAGAGCGCGCCCACAGCATCTCGCTCACCCTGCTCTGTACCAATGTCCTGCTCTGCGGCGGGCTGCTCGGCTTTCCGAAAATCCTCGGGCACGTGGTGCATCCCTTCATCACTGCGCATTACGGCTGGTCCGGCATCATCGACTCCCTCGAAAAGACCGCCTACTTCACGCCCATCGACAAACTGGTGAAGACCTGGTTTGCCACCCCCGATCTGGCGCTGATCATGCTCGGCGTGCATTTCCTGGTCGGCGTGGTGCTGGCCTTTGTGGGATTGCGTCGGCGTGGATAACGCGACGCGCGTCAAACTGGCTGCGCGTTAGCGTGCATGAGTCAAGTATTGTGCCCATGACTCTTGACGACCTTTTTGCCCACTCCTTGTCTTCTTGACCTCTGGTTCTCCCCTCCCCCATGCCGCTCAATTTCGTCCGCTTCAAGCACGCCCGGTTCTCCGCCCGCTTCCCCGACACCTTCCGCTACTCGCGCTCGCACTACTGGATGGCTCCGGTGGAAGGTGAGTCAAATCTCTGGCGGGTGGGCTTCACCAAGTTCGCCACGCGCATGCTCGGCGAACTCGTCGATTGCGAGTGGAAGCCCGCTGAAGGCGGCCCCGTAGCCCCCGGCGACAACATCGGCTGGGTCGAAGGCTTCAAGGCCGCCTCCGATGTCTATTGCGTGATGAACGGTGCCTTTGCCGGTGGCAATCCCGAACTCAAAGTCGATGCCTGCATCGTGCGCAGCGATCCCTATGAGCAAGGCTGGCTCTACAGCGTGCGCGGCGAACCCGAGGCCGAGTCACTCGACGTGCAAGGTTACATCGACCTCCTCAGCGGCACGATCCAGCGCATGGCAGAAGAGGGCCATGGCGAAGAGGGAGCGGATGCGGAGTGAGGGAAACAGCTATTGCCAATTGAGCGCGCTGAGTCCACAGCGCGGCGTGGACCGCACTCTCCGAGTGCGGTCTCCGGCCTCCCAGACCGCACATGGAATGTGCGGACCACTCCACGCTGGGCTGCTCGGCAATGGATCTTTCCCAGCCCTACTTCCCGAGCAAAAACGCCAGCAAATCCGCCATCTGCTCTTTCGTGATCGCAGCTTCGAGACCGACGGGCATGAGGGTGCGGTCGAGGGATTTCATTTCCTTGATGGCACTGCGCGAAATGGTTTCCTTGGCTCCGCCCATCATGGCGAGCACGATGGCGTCTCCCGTCTCGCTTTGGATCAGCCCAGACAGCGTCCGCCCGTCTTTCGTTTCGACCGTGTAGGCGCTCCAGCGTGCTTCAAACATGCGGTTGGGATCGAGAATGTCTGAGAGCAGCCCTTCCGGGGGCTTCACCTTCACATCAGAGAGCGGTGGCCCCACATCGACACCGAGGCTGCCGTGCTTGTGGCAGGTGATGCAAATGGTGGCAAAAACCTGCTGCCCCTTTTTGGCATCTCCTTTCATCGTGGTGGCGACCATGTAGTCCTGCACCACTTTTGCGCGGTCGCTGCTGGCTTCGCCGAAGAGCTTTTTCGCGAGATCGGTCATCTCACCCGTGCCGCGCTGATAGCGCCAGCGTGTTTCCACATCGACCCAGGCGGTGGGAAACTCGCCTTCCTCCATGCGCTTGAACAAATCGAGCGCCGTAGTGGCGTTGGCCGTGAGGATAGGAACGAGGGCGAGTTTGATCGCGGGTCCGGCCTTGGGCAGCAGTTCATAGATGAGCGGAGCCGTATTGGTGGCGGGGTATTTCTTCAGCAGGGCCAGCGCGGCCGTCGTCAGTTCCTGGGGCTGGTTCGTGGTGAGCAGGGACTTCACCACCGGCTGCACAGCATCCCATTTGCGCTGGCCGAGCAGAGGCATGACGGCGAGGCGTTGATCGAGCGGGGCTTTGTTGTCAGCGATGATTTCGTCGATCTCGGATTGCAGGGTGGCGATTTCTTTGGCGGCGGATTCAAAGCCCTGCGGCGGCTTGGTAATGAATTCTGCCAGTGACTTCACGCCGAGCTTGCCGCCGGATTTGGGAAGACCTTCGGCGAGACCTTGGAGGAGTGCTGGTTTCCACCAGAGGAGTTTACCAGGTTCGATCTCGAACGATTGGAGCAGTTCATGAACGTCTTCGATAGCTCCAACCTCCGAGGATTGCCGTGCTAAGGCAAAAAGAAAATCACGCCTAGCAGTAAAAATTTCAGATGGTTGATTCTTCAATCCTTCTGGTTCTCCTGTTTCTGCGAGAAAATTGGTGAGAGTGGTAAGGTAATTATGAGCCACATAGCCAGCCGACGATGGATTCTGAATATTAATGGCTCGATAGAGCCACGCATCACTTGTCATCGCCATGGCTGCGACCTTTGCCATAAACACGCGGGTAAAAGAATCATTCGCATCAGCATACAAAGCAGACAGTAACGCAGATCTATTCTGAGATGAGATCAGGATCATGAACGGCTTCCTGAGTTCATTTGGAAGGTCGTTCCTGGAAGCAATGCATTGGAGTACATTCTCAATGTAACCGTCTTCCTCTTGGTCGAGGAAGACCATCCCTAGGCCAGTCCTCGCAGGGTTACGCTCATTTACGAACTTCAAGACCGGCGCAACGACTGCGTCTAAGAACTGCTCTTTGCTCCCTTTGGCGTTCAGTAACCAGGTCAGGTGCACAGCTTCAATCTTCTTGAGGTCTTCACCTCCCAACTTTTTGGCAATCAGTGAAGTGTCGAGAGCCTTTCTTTCCAACAACAGCCTCTGCGCCGTCTCGCGCTGCCATGCGTTCTCGTTCCCAAGCCACTCCACGAGCTTCTCAATCCCCTTCGGAGCCGCTTCAATCTTCGGTGCTTTCTTACCCTTCGGTACGACGCGCCAGATGCGCCCCTCGTTTTCGCCCTGGCGCATGTCGTGGGTTTTGACGAACTCCTCAGGGAAGAAGCGGGCGTGGTCAATCCAGCGGCGGTAGATGTCGCAGATGTAGATGGCACCGTCGGGGCCGGTGGTGAAGTTCACGGGGCGGGACCATTCATCGCTGCTACGGAAGAATTCGGTGCGGTCACCAACGCGGGTGGCTTTGAGTGAAGCGCCGTTGGGTGTGATCTTGTAGCGTGTGACGAGCTGGCCGGTGGGATCGGGGACGAAGACGTTGTTTTTGAGCTCGGGCATGAGCTGGCCGCGATAGACGCCGAGGCCGGAGCAGGCGGTATTCGTTCCGGCGTGGGCGTCTGCGGTGGTGTGGGTGATCTGCAGCGGGAAGACGCGGGTCTCTGCGCCGAAGGGGGCGATGTCCTCGAAGTTCTGCGTGATGCCTGCGTGCGGATTGCGCAGCATGGCCTCATAGGGCATGACGGTGAACATGAGGGGATTGCGGTTCGAGCAGTAGAAGTGGTGGCCCCAGTCATCAAAGGCACCGCCGTACTGCCCTTTGCCGCCGGTGGGCGTGATCTTGTCGGTGCGCGGGTCCCATTTAAAATTGCTACCGGGGATGTTCACGACATCGGTGGGGTTGTCGGCAGGATAGATCTCGCGGGCGTCGAGGCCGTTGTTGAAGTGAATGCAGCCATCGAGACCCCAGCGTGGTGCGCTGACCTGAAGCTGCGCGTGCTTGGGATTGAAGCCTTTGATGAGGGACTTGATCTCGTCCGCCTTGCCATCGCCATCGGTGTCTTTGAGGAAGAGAATCTGCGAGCGCGTAGTGGCGATGAGGCCGCCGTTGTAAGGCAGCAGTCCCTGCACGTTGTCCATGTGGTCGGCAAACGTCACCGCTTTGTCCATGCGGCCATCGCCATCTTCATCGGTGAGGAGTTGAATGCGCGAGAGCCAGGGATCGCCGGGATTCGGGGGGCCAAGGGGGTAGTCGCGCATGTCTGCCACATACATGCGACCCTGCGCGTCCCAGGTGCATTCAACGGGATCGAGCACAAGAGGCTCCGCAGCCACAAGCTGCACTTCATACGGGCCATCAAGCTGAATGCGCTTGAGAGACTCCTCAGGAGATAGCGCTTTGGACTGGCCATCGCGCACTGGTCCGATATCGCTACCACCACTGGCCTGGATGGCGCTCCATTTTTCTTTGAATTCGCCGAGGGGATACAATTCGTAGCGGCGCACCAGCATCTCCGCGCCTTCGGTCTGCAGCAGGATTTTGCCTTCGCTGGGTTTGCAGTCGAAGGCTTCGTTGACCAGCGCGCCATTGACGAAGTATTGCAGCGTGTCGCCTTTGGCGATGACTTCGAGGCGGTTCCACTCGCCAGAAGGTGACTCGACATCTTCGCGGCCACGGAAGCCGATTCGATCCGCCCAGTCCACATCGCGGTGCTTCCAATTGATGCGGCCCTTCGTCACGGTCTGGCGGGGCTCGCCTTTCTTCCAGATCTTCTCCTTGTCGCGATCCAGCGTAAACTCGGAGGAGAGAGAGGTCGTCAGTTCTTTGCCATCGGCGAGTGTGGGCGAGAGCACGAGGATGTCACCCACGCCGCCTTCGATGATCTGCGCCTCGATGCTGGCCATCCAGGTATCGGCGTAAGCGCCATGCGGACCGTAGGCGTGGAGGAGGATGCCGTTGTCTTTGGCGGCTTTCTCGCGCTTGCCCCAGGTCTTGGTGCCCCACTTGAATTCGAGCACGAGATGGTAGTCGCGGAAACTGTCCTTCGTGGCCACATAGCCATACCCACGACCGCTGATGTGGAAGGTGCCGTCCTTGTCAAAGGTCCAGATGTCCTTGGGGTCATCGTGGAAATCGGCCTTCGGATTGACGTGATGCTCCACGTTGCCAGACTTGATCACCTCAAGCAGGTTGATCTTCGCTTTGACGGGTTCAACGGCGGACAGCAGGCCGGCGGAGCAGATCAAAAGCAGGGAGAGGAGTGAAAGAATACGCATGACGTGAATACGGCGGGGGTGAGCGTACCATTACGGCACGCACGTCCGCGATGCAGACACGATTGAGGCCAAACTTGGTGCTTTTGTGACAGCGGGGTATTTGTTCTTTGTTATCCGTTTGCGAGTGCAGAACGCTCGCCTGCCCAGCGTACGTATTGCAGTACCTGCTTTAGCAGGCTCTGGATGGCGCGACCGGAACCGGCTGCTGCGCAGCCGCGAAGCGAACCCGGGACTGCATTACGCACGCCGTGGCATGCGGAGCGCAGGAGATGCGGCGTTTCCAGAGCGAGCTAAAGCTCGGCAGTACTTTATTCCAGCTCACGAGAGCTTGTTGCGGAAATCCGCATATCCAAACCGCCGCACCACGCGGTACTCCTGCGTTGCCGGATCGTAGATAGCGATGTCAGGATGCGGCACCCCATTAAAGGTGGTGGTTTTCACCATGGTATAATGTGCCATGTCGGCAAATACGAGACGCTGACCAATGCGTAGCGGCTCCGGGAAGGAGAAGCCGCTCAGCACATCGCCAGCGAGGCAGGACATGCCGCCCATCTTGTACTCATAGGGGTGTTCGCCCGGAAGTCCCGAACCGAAGATGTACGGACGGTAGGGCATCTCCAGCGTGTCCGGCATGTGCGCTGTGGCGGAGATGTCGAGGATGACCGTGGGCACCACGCTCTCACAGGCCAGTGGCTCTGGGGCCTCGTCTTCGTCGGGAAGATCATCGAAGGCCACGCCGAGCACATGCACATCGATGGGAATCAGCGCACCGTTGGGACGACGCAAAAGATTGTCGGGCCGTGCATCCGCCACCTTGAGTCCATCGGGACGGACATAGGTGTTCTCACGATCCTTGCTAAAACCGAGCGCAGCAAAATACGCATCGATCTCCTCCACACTGGCGTTCTCCCCCAGAATGAACGGCTGACTGCTCAGAATGCGCACGCCATCATCCGCCTGCACCACGGCCTCAAAGCGCCAGTCGAGCGCCAGCACGGCATTGCAGGCCAGAATGTTTTCCAAATAGCCCACCGCGCTGCCACGAGCACCAAAATTCGGCGGCTTGGTCCACTTGAGCACACGACCCGCCACATGGTCCACGCAGACATCGTGCTCCGAAGCGCCTTCGAGTTCTTCCAATCCTGCGGTGATGAGAGCGAGATCCGCCGCTGTGATCAGGCAGTCGTTTTCACGCGCCCACTCAAGAAGGGATTCGGTCTCGGCGTGGATCCGCTGCGCCGCATCTGGGTGATCAAGCTTTCCTTCGGCAACTGTGAGGCAGCCACGGAGTCCTGCTGCTGCATGACGCGCATCTGCTGCCGGGCGAAAGAGTTGAGGACGGGGGCGATCTTGGCCATGAGAGATGTTAGTATGAGTGTTAGCGGTGACAACTGTTGATTTCCGGTCGCCCACAATGATGTCCTGCACTTCAGCGATGAGGTAGCCAGTATTCAGGCCTGCGGCTTCGCCGGGCTCGATGTAAACGTCCTTGCCCCACTTCTCGCGGAAGGTGCGCAGCACGCGGATGAGACGCTCCACATCGTAATCCTTGCGCGTGATGTGGTGACCGCCGCCCATGTTGACCCACTGCACCTGCTCCAGCAGGCGTGGGAAACGTTTTTCGACAGCAGCCACCGTGCGCTCCAGCACATCGCTGTCCTGTTCGCACAGGGCATGAAAGTGCAAACCTTCGACGCCAGTGAGGTCTTCGCCTTCGAGCAGGTCGGAACGAATGCCAAGGCGGCAACCCGGCGAGCAGGGATCGTAGAGCGAGACTTCGACCTCGGAGTGCTCCGGGTTCACGCGAATACCCGGACTCGGCGCATGGCCTACGGCCTTCGCGGCATCGAGCATGGGCTTGAACTTCCGAAACTGTGCCAGGGAGTTGAAGCTCAGATGATGCGAGATGGGAATGATCTCACGCATCTCCTTCTCTTTGAAAGCGGGTGCATAGACATGCACCTCCTTGCCAAATTCCTGCGCGAGCAACGCTTCGTTCAAGCCGCTCGCGCAGCAGCCGCTCAAATACTCGCGCATGATCGGAAACACGCTGAACATCGAAAAGCCCTTCAGCGCCAGCAGCACACGGGCACCGGATTCACTCTGCACACGCGCGAGTTTCTCCATGTTCTTCCGCAACAACGCCACATCCACCACATAGGCAGGCGTCTCGATGGCGTTGATGTCGAATGCAGGAAAAGGCTGCTCGTAAACGTGCGGAGGAGTGAAGTCAGTGGAGGCCATGTAGCGGACGTGAGAAAGGTAAGTTTAAGAGAGGAGAGAGCAGGCTAGCAAATGACGAAGAATTCACCTTCGCGTTGAAGCGCATCATTCATGCTTGAGACATTCGGACTTCATTCGTCATTCGTCATTCGTCATTCGTCATTCGTCATTCGTCATTCGTCACCGCTGCACCTTCGCATCTCCGCCTTCAGCCAGCTTCTGCACTTCAACAAAAGTCGCCATGCTGGTGTCTCCGGGCGTGGTCATGGCCAGAGCACCATGAGCGGCACCGTAATCAACGGCTTTCTGCGCATCGTTTTCCACGAGCAAGCCATGGATGAGCCCGGCGACGAAGCTGTCGCCAGCACCGATACGATCAAGAATGTCGAAGCGTGGATAATTGCGGCTGCGATGGTAGCTGCCCTTGTGCCAGCAGAGCGCGCCCCAGTCATTGACGTTGGCCGTATGCACACGGCGCAGGGTGGCGGCGATGGTGTGCAAGTTGGGATACTGCGCGGCGAGCTTTTCCATCATGGGCCGCAGCTTGGCATCCTCAGCAGAGAAGATGTCGTTCGTATCCGTCGGCGTGGAAGACGAAACAGGCGGCTCATCGCTCAGCACACCGATCATCACATTCACATAAGGCGCAAGCTGCCGGTTCAGCGCCTGCGATCCCGCAAAGCCACCGCGCTCCTGCCAGAGGGAGGGGCGGTAGTTCAGGTCATAGCTCACCGTCACGCCATGTTTCTTGGCCGCTTCACAGGCCTGAATGGTGATCTCGGCGGTGGATTCGGACAGCCCCGCGAAGATGCCGCCGGTGTGCAGCCATTTGCAGCCGAGCGTGCCAAAGAGATGATCAAAGTCGAAGTCCCCCGGCTTGAGCTGCGAGGCGGCGCTGTGGCCGCGATCCACGCTGCCTTTGGCACCGCGCACGCCAAAGCCACGCTCGGTGAAGTTGATGGGATTGCGCACGCGTTTGCCCATACCGTCATAAGGCACCCATTTGATAAGCGAGGAATCCACGCCGCCCTGGAGGATGAGGTCTTCAATGAGGCGGCCGATCTCATTGTCGGCAAACGCCGTCAAAATACCGGCACGCAGGCCAAAGCAGCGGCGTGCGCCGCGTGCCACATTGTATTCGCCGCCGCCCTCCCAGGCGGTGAACTGGCGTGAGGTGCGCACGCGTCCCTCACCGGGATCGAGGCGCAGGAGGACTTCACCGAGGGACAGCAGATCGTAGGCAGGTTGGGCGGACATGGCGGGGCTAGATATGAAGCGCGACGGCGCAGTGGCAAACAACTATTGTGGGGTGAACGGTGGAGGCAGGGTTTGCCGTTGTTGGCGGTGGTTTGCAGTGGTTTGCGATTGTTGAGCCATAGTAAAATGAAGCTCGCCAGATGACGCGGTACATTTCATGGTGCTAGACCATGAGCCTCCGACTTCTAACCACACTCGCTCTCGCCACCGCATCCCTGCACGCTGCCGATCTTTATTTCCCACCGCCCGACAGCGCCGGTGGCTGGCGCGAGGCGAAGGGGGAGAAGGAATGCCGCGAGCTCGGTGGCATGGATCTGGTGAAACTGGAGCCAGCCTACACCATCACCGAGCGCTCCACGGGAAACGGCGGCCTCGTCGTCGTACACAAGGGGTATCTGGTCTTTGAGAAATACTTTGGCCGCGCCAGCCGCAACAGCAATCCGGACATGGCCTCCACCGGCAAGGCCTTTTGCAGCATCGCCTGCGGCATCATGCTCCACGAATTCAAAGACAAGATCCCCGAGGGGCTGGACACCAAGGTCTTCACCGAGAAATACCTGCCCGAAGCCTTTCCGCTGAATGACCCGCGCAAGGCGGACATCACCCTGGGCCAACTGCTCTGCATGACCGGCGGCTACTGGGGCGAAGGCCAGACGCCCACCGGCTATGTCAAAGGCGATCCCAAACCCCAGCAGCTCAAGCCAGTGCCAGGACAGAACATCAAAGACCTCGACAAATCTTCTCTCAACGTACCACTCTGGACGAATCCGGGCGCAGGGTATTCGTACTCCTCCCCTTCCCCGCACATCGCCAGCATCGTGCTGCGTCATGTCAGCGGCATGGAGTTGAAAGACTTCATTGATGCCCGTCTCGCCAAGCCCCAAGGCTGGGGCGCGTGGGACTACTGCCTGCATCGCGGCGACTATGTGATGCCTCACGCCAATGGCGCGGGCAGCACGGCACTGCATGCCACCGATGCCGTGCGCATGGGCTACTGCCTCGCGCATGGTGGCAAGTGGCAGGACCAGCAGATCGTGCCGGCGGATTACATCAAGAAGTGCCAGACCTGGAGCCCCTACAATCCGCACACGCCCTTCTCCCTGCAGTTTGAGCACAACGCCGACGGCCACGTGGCCGGTGCGCCGAAGGATGCGTTTTGGAAATCAGGAGCCGGCGGCTTCTGCCTCTACATCATTCCCTCACTCGATCTCGTGATCTACAAGCTGGGCGGCAAAGACGGCCAGTATGACCCTTCGCTGACCCTCATCCCCCAGCCCGAGCAAAAGCATGACCGCGACAACTGGCAGCCGATTCCAGGGAATGCCTTCATGGAGGGCAGCGGTTCCGCCTCGCTGAACCGCGTACTGGAGATGGTGTGCGCCGCAGTGAGGTACGAGTGACCCATCGCGGCGTGGCACGCACTCTCCGAGTGCGGTCTCCGGCCCTCCCAAACCGCACATGAAATGTGCGGACCACTCCACACTGGGGCCACTGCGTTTCTCAATCTTCCCCCACATTGCCGTAGGCCAGTTGCGCGCGCAGCAGATCGTGCAGCGTGACCACGCCGAGCAGCGCCAGCTTGTCATCGCACAGCACGACCATGCCCGCGCGTGAGTCAATGATGCGGGATTGTATGACCCGGACGCTCTCCTGGGGATCCACAGTAACCGCAGGCTCAATCTCGGGCTGCGCATTGGAGAGCAGCGCGCGTTCCATCTCATGCCGAGTGAGCACGCCCACCACCTTGCCGCCCCGCAGCACTGGAAAATTCGCATACGGATGCCCGTCAAAGGCGGCGCGCATGGATTCGCTGCCGAGGTCCGTCAGAGATTCCGGATGGAAGTTGGCAATGGCTGACGCAGGAAGCTGCTGCCAGGCTCCCAGATCGCGTGGAGGAATGATGCGGTTGAGGTGATGGCCGTCCTGCTCGAGCACTTCCTCATAAAAGTTTGAACGCATCAAGCGGCGGCTGATGGCCTGGCTCACCAAGACGCCGAGCATCAGTGGCAACACGAGGGAAAATTGGTGAGTCATTTCAAAGACGATCAAAATCCCTGTAACCGGCGCACGCACCACCGCGCCGAGGCAGGCGCACATGCCCACCACGGCCAGCACCACCTGATCCCCCTCATGCAGGGGCAGCACCATCCGGCCCAGCCCTGCGGCGGCCAGCCCCGCCATGCCGCCAAAAAACAGCGTGGGAGAAAAAATGCCGCCGCAGCCGCCCAACCCGTAGCAGAGCACGGTGGCGAGCAGCTTGGCCACTAGAAGCAGCGCCGCGAGCTTCCACGCGAGCCTGCCTGAAAGCGCGTCTGAAAGATCACTGTAGCCAAGGCCGAAGACGCCGAGACGCCCGGTCTGCTTCCAGACCAGCATGCCGATGGCCCAGGTCAGCAAAGCCCCCACCGCAGGGAGTGCCCAGGCAGGAAGACGGCGCTGCGAGTGAGACCAGCCGCGCAGGTTCAGACTGCCACGCTGGAAGAGCAAACCGGCCAGCGTCGCGCAAGCGGCCACCCAGGGAGTGAGTACATAGACCTGCCAGCCGGGCTCGTTTGTCACCTCCATCCGAAACGCCGGCTCCGCGCCGAGCGCCCCATGCACCACGAGCGCGCCGATCACCGAGGCCATGAGCACATTGCCGAGGAAACGGCTGTTCAGATCGCCAATGATTTCCTCCAGCACAAAGGTGACAGCAGCCAGCGGGGTATTGAACGCGGCTGCCAGGCCCGCTGCAGCCCCTGCCGCAGCGGGCATGCGATGCTTAGCTTTGGCCAGCCCCAGCCGTGTGGCGATGACGGAGCCCATTGTCCCTGCCATCTGCACGGAGGGGCCTTCACGCCCCAGGCTCATGCCGCTGCCGATGCTCAACGCTCCGGCCACAAACTTCACCCACATGATGCGTGGCGATGACCAGCCAAACTCCTTCCAGTACGCCAGCTTCAACTGCGGAATGCCGCTACCCGCCGCTGACGGTCCGGCCATGTGCAGCAGCACCCCAGAGGCCAGCGAGGCTGCCAGCATGAGCGCCAGTGTACGCCAGGCAAACGATTCAGGCGACTGCACCGCCCACGTTTCAAACGTGCTGCCATAGAGGAGCTGGATGCACTGGTGGAAGGCCACAGCGATCCCGCCACCGGCCACACCATAAATCGCTGTCGCAACATACAAACGGGGCCGCGGCGACAGCTTGGAAAGAAGGCTGCGGAGACTCATGCCTACACCAAGCACAGCTTGAAAATCCGTCCACTGGGGATCAGTGCTGGCGGCCATTTTATCACCCATTCCTGAGGCAAACGGCACACTACATTCGATGATTGACAGATCACCGCCCGCTCGCCTGTTCTCTACCCACCATGAAGTTTCGCCCGCTCCTCGCGCTCCTGATCCTTGCCACCGCCACGCTCGCCGCAGAAAAACCTGTAACACCCGCCACGCCCTCGCCGTGGGGTGATTTTGTCGAGAAGGATTTCCCGTTCTTCAGCAGCGTGCTGGATGCGCGTGAACTGGGCGAAGGCTTCCCGAAGGACAACCTCACGCCGCGCGGCATCATCCTCAATCTCGGCCACAATCTCTGGGCCTGCTTTGACACCGACCTCCTCCGCATCGCCGCCATCTGGGAAGGCGAGGCGGGGAAGCCGCCGGTGAGTGCGGATGCACTGGCACCGGGGTCCTACCATGTGGCCGGACAGAAGACGAAGGACGGCCAGGAGTATCTGCCGAAGCCGATTGGCAAGGTGTGGCTGGCGAATGGGATTTATCCCGGCTGGCAGGTGGGGGAGAAGCCGAACTTTGTAGATCCGCGTGAACCGACACCGAGTCCAGAGGAGGTGGGGAGAGGGGGCATTCCATACTCTAATTCGCTGCTTTTAGACACCATGGCGGCATCATTCGGCCAGGATCTAAGTTTAAGCTACGATATTGCAGGCATACGGATTCAGGAACAATGGACTGCCCATGTTGACGGCTCTAAAAAAGAAATCGTTCGGGGCATTGAAATACCGGCCCATGAAGAAACTCTATGTCTTCTGCTTCCATTTTATGTGCAAACAAGCCCGATCAGCGAATACCCAAGACTTGGTTATGGACATGCTTCAACGGGTAAAGATGATAAGTTCTTTTCAGCCTATTTAAAGAGCGCTTCTTTCATTTCTTCTTCTGAAAACAAGCATAACAGCTTTCTGAAGCTTCCCCCGTTAGACAGCCCGTTACGACTTGATATTTCCTCCACAAAAGAAGACAGCACCAAGTCTCCATATCATTTTTTTCTTTTCTCATTCCATGAGCCTAGCGATGATGTGAAACTAAAATTGCGCATCGTTAAGGGCAGCACTGACACGAAGGATTGGCGTAACAAACAAGAAACTGTGGCAAAGCTAGCGTCTTCCACCAAGCCCGACGCCTACGTCATCGACGAAATCCCCCTCCCTCTCGACAACCCATGGAAGCGCAATGTGCGCCTCGCGGACCTCGCTTTCCTCAATGACCAGGGCGATGCCGCAGGCGTCACCTTCGATGGCGATGTGTGGCTCATCTCCGGCTTGAAAGGCGATCTCGACAAAGTCACCTGGAAGCGCTTTGCCAGCGGCCTGCATGAGCCTATGAGCATCGTCGTGCGTGGCAGCGACATCCTCGTCTTTGATCGCAATGGCATCTGGAAGCTGGTGGACACGAACAATGACAAGGAGTGCGATCGCTATGAGATGTTCTGCAATCTCTTCGCGCAAACCGCCGAGACGCGCGAGTTCCCCAACTCCATGAAGCTCGGCCCCAAAGGCGAACTCTACATCTCCAAAGGCGGTCAGGAAGGCACCACCTATGGCAAGCACAACGGCACCGTGATCAAGGTGGCTGCGGATGGGAAGTCGATGGAGGTCATCGGCTACGGCCTGCGCCAGCCCTTCATCGGCGTGAATCCGAAAACCGGCCTCGTCACCGCCAGCGACCAGCAGGGCAACTACGTCCCCTCCACGCCTCTGCACATCATCTCGGATCACCATTTCTACGGCCACCTGCCCACCATCGCGCCGAAGGAAAAATACCCAGAGACGATCACGGAACCGCTAACGTGGCTGCCGCATCCAGTGAATCCCAGCGGCGTCACGCAGACCTGGCTTATCGGCGCGAAGATGGGGCCAGTGAATGATGAGCTGATCCACATCGGCTACAACCGGCCGGAGCTTTTCCGGGTGCTGATGAATTCGCATTTCGAAAAGCCGCAGGCCGCAGTGGTGAGCTTCAACCGCAACTTCGACTTCCCCACGCTCAATGCCGTGGTGAATCCGGCGGACGGACAGCTCTATGTCGTCGGCTTCCAAGTGTGGGGCACGGTGGTGAAAAAGATCAGCGGTCTCGCCCGCGTGCGCTACACCGACAAGCCGCGCGTGTTGATCAAGGAGGTGACGCCGACGGACAAGGGCCTGCTCCTGCGCTTCAATGCGAAGCTGGATGCGAAGCTCGCAACCGATCCCGACAGCTTCAACGGCGAGCGCTGGAACTACAAACGCACCTTCGAATACGGCTCCCCGCATTTGAAGCTGGACGGCAGCAGCGGCCAGGAATGGATGACGGCGAGCAGCGCCTACCTGAGCAAGGACGGCATGAGCGTGCTAGTGGGCTTTCCCGACATGAAGGCGGGCGTGCATCAGATGCGCATCGGCTGGGGCCTGAAGAGCGCGGACGGTTTGAAGGCCGAGAACACCGCTTACTTTTCACCGTGGGAACTCATGACCTTTGATGCAAAGAAGGAAGGCTTTGATGAAAACCTCAAGGTCGATCTCACCCCACGCAAAGCCGCCGCCGTGGCCACCGTGAAAGCCACCGCCGAGGAAGGCGAACGCCTGTATCAGATGTTTGGCTGCATGGCCTGCCACAGCACAGACGGCACGCTCGTCGGCAAAGTGGGTCCCAGTTGGAAAGGCCTGTACGGCAGCGAGCGCGAGATCGCCAAAGGCCAGAAGGGCAAGTTCAAGGCCGATGAGGCTTATCTGCGCGAATCCATCCTCACCCCAAGCGCGAAAGTCGTGAAGGGCTTTGAAAAGTTCGACACCGGCATGCCGATTTATTCAGGCATCCTCAACGACTCGCAGATCGAGAGCCTGATTTTGTACATCAAGAGCTTGAAGTAGGGCGAGAAGACGAACATTTGAATCACTAATGTCTGAGTCTGTAAGATACTGTCGCGCATCATCAATCTTCAAAAGCAACCCCGCACAAAATGAAAGCGGGTGCTGCGCAGCCGTCTAAGCCCGGAGGGCTGGCACAACAATAGCCGTGGGTGCTAACCCACGGTAGACCGACCAACCACCGTCACCAAGACGGTGGAACCGCGTAGCGGTGACACAAATCTCCGATCATACCTAGCGCCAGCCAATGTCTAATATCATATTCTCCAACTCCGTCTGGTGCCTGCGGAACGCAGCGAGTTGTGTCACCGCTGCGCGGTTCATCGGCATTCGACAGGTATATGCCACGCGGTTCCGTGGGTTTCACCCACGGCTACGATGATGCCAGCCCTCCGGGCTTACTGAGACGAAGGGGAAAGCGTGAGCTTCATCTCAAACCGTGAGTGAAAATGAGTGCCCATTAGTGGTTCAAAACTCAATTCATACTCCGCAGCGCCTCGCGGATGAATTTGTCCGCCGTGTCCACGCCAGGTTGTTTTGCCAAATCGTTCACGGCTTTGATGGCCTCGCTCTGCTTGTAGCCCAGGGCGATGAGGCCGAGGACGGCATCAGTCTGCGCCTCCTGCTTCGGATCGTGTGCGCCTTTGGCCGTGCGTGAAGCCTGCCAGGCATCGACGACGCCAACTTTGTCCTTCAACTCCAAGACGATGCGTTCGGCGGTCTTGCCACCCACGCCTTTGATGCGTGAGAGCGCTTTCACATCGCCACTGATCACTGCATCTTTAAACGCCGCCACGGGCATGCCGCTGAGAACGCTGAGGGCCATCTTGGGGCCGATGCCGGAGACGCGGTCCATGAGAAGGCGGAAGAGGTCGCGCTCGTCTGAGGTGAAGAAACCGAAGAGGGTGTGGTCGCGGTCGGTGACGTGGTAGTGGGTGAGGAGCTGTACTTTTTCACCTGGCTGCGGGAGCTTGTCGAAGGTGGTGAGTGGAATGAGAACGAGATAGCCCACGCCGTTGACGTCAATGGTGGCACGGTGCGGAAGAGCTTCGGCGAGGAGGCCGCGAAGGAAGGAGATCATGCGGGCATGAAGGCGGAAGGGCGCAAAGGTGCAAGCGGAGGTTTGTTTCTTCGGGCTCCCGGGGCACGGCAAAAAAACACCGTTATCCCATCCCGCAAGATGCGGAGCGTGATCAGAAGCGGAGCGCCGCACAGAGGACTGTGCGGACCACTTTGCTGGCACTCATAAATGCACTCTGCGGCGATAGTTCACCGCAGAGTGTACCATGGGCTTTTCAGCAGTCTTACGCGGAGAGTTTTTCCATCAGTTTCTGCGTGCGCTCGATGATGCGCTGTGGCTCGTCCAGCAGGCCAGCGGAGAGCAGCGCATTGTCCAGAATCTGCTCGGTGATGAGACCGGCGGTTTCGGGATCTTTGACGCGAAGAGCGGAGAGGTTACGGACAAGCTGGTTACGCGGATTGATCTCGAAGATGACCTTCGATCCGGGCATCTCGCCATCTTTGCCCATGGCCTTCATCATCTGACGGATCTGCGGACTCATCTCGCCTTCAGGCGTCAGCACCAGGGCGGGGCTGCCCACGAGACGCTTGCCAGTGCGAACGGTTTCTACCTGGGTGGCAAGACGTTCCTTGATCCAATCACAGAGAGAGGTCGCATCCGCTTCCGGGAGGGCCTCGCCTTCGCTAGTGTCTTCGCCGAGGTCGATGTCAGGAGCGTTGACGGACTTGAGGTCTTTGTCCTCAAACTTGTTGAGACTGGAGATGACGTATTCGTCGATGTGCTCAAACATGTAGAGCACTTCAAAGCCCTTCGCTTTGAAGGCGGCCACGTAAGGCCCGCTTTCGATGGTGCTGCGCGAGGTGGAAACCTGGTAGTAAATCTCCTTCTGGTCTTCCTTCATGCGCTTCACGTATTCGGTGAGGCTGACGGTCTCACCCGGCTCGGTCATGCTGGATTCAAAGCGCAGCAGCTTGGCGATGGCGTCGCGGTTGGTGTAGTCCGTGGCGATGCCTTCTTTGAAGAAGCGGCTGAAGCTCGCGTAGAATTCGTTGTACTTCTTCGGGTCTTCGACGGCTTCTTTGTCGAGGTGCTTGAGCAGGCGCTTGGCCACCACGTCGCCCAGCTTGCGAACCAGCGCGCTGTCCTGCATGGACTCACGTGAGATGTTCAGCGGCAGGTCTTCGCTGTCGATGACACCACGCACAAAGCGCATCCATTCCGGCAGCAGCTTCTTCGGTTTTGGGTCGATCAGCACCTTTTTGCAGTAGAGACCGACATTGGGTTCCATCTGGCCCATGCCGTAGGATTCCATGTTCTGCGTGGGGGTGAAGAGCAGCGCATTGATGGCGATGGGCGACTCGGCCTGAAAGTGCAGGCGGTAGCTCGGATCGTCAAAGGCGTGCGCGGCGAAGCGGTAGAATTCCGTGTACTGCTCCTCGGTGATGCCGTCCTTCGATTTCAGCCAGAGCGCCTCAACGGTGTTCACGCGCTCGGTGTCCAGAATGACTGGGAAGCTGACAAAGTTGGAATACTTCTCCAGCACCTGCTTCACGCGGCTCTTCGTGGCAAACTCAGCGGCGTCTTCCTTCAGATGTAGCACGATTTTGCAGCCACGGGCTTCCTCGGTGGAGTCATCAATCGTGTAGCTGGTGCTGCCATCGCTGGTCCAGACCAGGTGCTCGCCGTCATTGCGCCAGGAATGCGTGTGGACTTCGACTTTGTCGGCCACCATGAAGGCGGAGTAGAAGCCCACGCCAAACTGACCGATGAGGGAGGCGTCGTTTTGCTTGCCAGCGTTTTTCAGCGCAGCGGCAAAAGCCTTGGAGCCGGAGTGGGCAATGGTGCCAAGGTTTTCCACCAATTCCGCGCGAGTCATCCCAATGCCGTGATCGGCGATGGTCAGCGTGCGTGCGGCTTCATCGGTGGTGATGCTGACTTCCAGCGCGGCGGAGGCGTCGAAGACGTCGTTTTCCGTGAGTTGGGTGAGGCGCATCTTTTCCATCGCGTCGGCAGCGTTGGACACCAGTTCACGAATGAAGATCTCGCGGTCGGTGTAGAGGCTGTGGATGACGATATCGAGGACTTGTTTGACTTCGGCCTGGAATTCGTGGGTCTGGCTCATGGTTGTGGGGATAAAATGGGGTTGGGGGGTGGGAAGAGTAGCGGAAGGGAGGCGCGGGTCAAGGCGGCTGCGCCTTGACTTTACCCTCCCCGCCCCCACACTCGCGGCCACCATGGGACTTTTCGATTCACTCGCCAAAAACGCGCTGGGCAGCATGCTCGGCGGCTCCGCCAAAATGGACCCCGCAGCAATGCTCTCTGGACTCCTCAATGAAGCCGGCGGCCTCAACGGCATGATGGCTCAGTTTGAGAAAGCAGGCCTAGCTGAAACCTTTTCCTCCTGGGTCGGCACGGGGACGAATCTGCCGATCAACGCCGATCAAATGAAGGCCGCCGTCGGCACCGAAAACCTGCAAGCACTCGCCGGCAAAGTGGGCATGCAGGTTCATACAGTGCTGCCGCTGCTGACGCAGTTCCTGCCGCAGATCATCGACAAACTGACGCCGCAGGGCCACATCCATGAGAACAACCCCAGCGGCAGCCAAATTCAAAGCGTGCTGACCAGTGTGATCAGCAGCGGGCTCGGCGGCATGTTCGGGGGCTAAAAGCTGTGCCTCGGCTCGAATCCCACACGTAATCCAGGTCATGCTCCGTCTCGCCCTCAAAATGCTGTTTGGTGACACCGCAAAGTACCTGATGCTCGTCGCAGGTCTCGCGGTGGCGACGTTTTTGATGGCGCAGCAGACGGCCGTGTTCTGCGGGCTGATGAACTGGACAAAGTCCACCCTGAAAAACGTCCCCGCCCCCATCTGGGTCGTGGAGGAAAAGGTGGAGCAGGTCAATGAAACGAATCCACTACTGGACACCGATGTGGCCCGCGTTCGCAGCGTGAGCAGCGTGGCCTGGGCCTCACCGATCTATTCAGGCATCCAGCGCGTGCGGCTGGAGAACGGGAACTTCAAGATGATCCAGCTCATCGGCATTGACTCCAACACGCTCGCCGGAGCACCCGCAAAAATGTTGGAAGGTGATTTAATGAAACTGCGCTTGCCCCATTCGGTGATCATTGATGATCTGGGCGTCACGCGGCTGGCACGGAAACGCGGCGACAAGGTAAAGGTCGGCGACATGTTCGAACTCAATGACCAGGAAGCCCGTGTGGTGGGCATCGCTGACGCCATGACCTCGTTCACCGGCGGCCCCTACGTTTGGACGACCTATGAGCGCGCCCTGCAATATGTGCCCCCCCAGCGCAAGATGCTCCAGGCGGTCATCTGCGCCCCGCGCGCGGGCGTGAGTCTAGACCAAGCGGTGGCAGACATTCAGCGCACGACCGGCCTGAAGGCCTTCGTGAACCGCGAAGCCGGCTTCGGCGAGTTCTGGGCGCAACGCGGCGGCGGCAAGACCGACAACTTTAATGTCTCGACCGTGTGGTGGTATGTCAAAAACACCGGCATCCCGATTTCCTTCGGCACCACGGTCGTCATCGGTTTGCTCGTCGGCATGGCCGTGAGCTGCCAGACCTTCTATTCCTTCGTGCTGGAAAACATGCGGCACCTCGGCGCACTCAAAGCCATGGGCGCGTCCAACGGCACGCTCTGCCTGATGCTCATCACACAGGCCTTCACCGTCGGCATCATCGGCTACGGCATCGGCTTGTTTTTCACGTCCGGCTTCGCCATGGCAGCGCTGAAAAACGAGCAACCGCCCTTTTACATGCCGGAGTTTGTACCCTTTGCCGTGCTCGGCGTGGTGCTAGGCATCTGCACCCTGGCCGCCCTGCTCGGCATCTGGCGCGTCAGCAAGCTTGAGCCAGCGATGGTGTTTCGGAGCTAAGGCAACCTGAGGCCACATCGCGGCGTAGAACGCACTCTCCGAGTGCGGTCTCCGGCCTCCCAAACCGCACATGGAATGTGCGGACCACTCCACGCTGGGTTAACACACCGCCCTCTTGCCCCTACTCCAACTGCAGCTTCGCCAGCGAACCATACAAACTACCAGGCTTCGCCACAAGTTCGTCGTGCGTGCCGCGTTCAAGAATGGCACCGGCAGACATCACGAGAATCTGATCGCAACGCCGCACCGTGCTGAGGCGATGGGCGATGATGATACTCGTTCGATTTTCCATCAGCTTATCGAGGGCATCCTGCACCAGGCGCTCACTCTCGGCATCAAGGCTGCTGGTGGCTTCATCAAGAATCAAAATGGCCGGATCAGCGAGAATGGCGCGTGCAATGGCGATGCGCTGACGCTGGCCACCAGAAAGCTGCGTACCGCGATCACCCACCAGGGTTTGGTAGCCTTCAGTGAGGCTGACAATGAAATCGTGCGCGTTAGCTTTCTTCGCCGCGCTGATGATCTCCTCCTCGGTCGCCTCGGGTTTGCCATAGGCGATGTTCTCCTTGATGCTGCCACCAAACAGGAGCACCTCCTGCGGCACCAGCGCGAGATTGCGGCGCAGCGTGGTGAGCGAGAGTTCGCGAATCGGCTGACCATCAATGCGGATTTCGCCGGTGGTCGGATCGTAAAAGCGGAACAGCAACGCCACACTCGTGGATTTGCCCGAACCACTTGGCCCCACCAGCGCGATGCGCTGCCCAGCCTTGGCCTGCAAATTGAAGTCACGCAGCACCACGGCCTCAGGACGCGTGGGGTAGGCAAAGCTGACATCATGCATGTCGATCTCCCCTTTGAAGCGCTGTTTCGAAGCACCTGCCGTGTCATCCGGCTCCGTTTGATCACGCAAGATTTCACGCACACGCTCGGTCGCCCCGAGCGCCCTCTGGAGCTGTGTGATCAGTTCAGGAAACTGCACGAACGAGGCTGCGATCATACCGCTAAGCCCGGCGAACTGCGTCAGTTCCTCCTTGCCGATGCCGCCATCGTTCAGCATGCGCATGGCATACCAGGTCACGAGGATCAAGGCCACGCTGAAGGCGAAGATGATGAACGCGATGAACGAGGCCCGCGGAATCGCCGCACGCAGCACGGTGCGCAGGTATTCACTGAGGTTCTTGTCATAGCGGGCCAGTTCATAGGCCTCATTGCGGAAGGCTTTCACGCTCACGATGCTTTGCAGGCTCTCATCCACCACCACCTGCGAGGCGGCGAGGTTGTCCTGCGCGCGCTTCGTCAGCTTGCGAATGCGCGAGCCGAAAATGGCGATCATCACGATCACCACAGGAATGGTTCCCACCATGAACAGCGAGAGCTTCACCGACATGTTCAGAATCAGCACCAGACAGAGAGTCAGCATCACCGTGTGCCGGATCAGCATCGGGATCGTGACCACCAGCGTCTCGCGCATGGCCTCGACATCGTTGGCCAAGCGCGAGGCCAGTTCGCCGACTCGGCGCTGGTTCAGCGTCGCCATCGGTAGCCGGATGATGCGGCTGAAAGTGTCCAGCCGCAGGGCTGCGAGCGCTCGCTCGGACGCCTTCGCAAACAACAGGATGCGAAAGAACGCGATCACCGCCTGCACCGCCACGATGCCAACGAGGAACCAGGCGCTGCGATTGAGTTCGGCCATCCATTCCGGTCCGTGGGCACCACCGATCCCCCGTCCGGCCACAGCGGCCAGTTCTTTGATAAACACGATCGTCATGCCACCCGTGATCGCCAGCGCGATCAGCGCCGGGATGAACACGTTGTTGTGCGGACGCAGGTAGGTCAGGAAAAAGCTCGCGTCTTTCCACGCTGCACGGTCCCACAATTTTTTACTCGCTCGTTCTTCAGCCATGTTCGTTTTCTACTTCTACTCCACGCGCACGGTCCAGCGCTGCGTGGGTTTGTCGGTCAATTCCAGGACACTCAAGCTCTCCGCATCATCGCCCTGACGGCTGCTGCGGGTGAGGAAATAATCACGCCCGCCGCCGCTGAGGCGCACGTTCAGGCCCACCTGACTGTTGTCGTTTCCCAAGGCCCATTCGTGGCGGTAGAGGTAGCTTTTCGGCAGTGCGATGGTCAGCCTACGGCCACCACCGGCGGCACTGCTCAGAGAGGCCTGGATTTCTTTCGCCTCAAACACCGCCGCATAGCCGCTGCCAAACGCCCAGGGCGCAATTGGATCGACCATCGCCTCGCCATCGGCCGCTTTGCCAGTGATGCGCAGCGCCGCCGTAGCCCCCGGCATCAGCCGCTCGCCGTAGCTACGTGCGTCGAGATTCAGCAGCAGCTCAAACCCCTTGCCCGACGAGTCGTCCGCGAGACTTACCCCAGATAGATCGAGTGTTAAAAACAGCTTCAAGCTGTCAGCATCCGCGCGCAGCGTCACGGCGCTTTCCTGCCCGTCCGCAGCACTCATGGGCACCGTCTCCTTGAGTCCCATGTTACGAGTGATTTCCAGGTTGCGGTCAAACACCTGCTTCACACCGCCGGAGTTCACGGTCAGCTTCAGCGGCAGCACCTGACGCCGAGGTGTCTTCCCTTCCGTCGGCAGCGGCAGCGCCAGCTTGAGCACCTCGGAACCACTGGCCTCCAGAGAAATACTGCCCTCCTGCGATTTGCCTCCCCAGTTCGACTCCCACTTAGCGGACAGACTGGCTCCACTGCTGTTTTCAATTTCGAGTTCCGGTGCAAACTCCTTCTCCTGATTGAATGCCGCACGCACATTCCAGGTGAGGCTGAGCGGCTGCAGCGGCACCACAATGTCCTCGATGCGCGACAGATTGCCCGCGATCACGAGCACCGGCAGCCACATTTCGCCGTCGGTCAGCGGCAGAAAGCCGGTGTCCGTGATGGCATAATTCACCTTCACCGTCTGCTTGGCACCAGCCGCCAGCTTGACCTCGGGGTTCGTATCCTTGGGGTCGATTCCGGCAGGCACCAGCGGCAGCAGCGTCAGAGCCAGGGCCTCGCTCCGGGTGTTGGCCAGCGTAAATTCCAGCATCAGCCCACCCTGCCCTGTCAGCGTGGCTTTGGCAGCGCTGATCTGCCACGGCACAGTGGGTGCGCCCTGCATCACATCCTGGAACAAGAGACGACCCAGCGCCGCGTGCGTGGCCGTGGTTGGCGTCGCCACCTTGTCAGCGGGGACAGGGTTCAGGAGGCCTTGATAGGCCTGCACTAAAGCCGGGAACACCTGATCCGGCCCCGTCGCACCGGGAGGAGTTTCGAGCAGCCGGGATAAATCGCCCAGGTCCGAGAAGATGATTTCCGCCTTCTTACAGGCCTCCCGCAGCACGCTGGCAGGCCCACGCGTGAGCGCCAGACTGGCCTCCTCCGGGTCCGCCGCCTGCGGTATTGGTCCGGCAACGATGACTTCGAGCCGCCTGCCGCGTGCCGTGTCCAGCAGACTGCGAAACGCCGCCGCCACATCCGCCGCAGGCACTCCCGCCAGCCCATCTTCCAGTCCTTGCGCGACTAGCACCAAATCCGGCTGTCCTTGAAAGCCCACCGTGGCCAGCGCGGAAGCCGCCGAGATGATGCTCGACGCACGTACCGGCTGGATCAAAATTTCCGGCCCCAGCACCATGGATTCCTTGGCACGCAATTTGTCGCCGGGCCGTACCACTCGCACGCCCCCGGTGTAGTAAAACTGTGCCGCCAGCTTGCTCGCAAACTCACCGGCAAAACTTTTCAGCAGCGGGTCCACGCCAGCCACGCCCTGCGCACCATCGAGAATCGCGTCTCCCAGCACCACGATCTGCACCCGCTCACGTCGGGTAAGCTTCAGCAGCGTCTGCGGTAGAAACTTCCGCCAGCGCTCCCGCTGCACGGAGGAAAGATCGAAATAGGTCTGCGGCTGCACCACCTGCGAAGGCAGCTTCACCTCGATGGCGAGCGCCGCCGCCTGTAGCGCCGGCAAATCCGGCAATTTTTCAGCGGCAGGCGCAGGGGCGGACGACACAGGTGCCTGCGCCGACGGTGCCTGCGCGCGGACACCAGTCATGCCCAGCAGCGCCAGAGCGCCGAGGATTGGGTATGTCTTGCGGTTGGAAAACATGCGGACGCTATCTCAGCGAGACCGGCGGTACCTGCAACCGAGGAGTGGAGTGATGCATGAACCTGCCAACGGTGAGGCGCTAGAACGGCAGGGAGCCGTCCAGCGCCGAAATCCCCGTATGAGACAGCACTTCAGCCGAGCTCTGTCACTTCTCGACGGCTTTCAGCGACTTCATGAACGCCTCAAACTTTTCACCCTGCTCTTTTGGCAGTGTCGATGGATTTTCCAAGATGAAGTTCCCGATAATGGAGCGGTCCTTCCCGGCTTTGAAGAGCACCATGATGATGACCACGGGGCTGTCCTCAACCGTACCGGTATAGGTGGACGTATAGCCCGTGAGGCCGTCGGCGATCTGCTCTTTCGGAGCATCCACTTCCTTGGCATCCTTGAATTCCTTCACCATCGCCGGCAGCATGACTTTAAAGATCTCCATCGTGGCCTCAGCCTCGGTTTCGCCGAAATTGATCGAAACCCGCTCGTCATCGGAGTTGATGGAGATGCTGCCATCCTTGGGGTCCACCTCGCTGGTCCACTTGGCGGGTATCTCATATTTGAGGACGGGGGCCTTGGCAGGAAAGGTTTTCTCATCAGCAGCATTTGCCGGGAGAAGAGAAAGAGTGAGGAGTCCGGCAATCAGGCAGAGAGAACGTTTCATAATGTTGTTGAATGATTGTTAGCCACCACGAAGCGGCAGCCTTGTCACTGAACTTCGAGCGGGGCCAAGCCAAATCAAGCAGTTCTGACGCGCTACAACTCTATGAACGTATTGCTTGCCCGTGCGCCCGAATGCTCTCTCATCCCACCATGTTCACCCTCGCCCCCGCTGCCGTATTGTATGAAGACAAGCAACCTCTGCGCATCGAAGAGGTGCGCGTACTGCCGCCCCAGCCAGGTGAAGTGACCGTGCGAATGAAGGCCGCAGGGGTCTGCCACAGCGATCTGCATGTGATGAAGGGAGACCTTTCCATGCCGATGCCCATCATCCTCGGCCATGAGGGCAGCGGTGTCATCGAAGCCGTGGGCGCAGGCGTCACCGCCGTGGAGGTGGGCGATCATGTGATCCTCGTCTGGCGCGGCTCCTGCGGGAAATGCGAGTACTGCAGCAGCGGCCGCCCGGCGCTGTGCGACATGGGCACCGCCATGCGCTTCACCGGCCTGATGCCCGATGGCACCACCCGCTTTCAGAACTCCGCTGGCGAGAGCATCCGGCATTACGCCGGGGTTTCCGCCTTCTCCTCCCTCGCCACCATGCCGCAGGCCTCGGTGGTGAAGATCCCCAAAGAGTTCTCGTTTGAAAAAGCGGCGCTCATCGGCTGCGGCGTCATCACCGGCGTAGGCGCGGTGGAGCGTGCCGCCAAAGTGCAGCCCAACAGCACCGTGGCCGTGATCGGCTGTGGCGGCATCGGTTTGAACATCGTGCAAGGTGCCCGCATGGCTGGGGCGCGGCAGATCATCGCCGTGGACAAATTCAGCCGCAAAGAGGGCGATGCCCGCCAGTTCGGTGCCACGGACTACGTGGACATCAACGCGGGCGATCCCGTGCAGGCCATCAAAGACCTCACCGATGGCAAAGGCGTGGACTATGCCTTCGAAGCCTACGGCTCCGGCAAAACCGCCGAGCAGGCCTTTGATGCGACGAAAAAGGGCGGCATGTGCGTGATGGTGGGCATCACCAGCGCAGCGGACCGTGCCTCCATCAATGTGAACCAACTCGTCTATGCCGAGAAAACCCTGCGCGGCAGCCTCTACGGCAGCACCCAGCCGCGCACCGACCTGCTACTGCTCATCGGCATGCACCAATCCGGCCGCCTCATGCTGGATGAACTCGTCACCAAACGCTACCCGCTCTCCGAGATCAACGAAGCCTACGACGCCCTCCAACGCGGCGAGGTGGCGCGGAGTTTGATTGTGTTTGATTGAGACTTTTACCCTATCGCCCGCTTCAGCGCATTCTGCGTGATGCGCTGCACCCGCGCATCCGGCCCATGCGGGCGTGAAAAGTGGCTCCAGGGAATCATGTGGCCGGGCGGGTCGCTGAGGCCCTGGCTCCAGAAGATGGTGGTGGCGTTGAAGACGATGTTGTTCTTCGGGCCTTCGTACAGCGTGGCGGCGTATTTACCGAGACGTGTCCCCCCAGCCCAGACGTTGCCTTCAGCGACGACTTCAAGCCCTGCCCGCGCGGTGTCGGGTTCTCCATGAAATTCCCATCCCACGAGGCCGGGGATGCTCTCACCCTGCTTCATGCCAGTGCCTGCAAACAGCCAGTGCTCAGGCTTCGCGCAGGTCCAGTCACCACCGCCATTGAAGGGCACGATGGTGCGCGCGCCGATGATGTCGCGCTCATCCGGCCCGGGGTTTTCAAAGGGTCCGAGCACTTTGGAGTACGCCTCCTTCTCCTCCTCGCGAAATTCGCCGTAACAAGTCTCGCGAGTGAGCCGTCGGTTGGCCGCGCCTTGGACGTTCGGCGTGAACGGCGTGACCATATAAACATCGTTCGCGGAGAGCCAGAGCACGCTCAGACCATCAGCGATGGCCTGCTTGACGTTGGCGTACTGCCGCAGGTCCCAGTACTCATCGTGGCCCACGCTGATCATCGTTTTGACGCGGGCGAGGTTGGCGGGATTGAGGTTATCCACGTTCGAGCAGTAGGTCACGTCGTAGCCTTCCTTTTCCAGCCAGTAGCACAGCGGATATTCCCACAGCAGAAACTCGCCGCTGCCCATGCTCTGCGGGTTGTCAAAGATCTGCACATACTTGCCGTAGGGCCGGTCAAAACTCACGCTGACACCAGGCGCATGCGCAGCGCGCGGATCGGTGTAGAGCGATTCATTGACCGGCCAGCGGTTGTAGGCCTGCCAGGTGTTGTCGCTGAACTGAAACAGAATGTCGGCAGGGCGGTCGTCCGTGACGATGAAAACAAGATAGCTCTGCCAGTAGGGTTTGTCGGCGGCCTCAGGCACGGTGCTCAACCGCCCAAGATACACACCGCTGGGCCAATCATCTGGAATCGTGAGCGTGGTGGCGGCTTCCCACTGGCACTCGCGCAGGCGCTTGTCTCCCATCTCGGGCACGGCTTGTTCTTTGCCTTCGAAGGGACCGAGCGTCGTCATCAACCGCGCGCCAACCCCGTCGTAGTACCCCATGCGAAAGACGTCGATGGTAAATTTCGCCACCGGCTTCGTGCTGACAAAAATTTCGAGCTTCTCCCCCGCTTTGACTGACTGCCGCGAGCAGTAGCCTTCAATGAGCGAGGTGCGGTACGATTTGGCACCATCTGGCCGCATGCGCGTGAGCTGAAAACTCGCACCGGGTTTCGCGTTTTCGGTTTTGATCAGGTCAGGCTGACGCGAAGCGGCAGGAGCAGCAGACAAGAATGTCCGCCCTGCAGCAGCGGCGGCGCTGGTGGTCTTGATGAAGTCGCGGCGGTCCATGATGAAGGCATACGGACGCAGGCGACCATGTTTAGCGTCAATACCGCCAAGCATGCACTTGGGAGCCAAGCAAGCGCGCCAGCGTCTGAACTGCGGTGACAGAGATGCACGGCGCAAGCCCGCATCGGCGGCACCGCTTTCGCGGGGTCCAGCGTGCTGTCCGGCCACAGCCCTCTATTCGGCCTGCGAAAGCAGCAGCACTTCGATTGGTGCAGAGCGCCCCCCCCAGCCTGCGAAAGCGGCGTCGCGCCTAGGCTTGCCGCACGCACTCCAAGACGCTTCGCGCTCGCGTGAGCGCAGGGGCTTCCTGCTGCGCGACAGCGTTTTGGAGTGCTCCAGCCCTCTGGAGCTTTCCGTGGGCCTGAGGCCGTGCGAAAGCGCCGAAGGACCGCACGCACTCCAGACGCTGCCGCGAGCCTTCACCCTCTGGTAAGTTTGAGCCCACATCTTGCCAAGACTTCGACTGCATGGTCACAGCCAAGCAACCATCCCCGTCATCCAGATCGGAATATTTGCACTGCCGCGTCGAAACACCGAATGATGATGAGAGAGCGCACTTCTCCTTCGTTTCCTCTTCACCGTATGACACGCATCATTGCTTCTTTCGTTCTTCTGCTTGCTGCCTCGCTCCAAGCTGAGGACGCCACGTCCCTTTTCGTGCGCCGCGTGTGGCCACTCTTCCAGGAAAAGTGCCTCGCCTGCCACGGCAATGACGAACAAAAAATCAAAGGCGGCTTCGACATGCGCACGCTGCAAAGCACCCTCAAAGGCGGCGAAAGCGAAAAGCCCTCCATCGTCCCCGGCAAACCAGAAGAAAGCCCCCTCTATCTCGCCTCCACCCGCCAGCACGAGGATGATTGGGACGCCATGCCGCCGAAGGAAGCAGACAAACTCTACTCAGAGCAGTTGAGCTGGATCAAAGACTGGATCACCGGCGGTGCCCCATGGCCGGATGAAGCCAAACGCAGCGCCCTAGCAAAAGCCAACGCCGACAAATGGAGCGCCGAAGACGGCATCACCGTAAAAACCACCGGCGCACTCTCCCCCGAATGGGCCAACCGCCGCTACAAGCCGGAAGGTCTCTGGGCCTATCAACCCGTGAAAAAGCCAGCGGTCAAAAGCGCCAACGCCATCGACGAACTGCTCGCCCTGCACCTGCCCGAAGGCGTGCAACCCGCGCCCGCCACCGATGCCCGCACCTTCATCCGCCGCGCCACCTTTGACCTCACCGGCCTCCCACCCACCCCCGAAGAAATCACCGCCTTCGAAAAAGAGTTCATCCAGGATCAAGCCTCCAGCATCCAGCATCTAGTCAGCCGCCTGCTCGCCTCGCCGCACTACGGCGAGCGCATGGCCCGCCACTGGCTCGATGTCACCCGCTACGCCGACAGCAGCGGCTTCGCCAACGATTACGAGCGCGGCAACTCCTGGCGCTACCGCGACTACGTCGTACGCAGCTTCAATGCCGACAAACCCTACAACCAGTTCATCAAAGAACAGATCGCCGGTGATGAAATGCATCCCGACAATTCCGAAACACTCATCGCCACCGGCTTCCTCCGCATGGGCCCCTGGGAACTCACCGCCATGGAAGTCGCCAAGGTCGCACGCCAGCGCTTCCTCGATGATGTGACCAACAGCGTCGGCGAAACCTTCCTCGCCCACTCCCTCCAATGCGCCCGCTGCCACGATCACAAGTTCGACCCCGTGCCCACGCATGACTACTACTCCATGCAGGCCTGCTTCGGCACCACCCAGCTTGCCGAACGCCCCGCCCCATTTTTGCCTTCGGAAAACACCACCGGTTTCGATGAAAGCAAATACCTGGAAACACGCCGCATCGAACACATGACCATGCTCGCCCGTCTTGACGACAAGCTGCTCGCCAACTCCGAGAAATGGTTCGCCGCAAAGAAGCTCGACCACAGCGCCTGGGACAAAGCCGTAGCCTCCGCTCGCGCCTTCATCGCCAACGGCGGCAAAATGAAGAAGAACCGTAGCTTCACCGGCGTCTTTGAAACCGCCCGCACTGCGTTGCAGAAGCAAAACATACCCGAAGACCAATACCCGCCCAAGCTCGTCGGCTTCGCACCGGAGGACTACGGCAACGAACGCGTCGCGCGCAAAGGCCTCGAACGCCTGAAGTGGGAACTGGAACGCTACGAACCCTTTGCCTTCAGCGTCTATGATGGCCGCACACCACAGGTCACCAGTATCTACCAGCCAGTTCGCATGCCCCAGGACCGCATGACAAACGGCGAACTAGAACAAACCGCCATCCTCGGCGGCGGCGATCCCTTTTCACCCACCAAACCCGTGAAACCCGCCGCCCTGTCCGTACTCAGCAGCGTCGAGTTTCCCGATGCCATCGTTGGCCGCCGCACCGCACTGGCCAATTGGATCGCCAGCAAAGACAACCCGCTCACCACCCGTGCCATCGTCAATCGCCTCTGGCTCTGGCACTTCGGCCAAGCCATCGCTGGCAATCCCAACAACTTCGGCAGCACCGGCAAAAAGCCCACGCATCCCGAACTCCTCGACTGGCTCGCCGCCACGCTGGTCGAGAAAAACTGGTCCCTCAAAGAACTGCATCGCCTCATCATGACCAGCGCCGCCTATCAGCGCAGTTCGGCATTCACTGGCAAGTTAACCCACGAGGAAGCCGAGAAATCCTACGCCGCATTCAAACCCCGCCGCCTCATGGCCGAAGAAATGCGCGATGCCATGCTCAGCATCACCGGCGAGCTGAACCCAACACTCGGCGGCATTCCCAACCGCCCCGAGATCAACATCGAAGTCGCCATGCAGCCACGTCAGGTCATGGGCACCTTCGCCTCCGCCTGGGTGCCCAATGCGAAGCCCGCGCAGCGCCACCGCCGCAGCCTCTATGCCTTGAAGATTCGCGGCGTGCGCGATCCCTTCATGGAAGTCTTCAACGAACCCGGCCCCGACTTCTCCTGCGAAGCCCGCGATGTCTCCACCGTCACGCCCCAGGTCTTCAGCCTCTTCAATGGCCAGGCCAGCTACGACCGCGCACTCGCTCTCGCAAATCGCGTGATGAAGGAAAAGCCAGCCGATGTGATCACCCGCCTCTTCCAGCTCACCTATGGCCGCCCACCCTCCGCCGCCGAAAAATCCGCCTGCACCACCCACTGGCAGGACATGGTAGCCCGACAAACCACCATCGCCTTCAAACAGCCGCAGCCACCGCTCAGTGTGAAACGCGATGCAGTGGAGGAAAACACCGGCGAAAAATTCAGCTTCCAGGAAAAGCTCCCCGGCTACGCCGATTTCATCCCCGATCTCCAACCCGCCGATGTCGATGCACAAACGCGTGCGCTTGCCGATGTCTGCCTCGTCCTGCTGAACTCGAATGAATTCGTTTACCTCTACTGACCCGTAACGATGCACGCGATGATGCCCATGCTCACTGGAACGAGTCATACAAGTGTAGCCGCATTCACCAGAATGCGGATTGCCGTTCGGCTGCATTGTTACGGCTGAGCCAGCACAACCTTTGTTCAGCGTTTTACAGAGCGTTCTTGCACTTCTTCCGGCGCTTGGCTACCATCGGACTTCCTCGCCATTTTTAATCCCACGAATGACCTTCTGACCACCCATACATAAACCAATTCGCGTAGCTTCGGCTGCTGTCCGTCTCGAAACCTAGGAAATTTCGCAAACACAGGACATGCGCTCAAAGCACGCCCCGAATGGGGGCGTGTTGAAAGCGCTCCTGTGTGGGCCTTCCTAGGTGCCTGAGACGGGGCGTGTGTAGGCACGCCCCTCATCGTATTCAGGCACCCAGGAAAGGGTTCACACAGGACAGACCTCCCAATGACAGGGCTGATTCGCACGCAGCGAACAGCCATGCCTGCAAACACAGACAAGGACGCCACTGCGTCCTTCCGCTGGGGACCGGCCAGTCCCCATCCGCTTTCCTTGATGCGCACCGAACTGGTGTGGGATGGCAAATACGACGAATACGGTAACCGCCGCGAGGTGGACATCGCCGCGTGGTCACTACCCATGCAGAAGATCGAAACCGTCGATGAACCACGCCAACGCGCCGAGGCCGAGGGCCAGATGGAGCTGTTTGAAAAGCAGCTCGGTGGCAGGAAGCGCGATGACTTCCGCAATCGCCTCATCTGGGGCGACAACAAGCTGGTCATGGCCAGCTTGTTGAAAGAGTTCAAAGGCAAAATCGACCTCATCTACATCGACCCGCCGTTTGATGTTGGCGCGGACTTCACGATGGACGTGCCCATCGGCGATGGGAAGGAAACCGTGAGCAAGGACCAATCGACCTTGGAGATGGTCGCCTACCGCGACATGTGGGGCAAGGGCACCGACTCGTATCTGCACATGATGTATGAGCGGCTGACGCTGATGCGAGAGCTTTTGTCCGAGACAGGCTCACTCTATGTTCATTGCGACTATCGAGTTACTGCCATGCTAAGGATGATCCTTGAGGGTGTGTTTGGGAAGGACAACTATCTGAATGAAGTGATCTGGCACTACAGGAGCGGCGGCACACCCGAGAATCAATTTGCCTTCAAACACGACACAATTCACTACGTCTCAAAATCTCAATCTTGGTATTTCGACGTGGACGCCGCAGGGGTTGCGCGTGGAGCTGAAAAACGCAACAACATGAAGCGTGAGGTAGATGAGGACGGCAGAATATATTTCACCATCAAATCAGCGGGCCGGATTTATCGTTATTATGAGGATGAAAAGATGGCTCCGCCTGATGTTTGGACTGACATTAGCCATCTCCAACAAAAAGACCCAGAACGGGTTGGTTACGCGACACAAAAACCAGAAAAACTTCTGGAAAGAGTCATTCAAGCAAGCTGTCCAGAAGGTGGCTTGGTTGCTGATTTCTTTGGAGGCAGTGGGACAACGGCTGCTGTAGCAGAAAGACTGGGGAGACGCTGGATCATGTCTGACCTCGGGCGCTTTGCGATTCACACGAGCCGCAAGCGCTTGATCGAACTCCAGCGCAAGCTTCACATTGAAGGCCAAACTTATCGTGCCTTCGACGTTCACAACCTGGGCCGCTACGAACGGCAGTGGTGGCAGAAGGATCGGCTGAAAGGCGCTGAGGAGGAGCATCGCCGCGTGGTGCTGGAGTTCTTCAAGAGCGAAGTACTGACCTCACCACCGAATCCGTTGCTGCATGGGCGCAAGGCCGGGGCCTTCTGCCATGTGGATGGCATTGATGGCCTGTTCACACGCGATGAGGCTCGCGCAGTCGCCGAAGCCGTGAGGAGTGCGGGCGGGCGCGAGGTGTTCTGCCTCGCGTGGGAGTTTGAGATGGAACTGCGCACCTTCACGCTCGCGCTGGAAGCCGAGCTGGGCGTGAAGATGAAGCTGGTGCCGATCCCACGCGAAATCATGGAGAAGAACCGCAAGTCACCGCCACCGTTTCTGGAGATGGCGGTGCTGGAAGCGGAGGTCGTGGTCAGAAAAGCTGAAAATGGAAAGCAGAAAGCAGAAATGTGCTGCGATGTGAAGCTGATGAAGTTTCTGCCCTCACTCTCCGAAGTGCCTGGCAAAGAACTCGAAGCACTCATGGAACGGGCGGTGAAAAGCGGCATGGATTTCATCGACTTCTGGGCGGTGGACTTCGACTGGCACCCGGATAAGCCTTTCAACCATGACTGGCAGGACTACCGCACACGGAAGGATCGTAGTCTGAAGACGGTAAGCGATGCCGGGCATGTCTATGCCAAACGCGGCAAGCACACGATCTGCGTGAAGGTCGTGGATGTGTTCGGCTGCGATACAAGCATCACACTGGAGGTGGGAGCATGAACCGGAGCGATGACAGAATCATGGTGGACAAAATCATTGCCAATCCGCCGCCGATCCAAACTGATTTCTGATGATTCTGTCCTTAATGATTTTGTCACCAATTCTTTCTCACCATGCCTGAAGCCCAAACCCTGACCATCAAGACCGAATCGCTCGAACCGCTGTTCGCCGCATGGGATGAGCCGACGAAGCATCGCGTGCGTGCCGAGAGTGGTGTGGGTGCGGATGAACGGCAGGGCCGCAGGCCAAGCGGCATCGGCATCGCACAGAACCTGCGACCTGAGGTGAAGATGTGGCGCGAGTCGTTCTATCCGGGTGCCAGTGACACGTCACGTTATCTGCTGAATCACTGGTTTGGCCGAGCGCACAGCGTGGGTGGGAATGAGTTCCGCTATTACTTCTGCCAGCGTGAGGCGGTGGAGACGCTGGTGTATTTGAAGGAGGTGCGTGGCGTGGACTGCCTGTCACAGCTCATCGCGGAGTTTGGCGGTGCGTATGCTGAAACGGCTGCGCTGGGCGTGACGGAGGAGGAAGATGCCTGGAGCCGCTACGCCTTCAAGATGGCGACTGGTTCCGGCAAAACCAAGGTGATGAGTCTCGCCATCGTGTGGAGCTACTTTCATGCGTTGCGAGAGAGCGATTCACCGATGGCGAAGCATTTCGTCGTGGTGGCTCCGAACCTGACGGTGTTTGAGCGCTTGAAGGAAGACTTCAAACCGGAGGGCGGTGGGCCGGACATCTTTGACAACGACCCGCTGATCCCGGTGGAGTGGCGTGGTGACTGGAACCTGACGACCGTACTGCAAGACGAGGCCAGCGGTGCCAACACCGGCGGCACGCTGTACCTGACGAACATTCACCGGCTGTTCGACAACAGCCGCAAACGCGAGAGCGGCGAGATGCACGACTGGATGGGACCGACCGTCAGCAAGGCCAATGCACTGGACACCAGCGCCGCTTTGCGGGAGCGCATCACGGGCCATCAGCGGGTGATGGTGCTCAATGATGAAGCGCACCACGTCTGGGACCCGGATTCGGCATGGAACGAGGCGATCAAGTTTCTGCACGACACCATCCGCAAGCGCGCCAACGGCGGACTCGTGGCGCAGCTCGATTTCTCCGCCACACCGAAGGACAACAAGGCGAACTACTTCAAGCACATCGTCTGCGACACACCACTGGGCGAGGCGGTGGACGCGGGCATCGTGAAGACGCCAGTGATTGGCTCCGTGGGCAAGCTGATCGAACAGCACACAGACAATGCGTCGCACCGATACGAGATGCACATCAAGCTGGGGTATGAACGCTGGCTGAAGAGCCGGGATGAATGGCTCAAGAGCGGCAAGAAGCCGCTGCTCTTCATCATGTGCGAGAACACCAAGGCTGCGGATGAAATCACGGCACGGCTCAATGGCGATGCCGTCTTCAAAGAGCTGAATGGCAGGACCATCAACCTGCACACGAACCTGAAGGGCAAGGTCAAGAAGATCGGCACTGGGGCGAGTGCTCGTGAGGAGTTCGTGGAGAGCGACAAGGACATCAGTGACGAAGACCTGAAGGCACTGCGCAAGCTGAGCCGCGAACTCGATGGCAACAGCAGCCCGTATTGCTGCATCGTGAGCGTGCTGATGCTCAGGGAGGGCTGGGACGTGCGCAACGTGACAACGATTGTGCCGCTGCGCCCCTACAGCTCGCCAGCCGGCATTTTGCCAGAGCAAACGCTGGGCCGCGGCCTGCGCCGCATGACTCCGCCGGGACAGGCTCATGAAGTTGTGGCCGTGGTGGAGCATGAGGCCTTCGCGCGGCTCTATCGCGACGAGCTGGCGCAGGAGGGATTGCCGCTGGAAACCGTGGACGTGACCAACGTGCCGACCACGACGATCTCGATCTACCCCGACACGACGAAGAAGGACGCGCCGGCGCTGGACATCCTGATCCCACGTCTGACCGCTGCCAGCCAAACCTTGCCCGTGCTGGGAGCGATCACAGAAGCGGAAGTGCGTGCGGCCTTCAGCCCCTACAAGCCGCTGCCGCTCGGCTCCCTCGGTCCCACCGAACTCAACTACCAAGAGCGCCACCTCATCAGCGGCCAGCTCGTGGCTGAGATGAAGGTAAACCTGGCACTGCTGGAGTCAGGTGTTGGCGCGGTGTCATTCTTTGTTCAGGAACTGGAATACGTGTGCAAAATCAAGAGCACGCATCAGGTGCTTGCCCCGCTCGTGCAGTTCTTCCTTGAGCAAGTGCTCTTTGGTGGCGGGCATTCACTCTTTGATTCCGCGCTCGCGTCGAGGCTGTCGGCAGGTGATGTGCGCGAACATGTGCGTGCCGTCTTTGTGCCGCTCATTCGTCAGAAGACTGTGCAGCAGCAGACGCGTGAGAGGGAGGCCACGCCCGTCTCCGTAACGTCTTGGAGACCCTTCCAAGTGACCGTGAGCGAGCGCCGCCCGGTGCAGCAGTCGCCACGCACGATATTCAATCTGGTGACATGCAACCGCACGCTGGAGACGACTTTTGTTGGGTGGTGCAGCAGTGCCTCCGATGTCGCTGCCTTCGCCAAGAACGCCGGGCCGCAATGCCTGCGCATTGACTACCTCTCGGATGGGATGCGGCTGGCCTTCTACACGCCGGATTTCTTTGTCCGCATCACGCCCGGCAACTACTACCTCGTCGAGACGAAAGGGCAGGTGGACAAGGACGTGCCGATCAAAGCCCGCGCTGCGGTGGAGTGGTGCAAGGCCGCATCCACGAAGCTGGTGAAATGGGAATATGTGTTCGTGCCCGAAGGCGTCTTCCAGCGCTTCCAAGGCCACACGATTGCCGAGCTGGTGCGCACGTGTGCGCCATCGCTCAATGACCTGATCAACGAGAAGAAATTTCAGGATGAAATGCCCTTGTTCGCGAATCAAGGCTTGCTGGAAGCGAAGGTAGCAGAGACTCAGGCCATCGTTGATGACACGCTGCTCGCCAACCTGCCGGAACGTCTGCGCAAGGCGGCGGATGAAGCCATCTCGCTCTACCGTTTCTTTGAGAAGAAGCAGGGCGTGAATTACGCGCCCGTTTTCACGGCGTTGCTCGGTGTCGTCGATGAAGCAGCCAAAGGTTTGATCATCCAGAAACTCACCAAGCACATGCCGAACAACATGGTCTCGCAGAAAGACTGGTTCGACCCTTACCTCGCCAGCATCGACTCCAAGATGCACCGGCACTATCAGGAGATGGGCCGGAACTTGAAGAAGACGCTCGTCTTCAAAACCGGCGTGTCACCACTCGGCCTGCTCAGGAACGCGCTCGACTACGCGTTGCACGACAATGCAAAGCTCACGGGTGTGTTTGAAGACATCAAAGCCGAGTTCCACTTCCCGGAAGCGAAGACATTGCTGGCCGAGGCGAAAGCCATCAACGATTTCCGCAACACTCGCGTCGCCCATCAGGAGAAGCCGCTGACCAATCCCGCCGAAGCAAAGACAGCTCTCATTCAGTGGGTGCAGGGCTTGGGCAGGCTGTGGATGGCTGCCAAGGCTGCTCACGGGTGAATGCGTGTTATTTTCCGACACTCCGAGCGTTTAAGCGGGGAGAATGAAGCCTGCTGTGAAAACATCCCCCTTCCCCTGCGCCGGTTCTCGCGCACTGCATGCGCCCACGCGCCGTGAGTTTGTCTATGGCCTCGGCACCTCCCTCGGCAGCGTCGCTCTCACCTCCCTGCTCGCCGCTGAACAAACCGGCCCTCTTGCCCCCAAGGCCCAGCAAATCCCCGCCAAGGCCAAGAACTGCATCTTCCTCATGATGGAAGGCGGCCCCTCCCACATCGACACCTTCGATCCAAAACCCATGCTGGATAAGCTCCACCTCAAGGAGTTCACCCGCGAAGGAAAACAAAAATCCGCCATGGAAAGCGGCAAGCGCTACTACGTGAAGTCCCCCTTCAAGTTCGCGCAGCACGGCCAGAGCGGCGCGTGGATGAGCGAGCCCTGGCAGCATCTCGCAGGCGTGGCGGATGAGCTGTGCTTCTTTCGCGGCTGCCAGGTGGATTCCGTGAATCACCCCACCGCCATGTATCAAATGAACTGCGGCAATCGCTTCGGCGGCGATCCCGCCCTCGGTGCCTGGGTCACCTACGGCCTCGGCTCCGTAAATCAAGACCTGCCAGGCTTCATGGTGCTCCCGGAGATCAGCTACCCTCAAGGCGGCAGCGCGAATTGGAGCAATGGCTACCTCCCCGCACAATTCCAAGGCACCCCTCTGCGCCCCAAAGGCTCACCCATCCTCGATCTGCAACCGCCTCAAGGCATCGCGTCCGATCATCAACGCGCCAATCTCGATCTCCTCGCCCAGCTCAACACCCACCACGCCGAAGCCCACCCCTGGCACGACGAACTGCGCGCACGCATGCACAACTACGAGCTCGCCTTCCGCATGCAGACTCAGGTCCCCGAAACTCTAGACCTCAGCAAAGAAGACGAAAAAACCAAAGCCATGTACGGCATCGGCAGCGATGCCACCGACGCCTTTGGCCGCAAATGCCTCCTCGCGCGCAAGCTCGTGGAGAAAGGCGTGCGCTTTGTGCAGCTCTACGCTGGCACCTGGGACAGTCACGACTACATCGAGCGCGCCCACGGCAATCTCATCCACCAGGTGGACCAACCCATCGCCGCCCTCATCAAAGACCTCAAACAACGCGGCCTGCTCGAAGACACCCTCATCGTCTGGTGCGGCGAATTCGGCCGCACCCCGGACAACGGCGTGCGCGGCGGCACCGCCTACGGTCGCGATCACAATCCCAAAGCCATGACCGTCTGGCTCGCCGGCGGCGGCGTGAAAGCCGGGCACACCATCGGCAGCACCGATGATCGCGGCATGGAGGCGGTCGAAGAAATCCATCACGTCCGCGATCTCCACGTCACCCTGCTGCGCCTGCTCGGCCTCAACGACAACAAACTCACCTTCTACCATGCGGGCCGCTTCAAACAGCTCAGCCAGTTCGGCGGCCAGGTGATCGAGAAATTGATCGCGTAGCATTTGAGCATTCCGGCCTTTCTGCCACGTTCACATATCATGCTGAAGAAACTCATCATCGTCCTCTGCCTCGGTGCCGCCGTCGGCGCCGCCTGGGTCGCGTTGAAACCCGCCAGCACCAGCTCCGCACCACTCACGGTCTTCTGCGCAGCAGGCATGAAAAAGCCGGTGGAGGCCATCGCCGCTGCTTATCAAAAAGACACCGGCACCGAAGTCCGCCTCCAATACGGTGGCACCGGCACCCTGCTCAGCCAGCTCAAGATCACCCAGCAGGGCGATCTCTTCATCGCCGCCGATGACGGTGCCCTAGCCGATGCGAAGAAACTGGAAGTCACCCGCGAGGAATTCCCCCTCGTCATCCAAAAGCCCGTGCTCGCCGTCGCCAAGGGCAATCCCAAACACATCGACAGCCTCGCCGCTCTCAAGAACCCCGACATCAAACTCGCCCTCGCAAATCCCGAAGCCGCCAGCATCGGCCGCGTGGTGAAAAAACTGCTCGGCCCCGAGTGGGACCCGCTGGCCGCGAAAGCCGCCGTGATGAAACCCACCGTCACCGAAATCGCCGCCGATCTCTCCCTCGGTGCCGTCGATGCCGCCATCGTGTGGGACTCCGTCGTCCCGCAGTTCAAACTGGAGATCGTGCCGCTGCCGGAGCTGGCCAAGCATGAAGAACACGCCACCGCAGCCGTGCTGACCTTCAGCCAGCACCCCGCTGAGGCACTGCGCTTTGCCCGTTACCTCACCGCCCCAGAAAAAGGCGGGGCCATTTTCCAAAAGCAGGGCTTCAAAGCCGTGCCCGGAGACAAGTGGGCCGCTGTGCCAGATCTGATCATCTACAGCGGCGGCGTAAACCGTCTCGCCATTGAAAAACTCCTCCAGCAGTTCGCCACTCACGAAGGCATCACCATGACCACCGTGTTCAATGGCTGCGGCATTCTCTGCGCCTCCATGAAGACCATGGGAGACAGCAGCAATCCCAAGTTCCCCGACGTCTATTACGCCTGCGATGTCTGCTTCGTCCCCCCAGTGGCAAAAGAATTCCCCGAAGCCATCATCCTCACCGAAGCCGAAATCGTCATCGCCGTCCCCAAAGGCAATCCGCAAAACATCCACACGCTCGCAGACCTCGCCCGCCCTGGCCTGCGCGTCGGTATCTGCAATGCCGAGCAGTCCACCATCGGCTTTCTCACCCGCTCCATGCTGAAGTCCATGAATCTCTGGGACAGCGTGAGCAAGAACGCCTCCTCCCAGGTGCCCACCGCCGATTTCCTCGTCAATCAGATGCGCACCGGCTCCCTCGACGCTGCCGTGGTCTATGGCATCAACATCCACCACGACCCCGCCCACTTCGATGCCATTCCCCTTCCCGCAGACAAATCCAAAGCCGTGCAGCCCTTCGCCGTGCGTCATGATTCCCCATACCAGCAAATGTCACACCGCCTACTGACCTTTCTGCGCCAGCAGCGCACCACCTTCGAAAATGCCGGCTTCGTCTGGAAAGGTAATTCCCCTTCCATTAAAAGCGCCGACATCGTCCTGCCGGAGTGGTTAAAGCAAAAATAGTTTAGCACAGCAGCCGCAGCGCCCGGCCGTAGGTTGGGTGTGTTTGGCGTCCATCGCATCCCCATCCACCACAGCCGCCTTCGCCAAACCGCCCGACTTCGAGAGCGTTAGTACGCCATGGAGTCTGCTACCTAGAAATAGAAGGGGCGTGCTAGCGCCACACCCATCTACTCCGCCACCTGCAGCACCTGCTCCAGACCACTTGCCATCAGATCGTGCTGCCAGTTCATGAGATGACTGGCCGGATGACCGTCAACCACGAGTTCCTCAATCGTCGCACGAGATCCGAGCAACGAAGGCTCGATTTCAAGCTCTAGCGCCACTTTCTCACGATGGGCACAAAGCTTGTCGATTTGATCTCGCTGCGCGTCACTCAGGCGGCCTTTGGTTTTCTTCGCACGTTGCGGCCAGTCAGCCGCAGTGGAAGCCGTAATGGCCGCCACAATGTCGAAAAACTCCTTCTTCCAGCGCGGACGCCAGCCATTCGGCGGATTCAGCGACTGGTCGGCTTCAAACTGCTCGGCATAGGCCACCATCTGCTTATTGGACATGATCTTGAAGCACGGGGTGTCCCGCTCTTTCGCGATGCCTTCACGCCATTCCCACATGCCTTTCAGAATCGCCAGCCCTTTGGGGTGCAGTCGGCCACAGCCCTGCACGCGCCAGGGATCTTCACGCGCCACATTGTCTCGCGCAGCCACGTCTTCCTGCAACGAAAGGCAGCTTTGATGAAACCAGTCTTCTCGTCCCTTTGCTTTAAGATCAGCCACGAACTTCTCCGCGATCGGCAGCAAATAGCGCACATCATCCACCGCATAGGAAAGCATGTTCGGCGGCAGCGGGCGGCGGCTCCAGTCTGCTTTTTGCGAGGCTTTGCAGAGATCCAGATCAAAGGCGTTTTTCACCAGGGCCGCGAGGCCAAACTGGCGCGCACCCAGCAGACGCGCGGCGATCTGCGTGTCGCGAATCACCTTCGGATTCCAGTCATAGGTACGCCGCAGCATCGTCAGATCATAGTCAGCGCCATGAAACCACAGTTCATGCGCATCCAGCAGTTCCAGCAAAGGGGTCACATCCGCGATGGCCAGCGGGTCCACTAGGGCATAGCGCCCGGCGCAGTTCACCTGCAAGAGGCAGAGCTTTTCGTGGTAATGATGCAGGCTGTCCGCCTCGGTATCGAGACAGCAGCGCTTGTCCGGGCTTTCCGCCAGCCAAGCTCGCATCTGGCCAACCCATTGGTTCAGATGCTCAGGGGTGTCGATGAACTCGTAGTCCTTCGGTGTTGTTCCTTCCTCGTTCATTTCAGGCCCATGAGGAGGATTTCCGCATTGTTGCTGGTGCGGTTGATGTTGCGGATGAGCATCTCAAGAGCCTCGACGGCAGGCACGGCAGCAAGCTGTTTGCGCACCTGAGTGACGCGCCGGAATTCGTCCGGGTGGTAGAGCAGGTCATCACGCCGCGTGCCTGATTTGAGCAAATGAAGTGCGGGGTAAATCCGGCGCTCGGAGATTTCACGGTCCAGCGTGGCCTCCATGTTGCCGGTGCCTTTGAATTCCTCAAAGATCACCTCATCCATGCGGCTCTCGGTTTCGATGAGCGCGGTGGCAATGATCGTGAGGCTACCGCCTTCTTCGACATTGCGGGCAGCACCGAAAAACTTTTTGGGCTTTTGCAGCGATTTGGTGCCGACCCCGCCTGACATGATGGCTCCTTTGCCCCCCTGCATAGCGTTGTAACCACGAGCGAGACGCGTGATGCTGTCCAGCAGGATGACCACGTCCTTTTTCATTTCCACCAGACGGCAGGCGCGCTCACGCACGATCTCCGCCACTTGGCTGTGGCGCTTCGGACTTTCGTCAAACGTGGAGCTGTAAATCTCGCAGCCCTGCACCGTTTCTTCGAAATCGGTAACTTCCTCAGGACGCTCATCGAGCAGGAGCACAATGAGGGCGATCTCCTTGTGATTTTGCGAAATGGATTTGGCGATGTCTTTCAGGATCACCGTCTTGCCCGAACGCGGCGGAGCGCAGATAAGACCGCGCTGCCCTTTGCCCAGCGGGGCCACGAGGTCAAGAATACGGGAACTCACCGCGCAGGGCTTGGCCGTTTCGAGAATGATGCGCTTGTTGGGGAAAGTGGCCGTGAGTTTGTCGAACTCGATGGGGGTCTCCCATTTATCAATGGAAATACCTTCCACCTCGGTGATGCGGTCGATCGCCAGGTATTTGTCCCTGTCCTTCGGGGCCTTGGCAATACCTGCAATTCTCTGGCTCGCGCGCAGATTGAATTTCCTGACCAGGAACAAGGGGACGAAAACATCCTCCGGCAACGGGGTGAAGCTGTATTTCGGGTAACGGATCAGCCCATAATTATCCGTGCCGATTTCGAGCACTCCCTCGACCTTGAGGCGAGTTTTGTGCTCAGCGAGCCAGGAACACAGGTCGTAAATAAGTTGGTGCTTCGTGCGGCTGGCATTCAGGCGGAAACCCACGGTTTCGGCAAGTTCCAGCAGTTCTGCGAGCGAGGAATTCTGGAGGTCATTGATCGAGACTTCCTCTGGGAACGGCGGCTGGGCACCATCCGTCCGCTGCGGCTCGGCAGCATGGGTGGGTGGGTGGGCCAGCGCTGCGCCTTCGGGCTGCGGCGCGGGATTCACCAAGGAGGACTCGGCAACAGGGGTAGCTTCCGTCACTTCAGGGGCGGGGGGTGCCGCAACCATGGCGGGGGATTCGGTAGATAGATCGTTCATGCTTGCAAGAGTGGACTTGCCAGCGTCAGCACCTGGGCTTCAAGAGAGGCCAGAGAACCATCATTCCAAATGACGGCATCTGCTCTTTCGACCTTGGCTTCGATGGGCCATTGGGCCTCCAGGAACTTGTGAACGGTCTGTTCGTCGAGCCCCCGGGTTTCCATCATCCGCCTGACCTGCACCGACCGGCTGGAAGCCACCACGATGACAAGGTCTGCTGAAACTGTACCGCCAATCTCATAGTGGAGGGGGACTTCCGCAAGGAAAAGATTCACCCCAGCCGTTTCAGCCTCACTACGGGCCTTTTCGAGTGCCGCAAGCACGGGTGGGTGGAGGATGCCCTCCAGTTGCCTGCGCAGCACGGGGTCTGGTAAAACCACCTCACGCAGCCATGGGCGGTTTACCTCGCCAGAGTGCGTCTGCGCCTGCGCGCCAAATGCCGCCACCAGTTCGCTACGGGTTGATTCGCGCCTCACCACTTCCGCCACCGCTACATCGGCGGAGAAGCAAGGCAGAGGCGGGGAAAATTGCTGCTGCAATAGCGTTATAAATGAGCTTTTACCACATCCTGCACCGCCTGTGATCAACCAAGATTTCATTGCAATAAAGACTTTAAAATGAGCCTGCTGTCTGCGAACCGGCTGAAATAACCGGTCGAAAACAAATCAGGCAGGATGCTCAACGCAATCCTGCCTGAAATGAGTTCACACCAAGGTGAGAGATAGACCGCTACAGTTATTTCGGACCAGCCACTGTGGGCAGAAGGGCATTGCCGCCTGCGCCAGGGGCAGCAGCGTCAGTGACGGTTGCAGTTGGGTTAGCAGGCTTGACGCGCTGGCCGGAGGGGTCAATCAAGTGAGCCGTCACAAAGATCATCAGGTTGCGTTTGTAGTGCTGCTCTGACTCGCTTTTAAACAGGCGTCCCACGAAGGGGAGGTCACCAAGGATCGGCACTTTATCCTGCACATCCTGCACGTCTTCGCGGATCAGGCCACCGAGAGCAACGGTCTGTCCGTCCCAGATGGAAACCCCGGTAGTCACCTTACGCACCGAGAACACCGGCTGATTGATGATGTTCGGCGTGATCAGACGTTCAGGCGTACTGATCGGAATGTAAGCGCTGGTACCCACCACGGTCGCTGCGATGGCCGTGCCAAGTTGGATGGGCAGAACTGACTGGCTGGATGGTGAATAAATGGGAGAGCCGTAGTTAACGAATCCATCAAACTCCACCACTTCAGGGGAGAGGGTCAGCTCAATGGTGTTGCCATCAGCACCGACGGTAGGCTCGGCCTCAAGACGAACCCCAGTCTGGCGCATTTCAAAGGCCGTTGGAGTTGTCGGAGTGGCAATCTGAGTACCACCGCCGCCGCCGCCACCGCCAAGGTTAAGACCACCACCGCCCTGTGGCAGACGTGGAGGGTCAAATTCGGTGGGATAAATAAACTCACGCGTCACTTCCATGGTGGCACGAGTACCACTCTTCGTCGTCACACTGGGGGCGCTCATCAAATCAACGCCCTTTTTCTGACTCAAGCCACGCAACACCGTCTGGAACTGCGGATTGCTGAAAACGCCAGCTGTGGACAAAATACCAGGGGCCACACTGTTGGTGCTAGTGGTTGAACCCGTGGACAACAGGTTGTCAATGCTGCTGTTGCCAATGGCATATCCACCGCTGCGGTTTCCCGAGGTGATAGACCCGCCGCCATAAGGGTAGGGTGCTGTGGTGCCAGCAGGAACAGTACCAGCAACCGCACCAGTTAAAGGCAGAGCAGGAAATACGTTTACCATTTGGCCAGGGTTGTTCGGGTCACTAACTGACTGCGGCAGAGTGGTATAGTTGGTTACGAACGGATAATTGGCAGCGTTGTATGCGTTGCCATTGCCAGTGCTACCACCACCCACGAAAACGTTTTTGTTCAAGCCCGCAGCACCCAAGAGCCAGTCAAAGCCGAGTTCTTCCGTGTTTTTCTGCGTCACTTCGACAAATTTGGAGGTGATGACCACCATCTTTGGGGCGGATTTGGTGATTGATTCCACATACGCTTCTGCGAGGTCCAGGTTGGGCTGGGTATTTCTCACCACCAACTGAGAAGTGGCAGGGTTATAGCTGGCAGAGGACCCTTCAGGGAATGTAATACCTGCTGCTTCAAGAATCTGCTTGGCAGACTGTCGTGCAATCAGTCGGCTACCGCCGGCAGGAGCTGCAGCACCAGCGGCGAAAGGATCTGCGGCAGCAGCAGGTGCAGCACCGCCACCACCTGCGTCACCACCACCATTGCTCAAGAAATCTGGGGGCACACGATAGCTGCGGGTGTACTGTTCACTGGCATTTTCAGAAAGCGGCACCACCAAAACAGCGTGCGCTTCCACCTTGTACTTCATCTGGGCCAGTTCCGTCACATAGCGGAGCGCCTCAGACATGGGTACATCTTTCAAATCCAGACTGATGGAGGCGTTGCTGGGAGCCTCGCCCTGGCGGAGAATGATGTTGACCCCTTTGACCGCGCCAGCGTCGGTAAAAGTGTCCAAATCACGGCTTTTAACACGCAAGTACTCGATGGCCTCATCAATGGTAACACCCTGAAACTGCACCGTCGGGAAAATGATCTTGTTCATTTTTTCCGACAAGTAGGCACCTGGGCTGCGTCCCACACCATAATCAAAGGTCACTCCCCCGCCCTGGATCGGCACCTTGTCTTCCCATGCCTCCGCCACTTGGGAAAGCATTTTGGAACGTTGGTGGTCGTAAGCTGTTTTGAAATAGGCTTGGCGCTTACGCTCGGCATTTTCCATGCCACGACGGGCAGAGCTGTTATAGGGGTCCGTCCGCAAAACATCCTGATACTGGGCGATGGCTGAATCATAGTTGCCGATTTCAACCGAACTGTTGCCGAGCAACAGCCCTTCCTGCACTTTGGCCACATTCGACACGTGCTCTGCCGTGAGTGCAGGCGGCCAGCGGTCCGGGTCATCCAACTCACGCAAAAAGGTGGCGGCGGCTTTGTGCCCTGGAATAATGACGATGGCACCTTCCAGCAATTCCCGAGCTTCCTTGTAATTGCCCACTTTCGCACGTTCTTTGGCCACAGCCACACTGCAGTCAGCATATTTGAGTTGCGCCAGATCCATCCAGTCCCGTGTCAGCGGAGCGTTAGGGGGGAGAGAATCAATGGCTTTATTGTAGGACTTGAGCGCACCATCGTACTCGCCTTCGCTAAAAAGTTTGTCGCCGCGATCCATTGCCGTACGCGCATCCTCAATACGGGCATAACGACGCGCGATTTCGCGATTAGCCATTCCAGAAGGGCTTTGGGCCAGGACGGTAGGCGCAGCCGTAGTCAGGGCTAGAAGGGAAAGGTTGAACACCAGACGGGAGGGATGGGTCATAAGGCAGACTGACAATTTTTTGTGGTAAAGAGAGATTACTAACAGATGAGGGCGATCTTTGGCGAGTTAAATCTTTGCTCGAAAGAAAAAAGCGTGGTTATCAGCCCTGCTTGATTTCGATGGTTGCACTGGTTGGCTTGCCATCTGGACCAAGGGGGGAAATGGTGACTTTGTCTTCCTCCAATTTGTGGATGAAGAAGGTTTTGCCAAGGCCGGGAAGTTGGAAAGTCCCTCCGTCTTTGACACCGGGAATGACCTGGCGCTTTTTCCATCGAAACTCGAATTCGGCCTCATAATCCGCCAAATTCACCTCTTTGCCCTCCTCCAGCTCGAATTCCTTCTTGGTGGACAAATCAAGCATTGTCAGAATAAAAGCCTCTTTGGGGCCAAACTTTGTTTCAATCGTGGCTTTCTTTGAGGAGAGGATTTTGAAACGGGTCGTGCCTTTGTCGAAGCCAAATTCTTCGTTGATCGGCTTGAAGACGCTGCCCTTGGTCGGCACCAGACGCGTGATCTGAAAGGTGGTGCCATCACTGCCCGGCTTCAACTGTAGGATGTAGTCATGGCTAATACGCCTGCTGAGGAACAGCTTGTTGGTGAAGGGCGGCATGGAGTTGGCATCCCGCGGATCGGTCCCAGCATTGAATTCTTCCAGATTCCAGAAACCGTCACTGTCTGCGTCCAGATCGCCAACATTCGGAGAGAAGAGGTTGGGCAGCGGCTCTTCCGGTGGGCTTTTGGTCGTATCCCCGGTGAGAAAAATATTCGTCATGGGATCACGCAGCTTCGGCTCCGGCAGCAGGAGATCGAACAGTTTGGCATCCTTCATCACCAGCAGCACCGATTTGTTCAGCGGTACCGCTTTGCCATTTCGCGCCGGCGAAAGCCAAGAGTACTTTTTCTTCATGGTGTCCGTTGCGTCATCCACCTTCTGCTTGTCAGGTGCATTGAGATCATTCTTGGATGTCCCTTGCTGCAAGATCAGACTCTCCTCAAACCCCTGTGATTCGAAAATCAGGAATACCGCCACTAAGATGGCGATGAGCGAGGAAATGATCAGAATGGTTTTTTCGTAGTTGCCCTGTCGGTTCTGCATGATGCTGTAAGGCTGCGGATTTTAATAAAATGAGATCAACGTCCAGGGGCGGGCACCTGAGCCGCAACGCCTCTGGCGCCGTCCAAAAATTTGACCAAGTCAATTTCAAGCCGGACTTTCAAGGCTTCATTGCCAAAGACTGATACCGTATCCACCGGCGCTGGGGGCGGGGGCTTGATTTCATCCGGCTGTTCTTTGGCCGTCTCTGTCGTACCAGTGTTGCCACCTGTTGGAATGGTCTTGTTCGGCAGCCTGACCTCTGAGCGCAATGGCCCGTCCTGCCGCTGGTTTTCAATGCGCAGCAGCCGTAAATTGGTGAAATAGGGCATGTCTGACGGGGATGCAAGGCGGCCTACCAATAACTGTAGCTTCCCCTGGTCCAAGGTCAGCACGGCCGAAATCTGCCGTTTCTCGAGAATCGCCGCAGACACAGGCTGCTGCTGCCCCTGCGAGGCCGAAGCCGCCTGTGTTTCCACGGCCAACTTCGAACGCTGCAATTCATCCAACGAGTGGACATTGCATTTCAGGAAGAGCTTCACCAGTTCGTCCATGGCGTCCAGATAACCGGAAAGCTCGGTGGCGGCGGCATCGGAGATGGGCAGGTTTTTGGTGTAATCTTCAAAGCCGAAGGCAAAATCCGCAGGAAGCTGCATTTTCGACTGCGTCGCCTGGCGAACCTCGGATATTTTGGTTTTGAGCTTCGACTGAAATTCAATGTCCTTGATCGGTGTGACCGGCGGCTGAAGGATGAGTAGCGTTTTGCCCAGACGATCCACCACCTGCGCGTAGTCATCCACCAGCTTTTTCTTGGCATCAAGATTGGGCTGAGTGGGAGCCAGCCGCGCGCCCTCCAGAGCAGCCACCTGACTGCCTACACCGAGGTAGCCCTCCTTGGTTTCCTCATAGGTACTCCATGCATCATACAACAGATAGCCGAGGGCCAAGGAGCCGACGATGATGACGCCAAGAATGGCGGCCAGGGGTTTGTTTTCACGTATCCAGTCCATGTTCTTTATTGGAATTGCAGAGGCTTGCGCAGAGGCATTTTAATCTCGAAGTGATAGGCGTAGCGGTCTTCCTCCACGCCGCTGTCCACCTTCACATAATTATCACGTTTGGTTTCAAAATCCGGCATGTTGAAGGCATCCAGTTTGGCCAGCTTGGCGGCGAAATCATAGACCACCTTCTGTTCACCTTCGGTGTTTTTACGGTACAGACCGCGCAGACGCAGTTGGTACACCGGCGCAGCCTGCTCTGCAGTCTTGGTGGTGTTGGAGTTTGACGAATTGTTCGAATCTTTGTCATTACCCCAAAGCGGCTTCGTAATGGGCTTCCCATCCTTGAGCACCTCCACGACCGGCAGCCAAATGAGATCATTGTCAAACTGCTGATTGAGGTCATTCAGCAGGCGCACCCACCAGGAGCGGTCGGTCACGGCCTGCTCCAACTGGGAACTGCGCACACGCAACTCTTCCTGCCGGTTGTCGAGCAGGCGAATTTCATTCGCCAACGCACTCAGTTGTGAGTTTTTAAACTGCAACTGCGAAGAACGCGCTTCGACCAACTCATTGGCACTCTTGAACCAAAAGATCGAAGCTCCCAGCGCACCCATGAGGCAGAGTCCGGCCAGAACCAAGGCTGGCGCACGCCGTGCTGCGTCACGTGAGGCAGCCATTGCATCTGGAATCAGTTCGATCTCACAGGGGCAGGACCCCATGCCGCGCAAGGCCAGACCGACAAGCTCTCCCAGCGCCGGCGCATCAATCTGTGCCGCATCTGCGTTCACGGCGCGATCCGTCTGCACGCCGCGCAGACCGTTAAAGAGTTCCACCGGCAGCTTCAGTTTTTCCGTGAAAAACTCGGCGATGTAGCCAGCCGCCGATCCACCCCCGGCGAGGAAGACGCGCTTCGGCGCACTGCCGCCCTGCTGACTGCGGTAAAAGGTGATCGTGCGCATGATCTCGGCATGCAGCCGAGTCATCGAGTTGCGCATGACCTTGGACATGGCGTTGACACCTTCATCCGGGTGGTCCTCCACCGCTCCGCCCAAGGCGACAAAGCCCTGCGACTGCTTCTGGCGCTCGGCCTCAGCAAACGGAACGCCGAATTCCTTGGCAATCGCATTGGTGACGGCAGCTCCGCCGACCAGCAGATTCCGAGTGAAAAAGCGCTCGCCATCAATGAACACCAAGTTTGTGGAACGGGCACCCATGTCCACAATCAACGCAGGCTCATCCATATCAGGATAGCTGTAGCGAAAGGCATTGTACAGCGCCAGTGGCCCCACATCCATGCCCACCACCTTGACGCCGCTGTCCACCACCTCTTGGTGCATCTCGTTCAGCGGCTCAGATTTCATGGCGGCCAGCACCACTTCGATTTCACCTACATCGGACTTCTCGACGATCTCATAGTCCCAGGAGACTTCATCCAACTGCCACGGAACATTCTGCCGCGCCTCAAACTCCACGATCTGCGCTAGCTTGTCGGCCTTGACGGGCGGCAGCTTCACGAAGCGGCTAAACACCGGATGACCGGGGATGGAGCACCATACCTTCAGCCCCTTGATCTTCAGCTTGGTGACGAGTTCTTTCAGCGCCAGCTTCAACTGCGGCAGGCGGCTGACATCCACCGAAGGATCGCCATCCAATTCCACGATTTCGTAGCGCTTCAGAATAAGGTCCCCGCCCGGTGTCTTGCCGAAAAATGCTCCGCTGATACGCTGGGAACCAAGACTGATGACTGCTATGCTTTTTGGGTCTGCCATGCTGGGTAAGGTGAAAATCGCTGATCAACTAAAATCTGAAAGGTCGCTCGCAGTGGCTCATTTGGGCCTGATGGCCAAATCATAATCGCCGAACACATTCGCGAAAGGCGTCTGCATTTTATTAAGCAGCAATCCACTCACTATCGCAAAAGTATCTTTGTTTTCCCACCAGGCGGATTTGCCGATGCTTGATTTCGCGGCGACGACCTTGCCTTCGGCAAGAATTTCCACTCCCCAGCCCTGAATGTCAGAAGAGGCGGTCACATAGTCCTTTTGGAAAATGGCCTTGAGGGCTGCTGGCGAAATGTAAGCCAGTGCATGGCAGGGTTCATCGGCAGGAATGTCCACCAGATCCAATGTGCCGGTGAGCACCTCACGCTTGCCTTCTTTGGTCATGTGCTGCAGCGCCACGTAAATGTTCATTTGCAGACCAGGATAGGTCCCCTTTCTGCCACCAGCGTCTTCCGGCAACTTGATGTCAAACTCGACATCCACCTCGACCCAATTCTTCGGCGTCCAGCGCTTCATCTTGACGTTCGTCACGCTGAGCATCGGCGTCTGCTGCTCATCCACCTGCACGCTTTTGATTTTCACTTTCACCGAAGGCGGTTTTTCGGCAACCCCAGGAACTTGCGCCTGGAGGGCACTGGTCACGAGAAGAGAGGCGAGAATCAAACGGATTGGTTTCATGGATAAGACTGGTTGTTCCGGGAATTTAAAAGTTTTATCAGCAAAACACCCTGCGCATCAAGCAGGGATTCGCAGAAAGTCGCGAAAACAGCCCCCTGCACTGAAAATTCCCGCTTTAAACGGCAGTAATGGCCCCAAACCCAGCAATCGTTGAGCAGTCCGCAGGCGCATTAACGCATTTACACGTGGCTCGGAATGAATGTGACGTGTCCCTTGCAAGCACTCCGTGATGGACTCCCCACCAGAAAAACCAGCCACTCCAGTAGCAACAGTGGTTTCGTTTCTGCGGTTCATTATATTGAGAGAGAGGTAAATTGAAGGGAGCGCGGAGTCTGTGACAATCCCGTCGAAGTGCAAGCGAAAGACAGGCGGGGATTTCATGAATATCTCAGGCTTGTGCAAGCGCGGCTTTGGAGCCTAAAATGTCGTTAACCATGTCGTTCCCCTCCGCCACCCTCGCCGCCCTATTATTTGGCACCGTCTTCATGACCGCCTGCGGGCGGTCGGGGTCTCCAGATATTGAATCAACCATCGTCGCCCTCGAAAAAGAGAACCAAAAGAAAATCGCCAAGCCGGAAAGCAGCCCTGTCGAAAAAACAGCCCCCGTCACTCCCAAGGGCCTTTTGGCAGCCACCGGCCTTGCGGCCAAGGACGAACGTGCGGAAATCATTCTCCTCCTGCCTGACGCCCGCATCCCCATGCAGGATTTCCAGCGCAACGGCCTCGCCATGCTCGTCGGCAGACAGGCTGGCTATCATCTAACTTCCAGCGATGCCGCTGGCAGCGGCGCTCAGCAGATCGAGCAGTTTCGTCAGGCCATCGCCGCCAAGCCCGCCGCCATCATTATCAGCCCCATTGATCCTCCTGCGGTTGCCGCCCTCATCGTCGAAGCGCAAACCCATGGCATCACCGTCATCGGCCTCGACAAACGCATGCTCAATGAAGGCTGCGCCAGCATCGTCTTCAGCGACCAGCGCCGCGTCGGGCGCATGGCCGCAGACGCCGTCGTCGAAGCCCTCAAACGCAAAGCCGCCGAAGACAACCGCGCCGAGATCGCCGGTCGCGTCGTCCAACTGCGCGGCGTAGCCGACAGCTACTCCACCAACGAGATCGCCGAGGGCTTCGCCGAAGGCCTGCGCACCCAGTCCGGTGTCATCCTCGTCCACGATGCACCGGCAGACTGGACCACTGAAAACGGCACCAAGCGCACCGCCGAAGCCTTCAGCCTCCAAAAAAACTTTGATGCCATCTATGCTCACAGTGACGCCATCGCCGTCGGTGCGGCCAAAGCCGCCGAAACCGCCGGCCAGCGCGAAAACATCTTCATCATCGGCACAGACGGCCTCTCCGGCCAGAAGCGCGGCCTGGATCTCGTCCGGCAGGCTGAACTCGACGCCACCGTCGTTCAGCCTGCCTTGGTCGATCTCGCCCTCCAGATCATCATGAAGCTGCGCACGGACAAAACCTTCAAGCCGCAGCCCTCCTATGAAATTCTGCCCGTCTTGATCATGCCCCGGAATGTGGAGCAGTCATTCATCAGCGGCACCTACACCCTGCCCCAGTTGTAACCTTCACACTGCCATGTTACGCCCACTCGCCGCCACCGTCTTGCTCCTCAGCACCCTCACGCACCTACAGGCGCAGGACGCCACTGCGCCAAAGCCGGACGCCAAAGCCCAGCTCGAAGCCGCACAGAAGCTCGTCAAGCAAGTCTCCCCCGGTGTCTATGATCTCAACGGCATCCAGATCACCGCCGCCACCCGCGAGCTGCGCATCCCCTGCGACATCCTCCATCAAAAGCTCCCCATCGAGTACGCCCTCTGCCATGAGACCGGCGAGAAAGTCCATGAAACCATCCTGGAGACCAAGGTGAAGCCCATTCAAATCCAGCTCGCCCTCCTCCTCGCCAATTACCAGCCCGCCACCCTCGGCATCCTCGAAAAACTCGATCCCAAGGAAGAGCGCCCCTACAAAGACAAGGACACCGAACCCAAAACCCCCGGAGCCAACCGCCTCGCCATCCACGTCGAATGGAAAGACGGCAACAAAACCAAAAACGTCCCCCTCTCCGACTTCATCCAGGACGTGGATAAACGCAAAACGCCCCCCGACCTCGACACCTGGATCTTCAACGGCTCCATCATCGACGAATCCGGCTTCGCCGCCGAGCAGACCGGCTCCATCATCTCCACCTACGTGGACCGCGCCGCCATCATCAACTCCGCCGCCAAAGGCAACCACCGCGACGACCTCTGGATCAGCCTGCCCGCCAACATCCCCGCCGAGGAAACCAAAGTCACCCTCATCATCACTCCCGCGAAGTAGCACGCTGCGGCAGCATGACCACACCCAATGTTCCCACACGAATCGCTCTGGATTTGATTCTGATTCGCGGTCATTCGCGCTCATTCCTCTGCATTCGCGTGAAAGATCAAACCGCCTCCACCGGCGCTTTCATCTTGCCTCCCACCTGCAGTACTACAGCCAGTAAAGAACAGATTCCATCTCTGCCCCCTCTGCCTCTTTGCCCCTCCCGAATAACATCCGCGCACTCTTGAGGCTCTTCTGAGTACGTTGTTCGGGGTTCGCTTCGCGGCTTCGCAGCAGCCCGTTCCGGAAGCTCCACATCGCCCCAGATCTGAAACCAGCCAGCGCACGTTTTGTAGTACCGGCTTTAGCCGGAATCTGGAAAGCTTACTTCGTGCAAACCGCTCCCAAATACCTCCGGGTTACCCTTCGTTCCACAATCAAGCTGCCTTGAGTTCAGGTGCTCTGCGGCAACCCGAGCCTTCCCCAGGCTCGCCATACCGGAAATCCGCTTCGCACACCCTTCTCCGGTCAAAAAGTAGCCACCGCAGCCAAGCCATGGACAAGAAAACAGGCACGAGATTGCTTCTGATTTTCCGTCTGTTCCGTGTATTCCGTAGGCCTACATCTCCGGCCCGCGAACTACCGCTGGTCAAAAAGCGCCCACCTCCCTCACGGCATGGTCAAGAATCGTCCCTCCCACAAGACGTCCCCCTTGCCCGTTGACGCCGCCCTCTTTTCACATCCAGTTACCAGTACCATGAAAATCCCCACCTTCCTCCTCACCCTGGCGCTCGGCACCGCCACCGCCTTCCCCCAGGCCGCCACCCAGGTCGCCCGCAACGAATCCCTCAAGCAGGAGCTCCGCCTCAGCGTCGAGCGCGGCCTCAATTTCCTGCGCTCCAAACAAAACCCCACCACCGGCCAGTGGGGAGAGGCCGAACCCGTCGCCATCACCGGCCTCGGCATCATCAGCTTCATGCTCGACCCCAACCGCAAGCCCAGCGATCCCGTCCCCGCTGAAGTCGAAAAAGCCACCAAGTTCCTCATCACCAACGCCAAGCCCGATGGCGGCATCTACATCAAAGCCCGCGGCAACTACAACACCGCCCTCGCCCTCACCGCACTCCTCCTCAACAACAAGCCAGAGAACGAAGAGGTCATGCTCAAAGCCCGCCGCTACCTCGTCCACAACCAGATCGACACCGACGAAAAGGGCAAGCAGGACAACCCCCTCGATGGCGGCATCGGCTACGGCGACGACAAAGGCATGCACGCCGACCTCTCCAACATGACCTTCGCCCTCGAAGCCCTCTACTACTCCCAGGCCCTCCTCGCCGACAAAGGCGACGCCGCCAAAAACGAGCCCCAGCTCAACATCAGCGCCGCCATCGACTTCATCCAGCGCTGCCAAAACCGCCCCGCTAGCAACAAATCCAGTTGGGTCAGCAAAGACCCCGACGACGCCGGCGGCTTCATCTACAACCCCGTCGAAACCCGTGGGGCCAAAGTCCCCAACCCCGACGGCAGCATCTCCCTCCGCAGCTACGGCAGCATCAGCTACGCCGGCCTCCTCAGCTTCATCTACGCCGGCCTCGACAAAGACGACCCCCGCGTCAAAGCCGTCATCGAATGGCTGCAAAACCACTACAACCCCGACGAAAACCCCGGCCTCGGCGCCGCCGGCCTCTACTACTACTACCAGACCATGGCCAAGGCCCTCAGCATCGCCAAGATCGACTTCATCAAGACCAAAGACGGCAAGCTCATCGACTGGCGCGCCGACATCACCCAGAAACTCCTCGGCCTCCAAAAAGGCGACGGCTCCTGGTCCAACGCCGAAGGCCGCTGGATGGAATCCGACCCCGTCCTCACCACCAGCTACATCCTCATGGCCCTCGGCCGCATCCATCAGACTCTATAAAAGTTGCCCCGTTGCGCCGCAACGGGTTCAGGCCTCAGCCCCTCCGAGTATATCAGGGTTCGCTTCGCGGCAGCCCGTCCGGTTCTAAGCACGTTGTTCGGGCTTCAGCCCGTTCCGGAAGCCCCGCATCGCCCCAGAGCGACGAGTCCTCCGTAGCTCGTAGAGCGAAGGAGGAAGCCCATGCTCTTCGAGCAAGAAACAGCCTGCTAGACCAGTTCTCAAAAAGATTGTCATTTTGATCCGGCGAGCGCGGCGGCCCCAGTGGCAAGGCGGGAGCGCCGCTTGCTATTCAAAGATAACAGGCAAGCGACTAACGCAGCCAATGGGGCCGCTCCGCCGCCGGGCAATGGGACAAGATTTTTGAGAGCTGGTCTAAACGGAAATGAGTTTTGCGAACCTCCATACCATCTCATGCCATCCATGCACCTCACTCACACCCAACTCCGCAAGCCCGGAGGGCTGGCACAACAATAGCCGGGGGTGCCCCCCCGGAAACCACGCCCCTACCTCTCACGAATAACATCCTCGCACTCTTTAGGCTCTTCTGAGTACGTTGTTCGGGGTTCGCTTCGCGGCTTCGCAGCAGCCCGTTTCGAAAGCTCCGCATCGCCCCAGATCTGAAACCATCCAGCGCACGTTATGTAGTACCGGCTTTAGCCGGAATCTGGAAAGCTTAGTTCGTGCAAACAGCTCTTAAATACCTCCATGTTACCCTCCGTTCCGCAATCAAGCCGCCCTGAATTCAGGTGCTCTCGAACCCCAGAGAACCGCGCAGCGGTGACACAAAAACACCGCCGCACCAAAAGACGCCCAAGCACCCAAGAAAGCAGTTTTAAAAAATCGCCCTCCACTCGTCTCTACCTCCACACATCAGTCTCGACACCACACCACCGCATCCGGTAATCTCACCGGCATGTCATTCCGCGCCTGCTGCCGCCTCTTGGCGCTCCTCCTCGTCTTCACAGTCTCTCTGCAAACGGCGAAGGCGCAGTTCCAAACGCGCACCTTCAAAGTCACCCCTGATTTTCTCGCCTGGGAAGCCACCACTAAAACAGCGGCCGCAAAAACGACCTCGTCCACCAGTCCCAACGCAGATCCCTTTGGCCCTGATCCGGCTCCGGCAACCTCACTCCCGGACGATACACCACCCACGCATCCAGTCTCTGCCAGACAAACCCTCGAAGCCGTCGGCCTCACTTTCCCCGAAGGTGCCAGCGCTAGCTTCAATCCGTTGACTGGAATCCTCACCGTCACCAATTCGCCGGAGAATCTCGTTCTCGCCGCAGCCTACACACAGGCATTGCATGAACAAGAACCCGCCACTGTCGCCTACACTCTTACCGTCATCGAAGGCCCGGGCGAGCTCATCCGCCAGGCCAACGCCACAGCACCCTCTCCGCCGAATACCACACCGCCCCACCCTACGAACACCGCGAACACCTCATCGACACCCACGGCCGCCGCCTCGAATTCCCCCTCACCGATTACTTCACCGCCAGAACTACCACCGGCATCACCATCCCCTCCGGCTCCGCCCGCCTGCTCTCCCTCTACAAACCCACCGGCAAACCCGAGTTCGACAAAGAAGACATCCTCCAAGCCATCTTCATCACCTGCGACATCCTCCGCCCCGGAGAGTAGTCCAGTTGCGCCGCAACTGGACTCCCCTCAAACGCACCGCCGTTCATCAGCCCCTCCAGATCTGAGTACGTTGTTCGGGCTTTAGCCCGTCTGGTTAAAGCACACTCAACAACTGCGCCTTCAAGGCAGCAAAGCCTGCCACTCTCACATGCCCTGTCCAGGCCCCACATCCTCCAAGCCATCTTCATCACCTGCGACATCCTCCACACCGGAGAGTAGCCTCGCCCGGCAAAGTCAAGACCACCCCGCCAATAATAATACCACCCCATACCACCACCTCCTATCCCAATTCCGTGTATTCAGTGTATTCCGTGGTTAAAAATTCCGCCCCCACTGCCTCCGGCCATTCCCTTGCTCACCATTCCTTTGCCAAAAACAAACGCCTCCTATCGCTCACCCATCCTCTCAACGCCCCACTCCCCTGTCCCAATTCCGTGTATTCAGTGTATTCCGTGGTTAAAATTTCCGCGCCCACTCCCCTCCGTCCATTCCCTTGCTCACCATTCCTTTGCTAAAAACAAACGCCTCCTATCGCTCACAGATCCTCTCAGCATCCCATTCCCTCTCCGATCCGGCATCCGTGCATTCCGTGTAATCCGTGGTTCAACTCCGCCCCGCTCCGCGTCCTCCAAATCACTCGCGACCCAGCATCCAGCATCCAGCATCCAGCATCCAGCATCCAGCATCCAGCATCCAGCACCCCTCACTCCCCAAACTCCGTATAATGCCTCCGCCTCGGCGGCTCCGTCACCATCGCCTTCTGCTTCCACAACGTCGCCAGATGCAGATCCTTCTCGCAGCCCACACCTTCCTGATAGCACTGAGAAAGGCTCTTCATCGCCTCCACCACGCCCTCTTCAGCCGCAGCCTTGATCGCCGCAAAGCCCGTTCTCCTCTCCTTGGTCGTCTGCCCATGATTCAGCAGCACCATGCCCGCCAGATTCCGCGCCGGCGGAAACTTGTCCACCACGCGTGACAGCGTATCATAAACATCCTGCCACAGCGCAGGCGCGTGCTCCGCTTTGCGCCACAGCAAATGCGCAACCAGATAAGCCTCCAGCGGGTGCTTGGAGCGCCGCATAAACGCCAGTGCCAGCTCTCCCGCCTTCTCAATATCCTGCGGTACGCCAAGGCCTTGAAACAGCGCCTCCGCATAGTAGAAGCGCGCATCCCGCCGCTGCCCCGCCTCAAACGCCTGCTTATACAGCGCCACGCTGCGCGCCGGATCACGCGCATAACCGTAACCCGCCGCATACAGATGCCCTTCCAGCAGCATTGCCGACACACTGCCATGCTCGCCAAGCTGCTGCACCGGCCCCACCCACCCGGCATCCAGCCACTTGCCATCCTTGAACAACTGCCGTGCCATGCGATCACACACTCTGTCAGCATACAGCAGCCAAAAGGTCTCCTGGGGAAATGCCGCCACCGTGTTCAGCACCACCGTGAGCGCCGGTTTGAAATCCTGCGTCGCCTCCAGGCCGTGCATCTGTTCCAACATCGCCAGCCGTGCCTCCTCCACCTGCTCCGCATGCGAGAAAGCAGGCTTCAGCTCATGCAGCGAAGCAGCGACCACAAACTGCTCCGGCGCAGGCAGCAGCTCGATCGCTTCAATGCTGTCAGCCGCATCGGTGATGCGCCAGCGGTCCGTCGCATCGCGCTGCACCATGCACACCAGCACCCCTTTGCCACGGGCGATGCGTTCACCGCGCTGCACTTCAAACTGAAACGGCTGCGTCACCTTGAGCCGATCAAACGTCTCCAACTCCGCCTGCGCTCCCGCCACCACACTGATGCGTCGCAGCGGCCAGCGGTTGCGCAGTTCCTCCTCCGCACGCAGCAGCACCTCCAGGGGCGGATGATCCAGCGCGAAAAACTTCCCCTGCCCCGCCGCCACATGATCCAGCAGCGTCGTCACAGATACCTCATTCCAAGAGCGCAAATACGCCGCCACCCGATCCAGCGCCCCCTGCCTGGCAGAGATCTTGACCGCAGCACGCTTGTCTCCCGCCGCATGCGCTTTTTCATAGGCTGCCAGCGCCAGCTTGCTGTCTTGCGCCGTGCCATTCCCGTACTCGTAGCGTTCCCCCAGCGGCATCCAGGCCGTTGCCTCACCCAGCTTCGCAGCCATTAGCAAATGCTTGAAAGCACCAGCCGTGTACCTCGCCGGATTCTCCACATCATCCACCACACTCACAAAGTAAGGCAGTGCCTCAAGCCGACCGCCCGTGACCGCCTTCTGCAGCAGCACCATCTCCTCCTCGCCAAACTGACCCGCAGCCCGCAGGGCGAGCGCCAGCCACTGCATCGCCGCCAAATCACCTTGCTCAGCCAGCGGCAGCAGCACCTGCGCGGCCAGCAGCGGTGCCCCCACATGCAGCAGATCCTCGCCGACCCGGACCGTCTCCTCCTGCGACAAGATGGGAGCAGTCACCACCTCAGATTTCGCCGCAGAATTCTGATCCAGATGCTGCGGCCAGTAAAAGACACCCGCGATCATCAGCCCACACACCAGCAGCCCCACCAGCAACAGCGACGACTCCTCCTCTTCCCCCAATGGCTTCCTTTCCTCTGATGGCCTCGCTTCCGCCGGCGGCTTCGTTTCTACCACCGCTCCCACCGTCTGCCTCACAGGTGCCAGCGACTTGGGAACCTCGACTTCCGGGGGAAAAGTGGAGGTGAGAGCAGGAACGAGTGCCGTCGGTAAAATCACCCCACCCACGCGCTCTCCAGCACGCGGCTTCAGCGTGATCGGTTTCAGCAAATAGCCTCTGCGACTCGTACGCGTCCCGGTCGTTACCCCTTCAGCCACAGCACCCGGCTCCGCCTCCGGCATCTCCTGCAAGGCTTCCTCACCTTCCTGCGCAAGGTCCACGTCAAACACCTCGCCACCGATGCCAAACTTGAAAGGTGCCTCCACCTCCAACTCGCTCGCGATCACCCCATTCACCGAAAACTGCGCCGCCGCAAACACGCCAATGATTTGAAACGTCCGCTCGCCCGTCCGGTACAGCACACAGTGCCGGGCCAGAATACCCACCCCTTCAAATTTGACGCTGCATTCCGGGTCGCTGCCAAGCGTCAGCGATCCATACAGCGGACACGAAATCCGGTGCTCGCCATCTTGGGTGCGGAATGTCAGAACCGTCAGGGCCATCCACGCAGTATGCTAAACAACTGTTTAGGCGTCGAGTCAGCATTGCGTGAAAATATCTAGGACTTCCTTACTTTCCCGCCCCCAATTCCTGATAGTAACGCTTCACCAAATCGCGGAACTCCGCCGGCACCGGATCACGATCCACCGGAGCCAAATTCTTGCCCGCATCCTTCTTCGAAAGCTCCTCCACCACACGATCCCGCAGTTCCATCAGCGGCTGCGTGATGCGCGTATTCAAGAAAGCGACCTGCGGAGCTTCGTTGCTACGCTTCAGCTCGATGCGTAGCGCGCGGGCACGATCCAGCACCTTCGCCGCTTCATTGCGCAGTTCAGGATTATTGAGCAGCTCTTCCACATTGCGCAAACGGTCGCTCCACTGCTCATAGCCACCACCGGTAAAGACGCCGTTGTCCGGCTGCTCCTTGCTGTCGTCAAAGAAGAGCGCCTCCGGCACAGCACCACCATTGATCTGCGGACGCCTGCGGTCATTCTCTGAATCACGATCTCCCCTGGCACCCAGCCCCATATTGGCATCCGCCGTTTGCTGCGCCTGCCCCTTGCCCTGACCCGGCCCCTGCTTCTGCCCTTGGCCCGGTTGTTGGCCTTGTCCTGGCTGCTGACCTTCACCCGGCTGCTGACCATTCTCAGCCGTCTGCGGTTCCCCCTGCCCCTTGCCTTGGCCTTGGCCTTGGCCCGGCTGTCCAGGCTGCTTGCCGTCCTTGCCCGGCCGCTGCCCAGGTTGGTTGCCCATAGCCTGCTGCGCTGAAGCTTGCTGCTGCCCCTCACCCTGGCCTTCGCCTTTGCCATCAGGGTTCGGCTGCTGCCCGCCCTGCCCCTTCTCGCCCGGCTGTTTGCCTTGGCCCGGCTTCTGCCCCTTTTCAGCCGTCTGCGCGTCTTTGCCTTCACCCTGGCCCGCTTTGCCCTCCTTGCCCTCTCCAGGCTGCGGCTGCCCATCTCCCTCTTTGCCAGCCTGCTGACCTTGCCCAGCCATCTTGGGATCTTGCGACTTACCTTGGCCGTCCTTGCCTGGTGCTTCTTTGCCCTGGCCGTCCTTCCCAGGCTGCTCGCCTGCACCAGGCTTCTCGCCTTTCTCAGCCGTCTTACCTTCCTGCGGCAGCCCCTCTTTGCCTGTCTGTCCCGCCCCAGCCTTTGGCTCCTTCTCACCAGCATTCGGCTCCCCGGCATCCGCCATCTTCTGTCCTTCCTGTCCTTCCTGTCCCTTCTGTCCTTCGAGTCCCTTCGGTCCTTTCCCCGCAGCCTCCTGCTCCTGCGCCTCCTTGATCAGTTTATCCAGTTCATTCTTCGCCACGCGCAGGGCCTCGCTCTCACTGCCCAGCACACTCTCCGCCGCTTTCTCCACGCCCTTTTTGAGTTCCTCCACCGCGTTGGCCGCTTTGCGCTCAGCGTCCTTCGCCTCAGCCTGCGTGCCGTAGCGGAGCTGGTCACTCGTCTCCTTCAGGTTCTCCTCCAGGCCGCTCGTCTGCGCCTTGCGCACGGTATCGTAGAGATTCCGGTGCAGCAGCGGCTCGCTCTGCTCCGCCTGCTCGCTGAGTTGGCGCATGCTGTTCAGGAGCTTTTGGATGTTCTCCTGCTGCTCGGTCACCTGCCGGCTCTGCGCCGCGTTTTGCATATTTTTCTCGATGTCAGACCCAGGCTCCTTCTGGTTTTCCAGCGCCTCGCTGATCTTCTTCTCATTCTCCGCCGCATCGCGTGCCTGCTGGCGTATCTGCTTCATCTCATCCGTAAATTTCTTCGAGGTCTTCTGCCGGAAATCCTCCTGCATCTTTTCAAGCTCACGCTGCGCCCGCGTAGCCGAGTTCGCGGCATCAGCCAGCTTTTCATCCTTCAACTGCTCCGCAGCTTCCCGGACCTTCTCACGCGTTTGCTCCAGTTGCTCCTTCGCCTCGGCCATGTTCTGCGCGTTGTCAGGCTTCTCCATCCGCTCCTTGAGATCGTCGAGATCACTCAGCAGTTGCTCCTGCTCCGCCTGCAAACGCTTGAGCTGGTTGTCGAGTTCCTGCTTCTCCTCTTCCGTCTTCGCATTGGCCAGTTGATTTTGCAGTTCCTTCATCTTCTCCGCCAGCGCCTCCTGCCGCCGCGCCAGTTCCTTCAGCCGATTCAACACCTGCAAATTCTCCTGCTGCTCAGCGGTCTGCTCCTCAGTGGCGGCTTTCTCTTCCTCGTAACGCTTCTCCTTCTGCTTCAGCTCCAAATCCATGATCTGGTTCTTGTTCGCCTGCTGCCCTGCGCTGGGCGGACTGTTCTGTCGAATCACCTGATGCTCGCGGCTCTGCGCACGGTGCAGCCATTCGAGCGCCGTTTGTTCAAAAGTCAGCGCTTGATTCAGCGGCGACCTCTTTTTCTCAGCCGACGCCTGGTGCAGCGGCTCCTGGGTGTCTTTGAGACTCTTCCACGCTTCGGTCAGCGCCTGCTTCACCTCCGCATCCTCCACTTCCTCCATCGCTTCTTTGACCTTCTCCATGACGATGCCCACAGACTCATGCACCACATCAATGTCCGGCGTGGCAGCCTCAATCACACGCCCCGCATTCGTGTCGCGAATGATCTTCCACGTAGCGTTGACGATCTGTTTGACCAGCTCAACCAGCTTATCGGTCTGCGCCTTCGGCTGGCCAGGCTCGCTAGGCGGTGCCTCCATCTCACGGAAGATGTCTTCAAAGTGACGCACATCCGCAAAGAACATCTCGCTCATGTTGCGCCGCACCTCGCCCTTCGGCCCCGTGTCCTCCGCCCATAGATAGTAGCTCACCAGTTGCCGTGGCTCCGCATGCTCCTTTTCCAGCGCCAGTTCCGCCCGCACATCCTGCTTCTTCAGCGGCGCCGTGACGGCATGCTTGAAGATGATCTCCTTGCTATTGCCATTGATGCTAAACACCGCACCCGATTTCGTCACCCCCAAATCATCAGACACCTTCGCCTCCACCGGCAGTTCCTGAATGCTCGAAACCTGCAGATCCCGTTTCGGAAAAACCATTTCAATCTTCGCCAGTTGATTCGACTGCACCGTCACCGTAAACCACGGCGGATTCTTGTTCCCACGCTCCGCTTCATCCACCAAGTGAAGGCGATACTTCTGCGTCTTCTCCGCCGCCAATGTCCCTTCAAGCACCGTCGCATCTGCCGCTGACGGCGTGAGCACAATGACCGACTTATCCTCTCCAAAAAGTTCCGCAGCCGTGAGATGCGGAGCAAAGGGAGACACATCTTTCCGCACCGGAGCACCCTCATCACTCGCCAGGATGAGCGGCTTATTGACCTTGATCTTCCAGACAATCTTCGAGCCTTCCAGCGCCGTCACCTTCTGCGTGTTCTTCGTCTCCTTCGCAGGCTGCTTCGTGTATTCCGGCGGCGTGACAATGACATCACTACGCACCAGCGCCGGAAAATCAAACACCGTGAGGGTATGCGTCTCCGACTTCTGCTCCGCAAACTCCACATGGTATTTCGTGTCACGCTCCACCTTGTTGATCATCCCGCCATACACCTGCTCATCCACCGTCAGGCGCATCGGCAGCCGCTCGCGTTCCTTCCCATCCGCCTCGCTGACCACCAGCATGGCATCCGCAGGCACCGGCCCATTGAACCGCGCCTCAACAATGAGATGCGTGCCACGTTCGATCTCCGCGTCCCCCGGCGTCAGCGCAGCTTTGAACTCCGTCGGTTTGGCCTCCTCCTCACTCTGGCTTTTGACGATCTCCGCTTTGCGATGGGAAGATTGAAACCGCAGCGCCACATCAGTCACTAGGAAAGCAATCATCGCAATCCAGGCACCCACCAGCGCACGCGTGTACGGCTTCTGGGCAACCGTCACCGGCCAGTTCTGCGTCGCCGCATGCGCCAGCGCCCGATCAATGAGCCGTTCATGCAGAAAGCCAGTCGGCTCATCAGCCTCCGGTTCATGCTCAATAGCCGTCAGCAGCAGCGCATCCAGCGACGGATGCTTCTGCTCAATGACACGCGCGATGTCATGATCACTCCAGATGTTCCGCCGCCCTTTGAGCCAAGCGATGAACCCCAGCACAATCAGCGCCAGCATGGACCACCGATCCAGCCGCTTAGAAATATGAAACCCATTCAGCGTAGCCAGCAGAAACGCCCCCCGCACCACAATGCCAATCACAAATACCGCAGCAAGATGGCGCAAAAGCCGCGCACGGCGCAACGCCTCACGAACTTCAGCAATGCGGGCTTCAAGAATGGTGCGTGCAATCATGGCGTATTTGGCATTAACGGTGGCAGAAGCAAGAATCGTGCGAACCAGGCACCAGCAAAGTGGTCCCCCCAGTCCCTGTGCGGCGCTCCGCCACTCCCATCGCTCCGCATAAAGCGCAGACCACTCGAACAACATCTATCATTCCGGACGTTGCCATAAAATAAAATCAGAAGGTCGAAGTCGAGCAACGACGGGATTTCGAGCGATGTAAGCACGAAACCTCCCAAACGAAGCTTCGTTGCGCACAAGATGATCAAAACTCTCATCCTGCCAGAAACGCCCCTTGCGCTGTAAGCTTCGATTGATCTGCAGTGCCGTCCATTTTTTCCACGATTCGACCTGTTTAAGCATCGCACCCCGGTCGAGACCGCCGACCAGAAGATGAACGTGATTGGGCATGACGACATAATCGCCCAGCAAATAACGACTACCGTCGAAATGATGCAAAGCCTCAGCCACACACCACGCAGCCTGCGGATCACGTAGGACACACTCGCCGTGACAGCCATCGAGCGCATTTTCCAAAGTCCGGGCAAACTGCCGAAAATCATCCCGCGCAACATCGTCGAGCATCTCGAAATCGAACCGCCAATCTTTGGAACTGGGATTGATGTCATGAGCCAACAGCCAGTTGTCACGTTCCTCCCGCCAGCGCAGCCAGATGTCGCGCGGAATGGAATCAGCCGTGCGCCAGGTGATGAAGTAAGTGGAATGCACCTGATCCCAATGCGGCAGACGCCCCTGCGTGATGGTGACCTTCTCAGCAGGGTTGAAGAATTGGAATTCAGCGGCCATAAAGTTTACCAAAGAGAAACCATGTCTGGTCGAGCCTCACGAACTTCGACAATGCCCGCCTCTAGGATAGCGCATGTAATTATGATAGCAGTGCTAACGCTGTCAAAAGCAGAAATCGCGCGAACCAAGCGCCAGCAAAGTGGTCCGCACAGTCCTCTGTGCGGCGCTCCGCCACACCCTACAACTCCGCACAAATGCCAGCAAAGTGGTCCGCACAGTCCCCTGTGCGGCGCTCCGCCACACCCAACAACTCCGCGCAGATGCCAGCAAAGTGGTCCGCACAGTCCCCTGTGCGGCGCTCCGCCACCCCCAACCGCTCCGCGCAAATGCCAGCAAAGTGGTCCGCACAGTCCTCTGTGCGGCGCTCCGCCACCCCCAACAACTCCGCGCAAATGCCAGCAAAGTGGTCCGCACAGTCCCCTGTGCGGCGCTCCGCCACACCCTACAACTCCGCGCAAATGCCAGCAAAGTGGTCCGCACAGTCCTCTGTGCGGCGCTCCGCCACACCCTACAACTCCGCGCAAAACAGCCCCCCTTCACCACACAATTCACAGCCTAGTTAAACACCATCCATCATTCTGAAAGTGCCCATAGAAAGAAGCAAAAAACCTCACACGGAGCCTTACGATTCTGCGGCGCTCCGCACAGAGGACTGTGCGGACCACTTTAAGCTGCCGCTACGCCCTGCAAACCACGTTTCGAGCAGAAGTACGGCCAGGAGCATAAGCAGAATATACCACCACGACTGCTGCCTCTGCTCGGTATCCGTCGCCGTAAGACGCTCGTCCGTGGTCTCCCCGCCCACCGCGCTGTCGGCACCGCTAGAAAGCTTGATCCCATACTCAGCCAGCTTTTGCGGAACCAGCGGCAGCACCCGCCCCTCATCCGGCGGGAGATTAACAGCGAGGATCTGGGTGTGCGTGGCGCTTTGCACCTTGTACAGACCGATCCCGGTCGCGGTAAAACTCTCGCCCGCATTGAGGCTGTGCGTCTTGCCTTCCGGCTCCGTGATGGTGTACGCAGAAGCAGCATCCAGCGGCAGCGCCTCCCCCACCAGCAGCGTCGCCGCAGGATCATGGCTGAAACCCGCCGCTGCCAGCCACCCATAAAGCAGCGGCACAAATTTCGTGCTGAGCGCCAACTGGCTGTCCCCAGGATGCCACCCGGAAGCCAGGACAATGAGCGTCCCCTTCCCGATGCGCGCGCTGAGGATGGCAGGCTGCCCGTTATCAAAACTGGCCAGCGTCTCGACCTTGCTGCCCGCATCCTTGATCTCGATCTGCCGATGCTTCCAAAACCGCAACTTGGTAAAATCCCGCAACTTCGGATCACCAAAAGGCTTGAGCAGCGGATGCTCCGTTTTGACATCGGCCAGCATCCGGTAGTCGTCATTGCCAACGCCTTCCTTTACGGTGATGCCAGGAATCCCCGTGAGAGTTTGCAGCAGCGCCGCATCAGCAGAGGAAGTGGCGACCTCCACCAGAAACCCGCCAGCACTCACAAAGTCGCGCAAGCCAGCGTGCGCACCCACCGGCGGCGTAGTGCCCGAGATAACAATCAGGTCCGGCTTCTGCGCAGGCAGCACTTTTCCAGCAGTCAGCACCGGTGCCAACGTGGCCGTAGGTTGCAGTGCCCGCGCCAGATAATACAGCGGCGCAGCAGCCTCATCTCGCGTGGCCTCATCCCCCAAGAAGTGAATCTTCACCGCACGCGGCTGCGGCGGGGCGATGAACAGCCGGTTGTCGAAATCATACTTGTCGCCCGTGACAGTCAGCGTCGTGGCCTTCGTTGAATTCGGCGGCGCGGTGAGAATGCGCGAAGCTCCCGGCGGGATCTGCGCCGTGATGCTGTCCGACTTCGGTGCCTTGTCCCAGGCCAGTGTAAAGTCCCGCAGCGCCGAATCCCGCGTGTTGCTCAAACGAATCCGAATGAGCGCATCCGCATTCCCCTCCTCATCCCGAGCTGCGAGAGCAATCGACAAATCATCATTCGTCGCAGCGTCCAGCCGATGAACATTCAGCATGAGCTCCGCAGGCCACGCGATAGTCCGCAACGCATCCAGGTGCGTCCCCTCCTGCAAATCTGTGATGAGATGAATGCGCTTCTTGAGCTTCGCCGTGCTGGCATCAAACGACGGCACCGCAGCGATCAGCGCACGATCAAGCTGCGTCCCATTCCACGTCGGCGCGAGCGCATCAAGCCGGCCTTGCAGCGCAGCAACACGATTCGCCGGCGTGTTCCGATCTTCCTCAAACGTCCACACCGGCGTGAGCTCCCGATCAAAAACCGCGACCGCGACACGGTCCGTAATCTTCGCAGCTTTAAACAGCCTCTCCGCTTCAGCGATCCCACGCTTCCACAGATCATCCCGCCGCATCGAAGCACTGCGATCCAGCAAGATCAGCGTCGCCTGATCCGCCGACGAAGCAGTGGCACTTTCACTCTGCAAAAACGGCCGCGCAAACATCAGCGCCAACAGAATCAGCGCAAGACAACGCAGCAACAGCAGCAGCCAGTTCTCCAGCCGCCTCTTGCTCACCGGCACCGGCGTACTCGCATCCAGAAACATCAGCGTACTGAACTCCACCCGATCCTGCGGCGGCCTGCGTCGCAGGTGCAGCAATATCGGCGCGATGATCGCCGCAGCACCCGCAAGATAAATGGGAAAGAGCCAGCTCATGTAAAATAAAGGGTTCGAACAACCGAAAACTCCCTCCTCAGGAATCGTCCTCGTCCTCCTACTCGTCCTCCTACTCGTCCTCCTACTCGTCCTCCTACTCGAACTCGTCCTCGATCACATGACTTCGAGAGCAACAAGGCGCAAGGTTTCAGAAACAGAAGTGTTAGCATGGATTGAAAAGTCATGAGTTAGAGAATCGAAAAGCAACCTACCCAGCCACCCTCGCCGCCGCAGACTTCGAAGCCTTCTTCCTCTGCCGCGCACTCAGAAAATTAAACAGCACCTCCTCCAACGGCTGATCCGTCGGACAAAAGTGATACTCCACATTATGCCGGTCCGCCACCGCCTGGATCGTCTCCCGGTGCGCCTGCAACCGCTTCAAATAAGTCTCCCGCACAAGCTGCGGATCAACAAACCGTTCCACCCCCGTCTCCGCATCCCGAAAGTGCGCCGACTTCTCAAACGTGAAATCAATCTCCGCCCGGTCCATCAGGTGAAACAGCACCAGGTCATGCCCCATCGCGCTCAGCAGCGCCAGTTGCTTCTCCAGATGCTCCACCGGCGCGAGCAAATCGGTGATCAAACAAATCATCCCCCGCTTCCGCAGCAGCTCCGCCAACTGCCCCACCGAAAGCGCCAGCGACGTCCCCGCCGCCTTCGCCGGACGCTCCAGCTCCGCAATGATCCGCCGCAAATGCCCCGGCCGATTGCGCGGCGGCAGATGCTCCTCAATCCCATCCGCAAACGTCGTCAGCCCCGCCGCATCCCCCTGCTTCATCAAAAACGACGCCAACGTCGCCGCCAGCGTCGCCGCATAATCCGCCTTCGTATATCCCAGCGACCCAAACCCCATCGACTTGCTGTGATCAATCACCAGTTGGCACCGCAGATTCGTCTCATCCTCAAATTTCTTGATGTACGTCCGGTCACTCCGCGCCAGCACCTTCCAGTCAATGTACCGCGGATCATCCCCCTGCACATAAGCCCGATACTCCGAAAACTCCACCGAGAACCCATGGTAAGGACTCCTGTGCATCCCCTTCCAAAGCCCCTCCACCACCACCTTCGCCCGCAGCTCAAGCGACTTAATCCGCATCAGCGCGGCAGGATCAAGAAATGTGGTGGCAGCAGTCATAGGTTGGGATTCAAGGCTGGGCAATTCTGATGCCATCAGGTTCATTGCTGTGACGCAATGCCACATTTAATAACTTCATGAAAACTGGAGCAACAAACTCACTCGGCCCACCATTGTCGCAAAACCAAATATGATCGTCGTGCAAATGGACCGAAGCATCTGGCATTGCTGCAGACGGCTCATCCTCGCGGCCTCTAAATTCAAAAGATGTCGGTCCTACGGTTAGAGGCGTTCCACCAAGACGCAGGCCGAGTGTCTTCAGCTCTTCTAAAGCTGAATCACGGCTGCTAATGCGATATTCCTGTTTCATTCGATTGATCGATTAATTTCCGTTTTGCAGTCCCCCTCGGCACTGATGAGTCACAATGGCAGTCCACTGGTAACCCTTCGAGCGATGGCAATTGTCGAAGCCCCTTTTCAATTCTGGATGGCGTAGCCATCTCAGCCTGTAGCGAGGGGTTGAGCGAAGCGACACCCCTCGTTGCCGCACATCTCGCTCCCAAACCGACTCGCATCGCGTAGCGATGCCAGCACCCATGTTCCTGCCGCGTTCTTCATACCGCTCTCCACACACCCGCCAGTCTGAAGCACATGAAACGCATCGTGCGCCGCGTGCAAAACCACCTCCTTCGACGGCCGCCACCTTCCGGCCTACCACTCCGCGCCACACCAACCCCAACGGGGTTGCGTAATTCAGCCCAGGGTCAGCCGAGCCTAAGCGAGGCGACCCTGGGTATCGATAAAAACGACCGGAAAGCAAACCCAGCACTCCGCCGCACCCAACGTCCACCAGCAGCGCCTGCACCAAGCTCCGCCACGCATTCGCTCCGCGATGACACATCACTCCAGCACACCCTTTCCCACCCTCGGCCCCGCCACTCACCAACCCCAACGGGGTTGCGTAATTCAGCCCAGGGGCAGCCGAGCCTAAGCGAGGCGACCCTGGGTATCGATAAAAACGACCGGGAAGCAAACCCAGCACTCCGCCGCACCCAGCGGCCACCAGCAGCGTCTGCACCAAGCTCCGCCACGCATTCGCTCCGCGATGACACATCACTCCAGCACACCCAGCAGGCAGATCTTTGAAGTTCGCATGGGCACTCATATCTCGTCATTCGTCATTCGTCATTCGTCATTCGTCATTCGTCATTCGTCATTCGTCGTTGCTACACCTTCACGTGCTCCAGCAACCTCCCAATCACCTTCTCCACCGTCACCCCTTCGGCCTCCGCCTTGTAGTTCACGAGGATACGGTGCCGAAAAACCGGCAGCGCCATCGCCCGAATATCCTCCACCGTCACATGCGTCCGGTTGTGCAGCAGCACCCGTGTCTTCGCGCCCAGCACCAGATTCTGGCTCGCACGCGTCCCCGCTCCCCAGCTCACCCACTGATTCACAAAATCCGGCACGCCTTCTCTTCCCGGCCTCGACGCCGCTGAAAGCCGCACCGCATACCGCGCCACATCCTCCGCAATCGGCACCTTCCGCACCACCTGCTGAAACGCCAGCAGCTCCTCCCCAGTAAACAGCCGCTGCACCGGCTCCCCCTTGCCCGAGGTCGTCCTCGTCACCACCGTGACCTCATCATCCTCGCTCAAATAATCGATCACAATGTTCAGCATGAATCGATCAAGCTGCGCCTCCGGCAGCGGATACGTCCCCTCCTGCTCAATCGGATTCTGCGTCGCCAGCACAAAGAACGGCTCCGGCAGATGCATCGTCTTCCCGTTCACCGTCACCTGATGCTCCTGCATCGCTTCAAGCAAAGACGCCTGCGTCTTCGGCGGCGTACGATTGATTTCATCCGCCAAGATCATATTCGCAAACACCGGCCCACGACTGAACACCAGCTTCCTCCCCTCCGGACTGTCCTCCAAAATCTCCGTCCCCGTAATATCAGACGGCATCAAATCCGGCGTGAACTGAATGCGCTGGAAGCTCAGATGACACACATCCGCCACCGTCTTGATCAGCAGCGTCTTCGCCAGCCCCGGCGCCCCCGTGATCAGGCAATGCCCCCCGCTCAGCAGCGCGATCAGCATCTCATCAATCACATGCAACTGCCCCACAATCACCTTCCCCACCTCCGCAAACAGCCTCTGGCGAGCGGTGGCGAGCAATTCGACGATCTGGCGTTCAGTGAGAGGGGCGGAAGACGGCGGAAGGTCGGGAGGAGCGCTCATGGAGAAATGTGTTTGTATCAAACAGCGCCCACGATGCCAAGTTTTCATCCACCACGCAGGAACACAAGATTGATCGTCCAAGTGCGCGCCAGTGTCCCCGGACTGCGGCGCTTCAGCGCCGCTCTCGCACGTCCCTTCTCCTCCGCACATCCTCAGCGTTCCGCCAGGAGAGGGATCATCTTGATCCCTCTGGACTTCGCCCCGCCTCCAAACCTCTCATCACGTCCCAACCTCCGGCCAATTTACAATTCTCAGTTTTCAGTTCCCAGTTTACAACCTCATTCACGCGCCAAGCGCACCTCATTCGTCATTCGTCATTCGTCATTCGTCATTCGTCATTCCTCATTCGTCATTCCTCATTCCCCCCCCTACTTCGACCACGTCGGCTCCGGCTCCCACGTCTTCTCCCCGTGCCCCACGCCAATCAGCTCCGCATCCTCCTCTTCCTCCGTCTCCTCCAGCAACGGCGCAAACCTCTCCGAGCGGAACCCCAGCTCCTGCTTCACACTCGAGTGCGGATCATCCGGATTGTGCAGTTCCTTCAGCAGCAGCAGCATGTCAAACTCCGCCCCCGCCAGTTTGATCTCCGCATCGTCATTCACCACAAACTGCGGGTTCGATCTCCCCGCACGCAGCGCGCGCACCGTATAAATCTGATCCTTCTTCGGCAATGACTTGTACAAATCAAAGACCCAGGGATCGAATTGATCATCAATGCAGACAACTTGCTGGCCGTTTTTAAACATGAATAAAAAGAAATTACGGATGGACGAAATGAATGCCGTGCTCGCTGGCGAATTCGTTGACGCGTGACATATCCGGCCCACCCGGTTTGGCAAATTCCACCGCACAACGTTCGAAAAATCTCTCAAAGCCCGACGGCACCGTGGTGATCAGCATCTTCAACGGCGTGGCACCCGCATTGCGAAACGCATGCACCTCCCCTTTCGGCATAAAAACCGCAGTGCCCGGCGTGGCAGCCATCCAGACACCCGCACGGAAAAACTCCACGCTGCCTTCGATGACATAAAAATTCTCATCCTCCCGCGTGTGGTAATGCGGGGGTGGCCCGCCGCCAGGATGGGTAGTCTCGATCCATTGCGTGAATCGTCCGCCCGTCTGCTCGCCGGTGATCACAAACTCGACTTCATCACCAAAGACAGACATCGCCCGCCCCTGTCCGGGCGGAGTGATCACAGGAATGGCGACGCTATCTGAACTCATGCCCCTCATCGTAGCGCAACGCACGAAGCTGGCAAGGCATTGACATACGCCGCTCTTTCTGGCGTACACTGCGCACCACCATGCGAATGATCCGCCACCTCTGCCTCCTCTTCAGCCTGCTGGCCGTCGTCACCTCCTGTCATGCTCAAGTTCAGCTTCCGCAAGGAGTTCAAAAGCTCGATCTCACCGTGGATAGCGTCTCACGCAGCGGCTTCGTTTATGCGCCCGCCAGCGCAAAGGAAACACCCACACCCGTCGTCTTCGTCTGGCATGGCCACGGCGGCAGCGCGATGCAGATTGGCCGCAGCATTGCCATGTACAAACTCTGGCCGGAAGCCATCTCCGTCTATCTCCAAGGACTGAACACCCCCGGCCAGCTCACCGACCCCGAAGGCAAAAAATCCGGCTGGCAGCACGGCGCGGGCGCAGAGGGCGATCGCGATTTAAAACTCTTCGACGCCGTGATGGCTCACCTGAAAGAGTCCTACAAAGTGGACACCCAGCGCATCTTCTCCACCGGCCACTCCAACGGCGGCGGCTTCACCTACCTCCTCTGGCAGACCCGCCCGGACATTCTCTGCGCCCTCGCACCATCCGCCGCCTCCATCCGCCTCAAAGACACCCCCTTCAAACCAAAGCCCTGCATGCACCTCGCCGGCACCCAGGACCCCCTCGTCAAATTCGAATGGCAGCAGCTCGCCATCACCAAGATCAAAGAGATCAATCAATGCTCCACCGAAGGCACCCCCTGGGCCAAAGACTGTACCCTCTTCCCCTCCAAAGTCGGTGCCCCCTTCATCGCCTTCATCCACCCCGGCGATCACAAATTCCCCGACGAAGCCCCACCTTTGATCGTGAAGTTCTTCAAAGAACAAGCCGCAGCAGTGAAGTAACGCTCGCCAGCGTCCCCGGACTGCGGCACTTCAGCGCCGCTTTCGAAGAATACCGATCACTTCCGAAACTCACTGCCCCCCGCCTGCCCCAGCACTTAGTAGGGCGGACTGTCCCCAGTCCACCGCCGTCGAATCCCAGCCTTCCCGTCCACCGAGCTTCGTCATTCGTCATTCGTCATTCGTCATTCAATGTCATTCAATGTCATTATTGAGACTTGCATAACAGACTGACATCGTTGTCTTGAAGGCCAACGGCCTTCCGTCATATAGCCCAGGCGGTGCCGAACCTTAGCGAGTGCTCCCCTGGGTTCTGGCAGACAATCCGGGAAGCAAACCCAGTGCTCCTCCACACGACGCCGGATGCCAGCAGCGTCTGCTCCGTAAGCGGCACAGCAAGTGCCTATTGAGACCGGTTGCATCATCGACCTCGTGGCAGACCAGCTACGGCAATGAACACGATATCGACTCACTCGAAGACAGCGCGCGGAGGGCAGGTGCATACACC
>CAINGK010000167.1 GCA_903848465.1 uncultured Verrucomicrobiota bacterium
CACTCGGGCTTTGAACTGGGCGTCGTGTCTTTTGCGTTTGGCTTTCATTATGTCGTGTCGTGTTTGGGGTGTCCCCCAAACCGTAGCCACCATAATCGCATAACTTCACTACTGGCCCGATTTTCGGGGTCCACCTCAAACCATAGCAATCTTGGCCACCACAAGTATGGCCATACAAATTGAATCAGGGCAGAAACTGCTTTCCACTTGATCACAACTTCAACATTCTTCCAGCAGATTGTGAAAACCTGCTCTGTTATTAAAATACGGCATTTGTTAGGCAAGTGGAATGTGAAAAAACAAAAAACAATCGCACCGAGCTTTAAACGAGGGGTCCATATCTGTGTGGACCGTCACCAAAGACACCCATCCGTGTAGGCGATTTGGTGTTTTTGGCACACCTATTACAAAGAAGCCCTTTAGAGAGGTCGATAAAATGATCCCTCATCGCGGGACAGCAAAAGTCTAGGTCCGCAAAGACTAGTTTGCAAGCATTTTTTGCTGAACTAATCATGCCCTTCTTTAATGGGCTTGAACTTACTTGCCAGTTCTTGCGCTAAGGCAATCTGCTCAGGCGTCATGCGCAACTTTTGAACAAATCTTAGACGCATCGCAGCCGGGTCGTTTGTTCTCGATGTTATATCAGACCACATGTAAGCACGGACCAAGTCTTTCTGAACTACGTTATTCCCTTGTTCGAACATGATGGATAATGTCCGTTGAGCCCCCGTGTGTCCTTGGCATGCAGCTCGTAGGATCCACTTAAAGGCCTCATTTAAACTCTCAGGCACACCATCTCCGTTAACATAATGTAGCGCAACTAACACCTGCGCATCAACATTACCAGCGACAGCTTTCTGATAGAGAGTGCGAAACATAAGCTGATGAATGTCATCTTGGGCAATCGCTTTACATAGTCCGATTAAGATGATGAGTGTTGCGGCAAGCGTTTTGAGAGTGGTCGAAGGAGGATTCATAATTCCAGATATTTTGACGACTGTTTAAGCGTTATTACCGCCTAGGAAAAACCTGATCGGACAAGCTCAAGGACTCCCTCTTTTTTCGAATGTTTCAACTCAAATAGCATGTTTCCCGTGAAGCAACGGCGAAAAAGATGCCAGGCGTTTTATTGCACCTGCCAGTCCAACTCACTGACCGCCAACTCACTAGTCCCGTTCCGTTTCACAGCCGCCTGCGCGCAGCCGCCCCGGAAGCCCCGCCAAAAAACCACCTCCGCAGCCCCTTCCCGTCCGCCCCCTTCCTAAGGCTCACTTCTCCCGCGCCTGATCTTCGGCTTTGCCCTTGTCGAAGAGAGTGCGGATTTTGGCTCTGCGTTCTGCCTCGGGGGAGTGCCGGAATTCTTCATTGCTGAAGACTTCCCTCAAGGCTTCGCGGAATTTCTCTTTGGCCCCGTCGGAGAGGCTTTCGTAGCGTTTCCTGTCCTCATCACTCGGGCCATTGCGCTCTGCGGCATTGGGTTTGCCGTTCTCTGGGCGGGTGCTTTCGTCTGCCTGCTGCGGGTCTGTTGCAGCATCTGCGGACGGCTTGGCCCCCGGCTCCGGCTTGGGAGCAGGCGGCGTCTCCTTGGGTGTGATGGAGAGGGAATAGACCACGCCGGTGATCTTCGCCACCTCGTAGCTCTGCCCCGGCTTCAGCAGCAGTATTCCTGAAGCACCCGTTCTCTTGCGATAAAATGCCAAGCATTTCGTAAATTCTCGCCATTCAAACCGCTGATTATCAATGCGTCCAAGATGCTGCACGCCACTCACTTTAGTCGCGCGGCAGAATTGCGGATTAACGTCCGAGTCGCATCAAAAAGAGCGGGGGCAGAGCTGGGCACCGAAGTCCCAGCCTGCGCCCCCGCTTTCACTTCTCCATCCAGACGTGGTGAAGCACTTCAACCAATTCCACCAATTCAACGCCTGCATATACGCGCACGCTCACTCACTCCCAGATGAACTCGTAGGTCACGAGGTTGCCTTTTTTGGAGAGCTGCTTGCAGCGGCCCTGCTCGATGAGGCGGGGGATGATCTCGCCATACAGGCGGGAGGCGGTGAGTGCTCCAAGGCGGCCAGGGTTGGAGGCGAAGCGGCGCGTCAGCTCTGACTTGGTGTAGGCGGCGCGACGCTGCGAGGGTGAGGTGTGGTGGTCCCCGGAGATCTGCGCCAGCAGCCATTCGGCGGTGTCGTTCACCTGGGTGCGTTTGCTGACGCCTTCCACAAACATCAATGCATCCAGGCAGGCATTTTGATGGGCTTCCGCCATGGCCAGGATGCCATCGTCGATCACAAAGGGATCTGTAATACTACCCCTGGCCCACCGACAAGCCTGGAAGATGACCGCTAGCTTCAGGCAGCGGGCGGGCGATTCATTGAGGCTGGAGAGCAGGCTTTCATCCCCATCGGTATAACCTGGTATGTTTTTACAGCGATGGCGGTTGCGCTTTTGCAGCATGATCCAGTAGCTCATGGCATCGCGCGTCAGGTTGGCCTTGCCCACGCAGCCTTTCAGTTGGCTCAGGTTGCGAAACAGGTCGCATAGGCGGTCGAATTCCGCCCCATTCAAGGACTCCGGCCACCAGATGTCACGCGCCTGCTCGGTGGCTACGTAAAAGCCAAAGCGGCGGCGCAGTCCGCAGCCGGACTCTAGCTGCGAGAGTCTGGCCACTCCAAAGGTGGAACCGATGCAGAAACTCAGCGTGGCCTGCGGGATGAAGCGCTCGGCCTTGCCGTCCTCGCTGCTTTTGCATTCACGCCTGAAGTTCTGACTCCAGGGTGCGCCATCGTAGAGGCGGAGGTAGCGGGCGGAGACCTCGCGTCCGTAGGCACTGGTTTCCCAACTGCGCAGGATGGTGTTGCCTTCATCCTCAAACTGCAGCCGGTGTGGCTGGTTTTCAAAGGTGTCAAACAACGCGGAGTCGCTGGCATTCCCCGCGATGAGATCCTCACTGTCGAGGATCTGGCGGGCGAGCTTTTCCGCCGGCGCAAAGGTGGTACTCTTGCGCAGCCCGGCGGGCGTAGCGATGTAGTTGTACAGCGTCAGCGGCTTCTGGGTGCCAAAGTCCAGTGTGACCTGCGGCGTGAGGAGCTTGCCGCACAGGGCCAGGATGGGTGCGACGATGAGTGCATCTGGCAGCTCTGAGACCCCGCGCACGAAGTCGCGGTAATCCGCCAGGATGGAATCCTCCGGGATGGGGTGCTCGCGCGTATATGCAGGCGTTGAAACGGTGGAATTGGTTGAATTGCCCGCGCCTGGGGTGTGGGAGGTGTCGTCGCAATCGGATGGGTCCTTGAGTGTGTTATTCATGGCAGTAGGTGGTTAGATGTGGTAGGCATTTTGAGTTTGACGGCATGCGGGTGCGCAGAGGCGCAGGAGTGCGTGGTGGCGGGCCGGATGCGTGCGCAAGGCTTGGCGGCAGGCCGTGGTGGCGGGTTCAATCACCACCGTATGCGGCTGGCCGGTTGCCTTGCTGGTTGCGAGGGTCAGAGTTCTTCACTGCCTTGCTCCGCTGTCCCTCTCAGGCGGACGCGTTCTGCACGACGAAACACCCAAGGATGAGGGTACAGATTGGGTCAGTTGGCGGAAAGTCAACGCAAATCGCACGTCGTGGTATGTGCTATGCATTTGGTGGTATTCACTAGCACTGATAGTCGGACGCGACCGCGCGTATATGCAGGCGTTGAAAGCGTGGAATTGGTTGTAGTCCTTCCTCGGCGGTTTGCCTGCGTGTACACCCCCGGTGAATTTGTTGAATTTGGCGAGGTTAGGGCTAGGAGTCTTTCGTCTGGGGACTCTGATTTTTTTGTCCTGAGGGCTTCCCATGGCAGCCGCCGTGGTCGTAGGATGGGTGTGGCGACAGCCCGCCCGTCTGCGAGCGTGTGATGACGCCGGATGACTCGGTGCCGCCCAGAGTCGGGCGGTTTGGCGCAGCAAGGCCTGGATGTTGTCACAGCTCAGCGCGCCAAACACGCCCAACCTCCGTCCAGACTCGCGCCCTATCAGCAGTTAGCCTTTGCCCCCCATTTCAACCCTGCCCCGCAGCGCGTTTGTCCGCGCGGCGCAGGCGGTCGGCCATGCCTTTCATGACGTGCAGGGCAAACTGCGGCACTTCATTGACCAGGAAGAGGAAGTGGTGGCGGTTCACGGGGAGGAGCTTGCAGTCCGTACGGGCGATGGCATCCGCCGAGCGGGCGGAGTCTTCGATGAGGGAGATTTCGCCGAAGAAGCCATCGGGCCCGACGGTTTCAATGACGACGCCGTTGAGCAGGATGTCCACCTCCCCGCTTTGCACCACGTACATCTCCCCGGATTCGTCGCCGATGTTAAAAATGGCGGTTCCTTGCAGAATCGTCCGCACATTGGCAGGATTGGAGAAGATCGCGGGGAGTTTCATCGCAGGCGCAGGTTTACAGCTTGGTGTAGCCCACGCTTTCGCAGGGCATGTCCCAGAGTTTTTTCAGCTCGGCATCCAGCTTGGTGATGCTGAAGCTGACGCCTGCCATTTCCTGGCAGGTGACGATATTATCGACGATGGTCTGGTGAATCTTGATGCCACGGGCATCGAGGATGGGCTTCGCGCCGCGCAGCAGGATGAGCAGCTCCATCATGTGCGTGCTGCCGAGGCTGTTGATGAAAAACACGATTTCGTCTCCGGCATTGAGAGGCAGATCGTCGGCAAACAGCAGATCCAGAATCTTGGCCGCCAGTTCGTCTGCCGTACACATAGGGATGAGGCCCACGCCCTTTTCACCATGGATGCCCATGCCGAGGCCGATCACATCATCGGCCAGTTCAAAGGTGGGCTTGCCGGTGGCAGGAATGCTGCCGGGCTTGGTGGAAACACCGACGGTGCGTGTGTGGTCGCAAGCTTTTTGCGCGATGCGGGCGAGCTCATCCAGGGAATCAACCACCTGCGCGGCGGCACCGGCGATCTTGGTGATCGGCACGAGACCGGCCACACCCCGGCGGTTTTGCTTTTGCGTGACAGGCGCGGAGCACACGTCATCGGCGATGATGACGGTTTTCACGGTGATGCCTTCATCGGCGGCGAGTTCCGCACCGATGTCGAAGTTCATCACATCGCCAGCATAGTTGCCGTAGAGGAAGAGCACACCCTTGCCACGGTTCACCGCCTGCGCGGCTTCCAGCACGATGTCCGGCGGCGGTGCGGCGAAGATTTCGCCCACGGCAGCGCCATCGGCCATGCCTTTGCCCACCAGACCGTGGTAGATCGGCTCATGCCCTGCGCCACCGCCCACCAGCAGCGCGGGTGCGTTTGGCCGCAGATCATTCATGATGATGGAGCGCGTGCCGACGCGGCGCGCCTTGCCGTCATACGCCAGCACGAGTCCCTCAAAGAGTTCGTCGGCGCACTTGAGCGGGTCATTGATGATTTTCTTGGCGGGATTGGCGTGGCTCATGGTTGGGATCGGCTAGGGTGAAAATGAGCCGCCAGTTTTACGGCGTGCGCGGGGGCTGTCAAAGCACGATTCACCGTCCCGCCATCGAACGGTCTGGCATCTGGAATGCGTTCTCAATGATGTGGACACGCGGCAGCTCGCCCTCGGTGAAGATGACCTCGGCGATGTCAAAGCGAAACGCGACGCGTGGATTTCCCAGCAGCCGCAGCCAATCCAGGGCACCGCGCTGGATGAGGCGCTGCTTCTCCGGCCCCACGGCATCCGCAGGGCGTCCGAAGGCGGTGCTGGTGCGGGATTTCACCTCGATAAACGTGAGCACCTGCCCATGCCGGGCCACGATGTCCACCTCACCGCGATTCACCCCACGGTAGTTGCGATACAGCACCTTGCGTCCATTTGCAGCGAGCCAGCGCAGGGCGATGAGTTCGCCCATCTCTCCGATTTCACCGCTGCCCATCCTGCGCCCAGCCAGCCGCCGCTGAAACAACCGCTGCGGGCGTGCGAGCAACCAGAGCGCCGCTGACCGCAGACGCACATCTCTCGTGATCCGCCGCCGCAGCCAGCGCCACCGACTGTGAATGCGAAAGAGGCCCGGTTTCATGTCAGGTCAGATCAAGCTCAAGCTGCGCCACCGGCCCAAAGCTGCGCCGATGATGCGGACACGGACCGTGCTGCTTCAGCGCCGCCAGATGCCTCGGCGTGGGGTAGCCTTTGTGGATTTCAAAACCATACGCAGGGAACTGCCGCGCCATCGCGACCATGAGCCGGTCCCGCGTGACCTTGGCGATGATGCTGGCCGCCGCGATGGAGTAGCTGAGGCTATCTCCTTTGACCAAGGCGATCTGATGCAAGGGGTAGCGCTTCACCGGCTTGCCGTCGATCAGCACCGCATCCGGCACAGGCTGCAGTCCCAGCGCGGCACGCCGCATGCCCTCCCACGTCGCTTGCAAGATGTTGATGCGGTCGATTTCATCCGGCTCCACGCTCACGCAATGCCAGCGGATGCGCGGATCTGCGGTGATCTCTTCATACAACCGCTCGCGCTTCACTTCGCTGAGCTGCTTGGAATCATTGAGCACCGCATGCGTGAAATCATCTGGCAGCACCACCGCCGCCACACACACCGGCCCAGCCAGTGGCCCCCGCCCTGCCTCATCAATGCCAGCCACAATGCGGTAGCCCGCAGTGCGCAGCAGATTCTCATGGTCAAGGGTGGGCATGATGGGAGAAACAAAGAACAGAGAACAAAAAGCGCTACGGCTTCACCACGATCGGCAGCGTTATCCGGGCAGGAGCGCCGCTTTCCGGAGCCTCCCAGCGCAGCACCTCGGTGCCTGGCTTGCCGGCTTCCCTGGGTAGAAGGTAAACACGGATTTGCAGCACCGGTTTTTCGCCTTCCGGTCTCTGCACCGCCTTGATGTTTAGGGTGATCTCGTTGTGCCCTTTGACCAAGCCACCGATGAGGACCTGCTGATCCAGCCCGTCCTGCACGGTTTCGTAAGTGACGCCATTCATGCTCATGGTCGTGGCATAGCCAAAGCTCTGCAGCTTGCTGCCCGCCTTGTAGTCCGGGATGCGGCACAGCGGCGGCATGGGTGGCAGTGTGCCGGGCGGTGTGTACTCGGGGGTATCGAGAAAGTCAGGGCGCTTGCCCTCCTGCAGGGCCTTGAGCACGTCGGGCGCGCTGTCCAGGCGGGAGATGCGGTTGCTGTCGTACTTCCACACCCCATTTTCCCGCAGGAATTTCAGCTTCAGCACATTTTCCCGGATGAGTTCCTTGTCCTGCCCCAGATCAATCCGGCCAAAATAAACCAGATGCGCGGTATCGCCCACCGCCTGCGCTTCCAGCAGCCGCAGTCCCGCCAGCTCCGGCGGCTTCACTTCGGAGGCAAACACGGCATCAGGAAAACTCAGGCGCTCGCTGACCACTGAATTGCGAATCACCGTCTGGCGGAAGCGAGAGATGCTTGTCGCCCAGGCCTGGGCGTCCTTGCGCAGCATGGCATCGCACCATTTAAGATACGCCTTTTCCAGCACCGCCTGCAGTCCGGCACCTTCCTCCTGACCGCGCGCAGGCAGGCAGTATATAAACAGGCTTAATCCGAGGAGTAACGAGAGAATCGGGCGCATGAGGGGTGCGGTGGGACGATGAAGAAGGGTATGTTTCACGCAAAAACAACCTGTCATCATCATTTTATAATTAGCATCCCTCTAATTTTGCTGTGATAGTTTTAATCCAGCGTAAAACCATTTGCCGATTTGGTGATTCTGGTAAACGTCAAAGTCTTTACCCCCTAAACATGGAGTCCCACAGCGAAGGTCAACACCGCACCCCCCCGATTGATCGCAATCGGGAGCTGCTGAAGACCGCACGAGAAGAAATCTACAAGACTGTAGGCGGCGTGAACCTTTCGGCCTACATCTGGGAGCCGGAGATGGACAAAGCCCCTGCGTACCCCAAGTCTGTGGCAGCTTTCTTTTTCAGCAGCGGCTGGGACAACGGTCAGGTGGCACAGTTTGCCCCGCACTGCGTCTATTTCGCCTCCCGTGGAATGACGACCATCTGCTTTGATTACCGCGTGGCCACGCGTCACGGCACCGGTCCGGTCGAAGCCATGGCCGATGCGCGCTCTGCCATCCGCTGGATTCGCATGAATGCTGTCGAGCTGGGCATCAACCCCGGCAAGATCGTCGGCGTCGGTGGTTCCGGTGGCGGACATGCCATCGCTTCCTCGGCCATTCTCAGTGGTTTCGATGATCCATCCGATGCACTCGATTGCAGCCCGGCTCCCAATGCCATCGTGCTGTTCAATCCGGTGATCGACACCTATTCCAAATACGCTTTCGGTCGTGACCGCTGGCCGGACCAGGCCACCTGCAAAGCCGCAGACCTCATCCGCGCCATCCGCCCCGGCCTGCCCCCCATGCTCATTCTGCATGGCACGGGTGACCGCGTTGTCCCCTTTGACGGCTCCTATGAGTTTGCCCGCAAATCGAGCAAGAAGAAGAACCTCTGCCGTCTGATCGAGTTCGAAGGCCAGGGCCACGGCTTCTTCAATTTCAATCTCTCCTTTGAGATGTACGAGGCCACCCTCATGGCCATGGACGAACTCTTTGTCGAACTCGGCTTCCTTGAGCCTGACCCCGAAGCGGGCCTGGGCAAGGTGGAATAGACCGCTGCCGCCTACGGCGGAATGACGAAATCAGAATGACGAATGACGAATTTCCGCTTTAACGCCGTTTCGTCATCGGAGTTCAGACGTATTGATCTGCCGGTTTGAGTTTCCAACCATCCTTTTTTCCAACCAACGCCGCACCACCATGCTCCGCTCTCTCCTCCTTGCATTAGTCGTCTCCACCGCGCATGCCGCCACCTGGCCGCAGGACACCAGCGACCTCAAGGCAGACCCCAAAGCCCAGTACGGCACGCTCGAAAACGGCCTGCGCTACGTCATCCTCCCGCACGATGAGCCTCCCGGCCGCGCCAGCATTCGCCTGTACATGGATGTCGGTTCCCTCATGGAGCAGGACGATCAGCAGGGCATGGCGCACTACCTTGAGCACATGGCCTTCAACGGCTCGCGGCATTTCAAAGGCGGCGAGATGGTCGAGTACTTCCAGCGCCTCGGCATGGGCTTCGGCGCAGACACCAACGCCCACACCTCCTTCAAGGAAACCGTGTACATGCTCGAACTCCCCAAGGTCGAGCCGAAATACATCGCCGAAGGCCTCCAGCTCTTCCGCGATGATCTGGACGGCATGCTGCTCAACGAAACCGAGATCGACAAAGAACGCGGCATCATTCTCAGCGAGAAGCTCAGCCGTGATTCCATCGAGTACCGCACCATGCTGGAGGGCTACAAGTTCGCTCTCCCTCAGTCCATCCTGCCGCATCGCATGCCCATCGGCACCGAGGAGATGATCAAAACCATGAAGCGCCCGCGCTTCGCGGAGTTCTACGAAAAGTACTACACCCCCAAGCGCGCCGTCATTGTGGCCGTGGGTGATTTCAAAGACACCGACGCCGTCAAAGCGGAGATCGTCAAGCAGTTCGCCGATGCCAAGCCCAAGCATGCGGACGCCGAAGATCCCAATCTCGGCAAAGTGACTTCTGGCTACGGCATCATCGCCAAGCTGCACACCGAGATGCAGGCCGAGGCGCTCACCATTTCCGTGGAAATTCCCCGCCCGGCTAAAAACAAGCCCGACACCGCTGCTTCCCGCCGTGAAAAAACGATCCGTGATCTCGCTGACATGATGATCAATCAGCGCCTGTCCAAGCTCTCGAAGGCCGAAGGCGCACCCTTCCTGGGCGCAGAAAGCTACAGCTACGAGTATCTCGAATTCGTCAGCGTGAACGGCATCCAGGCCCAGTGTGATCCCAAGAACTGGCAGCCCACGCTCATCCTGCTGGAGACCGAGCTGCGCCGCGCCCTGGAGCATGGCTTCACCGAGGCTGAATTTGAAGAAGCCAAGGCCACCGTGCTCAAAGGTGCCAAGCTGCGCGCCGACCAGGCTGAGAGCCGTAAATCACGCGACCTCGCCAGCGGTTTGGTCACCATCCTCGCTGGCCAGAAAGTCTTCACCCATCCAGCGGATGATCTCGCCCGCGTTTCCACCGTGCTGGCCGGGCTCAAGCAGGAAGACAGCCACGCCGCTCTCGTAGCCGACTGGAAAGGCGATGACGTACAGCTCTTCCTCGGCGGCAATTTGAAGCTCGAAGGTGATGCCTCCAAGCAGATCATCGACACCTTCAAAGCCAGCCGCGCCAAGCCCGTGGCCGCCCCTGCAAAAGAAGAGACCGCCGCCTTTGCCTACACCGACTTTGGCCCTGCGGGCAAGGTTGCCAGCCGCTCGGAAGCCAAGGATCTCGAAATCAGCCAAGCAGTGTTTGAAAACAACGTGCGCTTCAACTTCAAGCACACCGAGTTCGAAAAAGGCACCATCCGCGTACTGATCAATTTCGGCGGCGGCAAGCTCAGCACGCCAGCGGGCCAGCCCGGCATCATCCCCTTCGCCCAGAGCACCTTCCAACTTGGTGGCCTGGAAAAACACGGCGTCGATGACATCCGCCGCATCTTCGCCAGCCGCACCGTGGGCAGTGACTTTGCCATTGGCGACGAAGCTTTCCTCCTCAGCGGCCGCACCACACCGGCGGACTTGGAAGCACAGTTGCAACTGCTCACCGCTTACCTCGTGTCTCCGGGGTATCGCGAAGAAGCCGCACGCCAGTTTGAGAAGAACCTGGAACCGCTCTACACCCAGCTCCAACACACCGCCGAAGGCGTGATGAACAGCGACGTCGTCGCCTTCATGCACTCCGGTGACGCACGCTGGGGCTTCCCCAAGATCGAAGAACTCCGCAAGCGCACGCTGGCCGAACTCAAAGCCTGGCTCGCACCGGCGCTCACGCAGGACTATCTCGAAGTCACCGTGCTGGGAGATGTCGATGCTGAAACCGCGCTCAACGCCGTGGCCAAAACCCTCGGTGCGCTGCCCAAGCGTGCGGAGAAAAAGCCCGCCTATGACAAGGAGCGCGCCGTCGCCTTCCCTGCCCCGTCTGCCAGCAAGACCTTCCCCTTTGACACCGAAATCCCCAAGGCCATCGCCACCATTTATTGGCCCACCACCGACATGCGCAACATCCAGCGCACCCGCCGCCTGACCGTGCTCGGCTCCATCCTCGATGACCGCCTGCGCATCAAGGTGCGCGAAGAACTCGGAGACACCTACAGCCCCGCCTGCTACCACGTCGCCAACGACACCTTCACCGGCTACGGTTACATGACCACGATGATCGAGTGCAAACCCGAACTCGCCGTCTCGCTCACCAAACTCGTCACCGAAATCGGCGACAAGCTCTCCGCCGGCCCGATCACCGAAGATGAGTTTGACCGCGCCATCAAGCCCATGCTCGCCCAGTTGGAACAGATGCGCCGCGACAACCGCTACTGGTCCATGAACGTCCTCCGCTGCGCCCAAGAACACCCCGAACGCCTCGACTGGGCACGCAGCTTCGTCAGCGACTTTGCCGGCATCAAAAAAGACGAACTCGAAGCCCTCGCCAAAGAATACCTCGGAGCCAAACGCGCCGTGAGTGCGGACATCATGCCATTGGAGAAGAAGTAACCGCCCGCCGCTTTGGCGACGGGGTTTCGCTTCGCGGCTTCGCAGCCCGCCCCCGTCCGATCCGATCTGGGGGTCAGGAGACCCCCACGCTGCCATTTGACAGCTTTCCAAGCTCACAACATCGCGCGGACAAAAAGCGAATCCCCTCTCCCCGCCAATGAAATGGTGAAGCCCAAAACGCCCTTCGGGGAGAGGTAAGGGTGAGGGGGCATTCCATGCTGGCGAAAGCTGCCCGTCCTCCCCTCACCCCAGCCGCTCCTTCAGCCGCCGCACCTCTCCCGGTACATCCGCCGCCAGCAAAAACGCGGACACTACCACCACGCGCTGCGCACCCGCAGCCATGACCTCATCCAGCCGCGTCGCATTCACCCCGCCGATGCAGAACACCGGCAGCGACACGCGCCGATGCACCTCCGCGACATCTTTTAAACCGACCGGCACATAGTCCGGCTTCGTACCCGTGGCATACAGCGGCCCAAAGCCGATGTAGTCCACGCCTTCCGCCTGCGCCGCGACCGCCTGCAGCAGACTGTGCGTCGATTTGCCGACAAAGCACGCCGGGCCGACGACCGCCCGCGCCATGCCCACGGCATCATCATCCTGCCCCACGTGAACGCCCTCGCTGCCCACCGCAGCGGCCACTTCCAGGTGGTCATTGATCACCAGCGGCACCCCATGCCCGCGCGTGATCGGCAGCATCAGCCGCGCCAGCCGCTCAATCGCCTGCGGCAGCAGCTTCTTTGCCCGCAGTTGCAGCACATCCACCCCGCCCAGACAGAGCTGCTCCGTCATGCTCTCGACGTTCTCCGCCGTGACATAACCGAGATCCACAATGCCATACAACCGTGCGTCTTGAATGCGCTTCATCCGCAACCCGTTCACGCAATGCCGCCCCAGCGCAAGTGAAGGAAATGATGAACACACTCCACCGCTCCAGGCATTCCCGAATAACTTCCTCGGTTTCAACGGCACCCGAGGCTTCGTGGCAAGGCACATGCCATGCTCCCAAAAGCGCAGGGAGCGCCTCCCATATGGAGTGCGGTTGCGCAGAGAGGCACGAACGAAGCTACCGCTTTCGACGTGATGATCAGCTCACGCCTACCTCGGGTAGTTCGAAGGCGGGAGCCGTCAGGTGCTCCCAAGCAACTGGATCAACCACTGAATACTCTAAAAACACGGAAGCCGGAGTCAGAATCAGATTCCGTGTATTCAGTGTATTCCGTGGTCAAACATCAGCCACCCAAACCGAGAACCGAGAACTCCGGCCAACTTGTAACCTTAAACTTGAAACAACGCGCCTTGATCGAGGACGAGTAGGAGCACGAGAACGAGGACGAGTCACCCGCCCCGCATTTCCAGTTGCCCCCGCTCCACTCGGAGCCTATGAAACCCCATGGCGGTGGACATCCTCGTGGTGCCCTCCGTTTTCTTTATCTGCACGGCGCTTCCACGCCATGCAGCCGTTCGCAGATGCAGGGAAGGCCGTGAGAACCGGCCACAGTGGCGCTGCGGTATCGGGTAACGACCCTCCATTCATGTCTTTGGACATGGAACACAGCCAATCGGGAGCAATCCTTGGTGAAGGCGGAGGCGAGGAGCGGCGGTCAAACGTCGCGCAAACCCGGAGTCCGAACATCTCGCTGCGAACAAAATCAACCGACCCGCCATGTGGCGGTGCGCGGATGATTTCATCGAACCAATGAACACCCCAACGACATGTACCTCCAGAACAACTCTGGTCGCCGCCGATGCGCAGCGATCACGGCGGCTTTATTAGCCGCCATTCAAATCAGCGCGGCCCAAACGCCCGCTCCGAAACCGCAGACCACCGAAGACATCCCCGAAGTCGTCGTCACCGCGACGATGACCGAAACGGAGTCTTGGCGCACCGCCAGCAGCGTCACGGTCATCGACCGCAAAAAGATCGACGAGAATCAGTACCGCTTCGTCACCGATGCCCTGCGCAACGTCCCCGGCATGACCGTCGTCACGCCCGGCATCCCCGGCAATGTGGCCACCGTGATGACACGCGGCACCGCCACCAAGGACACCGCCGTGATGATCGACGGCAGGCCCGTGCCCGGCAACCTCGCCGGTTCCTTCAATCTCGAAACCATGGCGCTCGACAACGTGGAGCGCATCGAAGTGCTGCGCGGCCCCGCCGCCAGCCTCTACGGCGGGCGCACCATGGGCGGCGTGATCAACATCATCACCCGCAGCGGCAAAGGTTTGGCGAAGCCCAAAAGCACCGCCTTCTTTGAAACCGGCAGCTACGGCACCTTCCGCGAAGGCTTCAGCTCCCTCGGAGCCATCGGCAAGCTCGACTGGGGCCTGGAGGCCAGCCGCACCGACATCGCGGGGCAGCGCCAGAACGGCCAGTTCCGGCAAACGAACGTCGCGGGCAAAGTGGGCTACCAGCTTGCTGACAGCCTGCGTTTCGACCTCGACAACCGCTACTACACCGCGCAGACCGGCTCGCCAGGCACGATCTATGCCGTGAACCCGTCCGCCCAGGTGCTCTCCGAATACTGGAGCATCTCGCCGCGGCTGGTGTGGAATACCACCGACCGCTGGACGCAGTCGCTCACCTTCTCCCACAGCCAGTTCCGCCAGGTAGCCACCGGCTTTGGCGGCTTCTTCAATCCCAACAATCGTACCAGCTCACGCACGGACTTTTTGGAATACAAAAACGTCGTGAAGGTGCTGGACAATTGGACGCTCACCGCCGGGGCCTGGCTCCAGGGGCAGAAGATCACCCGATTTAACGACGACGCCGGCGTGCTGGACATCTCCCAGACCCAGCGGAACTACGCGTTTTTTATCCAGTCCCAGGCGGAGCTCTTCAAAGGCTTCAATCTCATCGCTGGCATGCGCTACGACAACTACTCGGCCTTCCAGGACGCCCTCACCTGGCGCAGCGGCATCAGTTATCTTGTACCCGTCACACAGACCGTGCTGCATGCCAACTACGGCACCGCCTACACCCCGCCCACGCCGCAGGACATCACCCCCGTCTTTGGCGGCAATCCCAACCTGATCACTCCAGAACGCAGCCGCGGCTACGAGGTCGGCATCTCTCAGCCGCTGGCGCACAACAAGCTCATGCTGCGCGCCACCTACTTCCACAATGATCTGCGCAACACCTACCAGTACCTGCCACCCTTCTTCATTCCCGTAGCCGTCGGCTCCGCCTCCACCCAGGGCCTGGAGAGCGGTCTGGACTGGAACCCCTGCACCATGTTTGGCGTCAATCTCAGCTACACCTACCTGGATGCCTATGACAACACCAACGCCGCCCGCCTCGTGCGGCGGCCGCGCCACTCCATCTCCGGCGGCATCCGCTTCCAGCCGGTCAAGGACGTCACCTTCAATCTCAGCGCCCTCTACGTGATCGACCGCCAGGATTATGACGCCATCACATTCGTCCAAGGCAACTTGCACGACTACCTCAACGTGCGTCTCTCCGCGAACTGGCGCATCAACGATCACCTCGATCTCTTTGCCCGTGTCGAAAACCTCCTCGGGCAAAAGTACCAGGAAATCCCCGGCTTCCCCGTCATGAGCACCGGTGCCTACGGCGGGCTGCGTTTGCGCTTTTGATCCGCATGGTTGACACTGGGGCGTGAGCAGTCCCCCGCTACGCCCCGAATCCCCTGCCGCACTGCGCGAACGTTTCATCCGTCGCGTCAGTGCGGACAGCCCCTTCTACCGGCTGTTCGATCACCTGCCCGACCTCGCCTTCTTTGCCAAAGACAGCGACTTCCGCTTCATGTGCGCCAGCCGCCGCTTCATGGACCGCTTTGGCATCACCGAAGAAGCTGGCATCGTCGGCAAAAACGACTTCGACCTCTTCCCCGCCCGCCTCGCCGAAAACTTCCGCCGCGATGACGAAGAAGTCCTGCGCACTGGCAAAGCCGCGCTCAACATCGTCGAGCTCTTCTTCACCGATCAGGGCCTGCCCGACTGGTTCGTCACCAACAAACTCCCGCTCACCGACGCCAAAGGCCGCGTCATCGGCATCATGGGCACCGTGCAGAGCTTCGAGGGCAAGAAGCAGCTCCTCCAGCCCTACCTCCAGATCGACCGCGCCCTCGCCTACATCCGCGAGCACTTCCGCACCGGTGTCTCCATCACCGAACTCGCGCAGATCGTCCACCTCTCCCCGCGCCAGCTCCACCGCAAGTTTGTCGAAACCTTCGGAGCCAGCCCCCAGGCCTTCATCATGAAACTGCGCATCCAGGCCGCCTGCGAAGCCCTCCAGCGCGAAGGTGCCAACATCTCCGACGTCGCCCGCGATCTCGGCTTCTGCGATCAAAGCGCCCTCACCCACCACTTCCACCGCCACATGGGCATGACCCCTCTCAAATACCTCCAGCAGTTCCGCCTCAGGCGCGTGTAGCTGCTGTACCAAATCTTCAGCCTCCTCTTCCTCACCTTCCCGGTTCGGCAGCACGGGACGAAAACGTGAAGCAAACCATCTGGCGGAGGTGGATCATCTTGATCCCCGGTTTGGAAACAGCAGCCGAAGGCGGAGCGTGCAGGGATCAAGATGATCCCTCTCCTGCATCCCTAGTTTCGCGCACATCCGCACACCAACCCCACAATTTCTGGTTGCCCCAACCCCGAAGCCCGCTTAAAGACTCCGCCCCACGATTTTCGCGCGATTAGCTCAGTGGTAGAGCATTGCCTTCACACGGCAAGGGTCGCAGGTTCGAACCCTGCATCGCGCACCATCTGCACTATTCGCCACGTCGCGACATTCTGTGACAAATGGTTCAAAATCAACGTTGTGAGCCGATTCAAGCCCACTGTTCACTTGGACATCTCGCGCCATGTTTTGACGCTTCTGGACGGATTCTTGCCACGCATTTTGCCCGGATGAATTCAAACCAGGAAGGCCAGGCAATGAGGCCACCGTTTGGGCCAGAGGAAGCTGCCCAGCGTCCGTGTAAACTTTCGCCGTCAGCCTCATGTCACTGTGCCGCATCAATTCCATGATCTCGCGTTGGGGCTTGCCGTTCAGCGTGAGGATCGTTGCGAAGGTGTTCCGCAAGGAATGGAAATCGGCCACCCTGCCCTGCTCATCCGTTGGGGTGATTCCAGCGGCTTTCATGTCTGCATGAAAACGCGGCATGCGAGGAATCAGCCCTTTAAAAACGAGGTCCCCTTTAGCGACTGCTGCAGGCCGGACCGACTGTAAAAGTTGAACCACATTTGGATGCAATGGCAACAGTGCCTCTTTGCCGTTTTTCGTGGTGGAAGCTCTGGCACGAATCAACGGATTCATTGCGGCAAGCTCGATGTCCCGCCATTCGAGCTTTTGCAATTCGCCACGGCGTAACCCAGTAAAAGCAGCAGTGACATAAACCACCGCACGTCTGCCTGAAACTTTTCGCAGTCGATCCACTTCATCCAAGGTAAAGGCTCGACGCTTGCGGGACTCTGCTCCCTTTGTCGCGACCTTGGCAACATGCTCCAGCGGATTGACCGAAAGACGGCCGGCGGAAAGCATCCAATTCACGAACGAAGAGAGGGACCATTGGTACTCGTTGATCGTCTTCGGGTGCAGACTCTGCTTCCCGCGCCAGGCCTCGAAACCATCGCGGCGAATGTCTTTCGGTAACGTCCAGGCGCACGCCTGAAAAAGCTTGGTCAACTGCTTCTTTACGCCCTTCACATACTTGATTGCCTTCCCCTCTTTCTCCTTGGCATCGAGAAAATCATTTAGATGCAAAAGCAGCTCTTTCTTGCTAGCGTCTCGCTGCGTTTTCGATGGACCAAGGCCGTCACGCTCAAGCAAAGCCTCTTCAAAAAGCTGCTTGGCGTATTTCGTCGCGGCCTCTTTCGTGCTGCGTCGCGTTGAACCTCGAACACGCTGCTTGGAATTGTCGAAATAATACGAGTAGCGGTAATAGCGCTCTCCCTTCTCCCGATGAACTGAAAATGGCATGGCTCAGAAGTTGGAAGGGAGGTTCTTCAAAAATTGTTCAAGGTTTTCAGGCTTCACGACCCATCGCCCGCGCAATTGATGCGCTTTGATTTGGTGATCGTGAATCAAACGTAAAACGGTGCGGCTGCTGCGGTCAATGACTGCACCAACCTCATGAAGTGTGAGAAAGGACTTTTGTGAAATAGACATGGATCATGGGCGTGATGCATGCCCTCGACAGATTCACAATGCAGGCATGCAAGTTTGACCAGCATCGTTGTGACTGTCGCTGGTCTCCTAACACGTCCCTTTTATAAAGCCTTCAGCAGCGAGGAACTTTCGCTGGAAGGGGTGACCCAGAAAAGACAGAGGGCGCGGGTCTGGTACGCACTACTCAGGAGTCTGAAATGAACTCGGACATATTGAAACATACTCAGACGAACACGTCAATTAAAACCGTCAAGGTTTTTTGGAGGGCGTGCCTGTGTGGGCGTAGTGCTGCACCCTGCGTTTTATTCGCACTTGGCGTGGCCCACGAATTGAGGAAAGGCACTTCACTGGAGTGGATTAGTGACTGGCTGCGAAGACCTGAACCAGAGAAATAATCAATGCGAGAACTCCGATGCCACAAGAGATCTTGGCTATGTTAAGATTTCGCGATGAAACTTTGTCTGCTTCATTTGACAGCGAAACGAGAAGTTCAGCGTTGAGTTGAATGAGAAAAGGCAGGTTGCCTCGAGCTCCATCCTTATCCATTAATTGAAGGATTTTTTCTGGAGTGCGGGCTATTGATACCGTTTTCTGGCTCATATTAGGGGCGGGCTGAATGAGCCTTGCTTATTGGTCGAGAATAGAGAAATATTTTGGAGATGTTGTGCTCCAAACCTGAGGTTCGCCCTAGCTCTGAACATCGACTACGGTGTTTCGGAGCGATCTGGTATTCAACTCGATGCTTAATACGGCAAGAACAAGCGCGACGATGGTGAGCATAAGAAGAACTAACGCTACACATAGACCCAAAATCACCCTTGCGGCGCTATCCAACACGCTCGAAAACTTGTCGTTAGAATGATTGAGCCACATGTTAAAGTAGTGATTTAAAATCTTAGTTTCCCGATCTCTAGTTGCGCCATCCTGGCGAGCACGGCCAATAACCAGTCCTAGGTCATCCAAGAATTGCTGGCGTTTATCAGCGGGCAATTGCTCCATCCAACTCTTCAAAGCAAGTTTATTGCTTTCTGAAGCAAAGCGCTCCTGAAGTATGGCGGGTATCTTCACCCCGTTAAGGGGGTCAGGTGCTTGTGCGTTGCTCGAAGTATTCTCTCCAGATGCAGAATCGCTCTTCATGTCTATAGCAAAAGTGACTTGTTCATAGCTGACCAATTGCCGACCACTTAGCTTAGACCAGAGCAATGCAGAGCCAGCCAAGACGACGATTCCGAGAATCGCTATTGCTAAAGCAAAGTAGCGAGTGATGACAAATGTAATTCTCTCAATCATAAAATAGAGTTTGAAATGAGTTACGCGATTCCGAATTTTTTATTAAGCTCTGACACCTCAATCATCTTTTCTTCGTGGGTCAGCTTGGTGGATGATGCTATTACTGCCAGGCGTCGCCAATAGGATTCTATTTTGAGGTCCAGTGAGAGGGCTGCTGTGTCCACTGCCATTTGTCGTTCGATCGCGACGGCAGTGGCTGCGGGGTCAATTGTTTCGTCGGTAGTGGGCATGCGGGTATGGTGGCGGATTCGATTTTTTGGGCGAACAGGCGGAGCAACAACAAAAGGTGCTAATTGTTGTCACATTGCGCAAATGTCAATAAACAAGAATTTCTATCCGCACGTAAGAACTTTGCTATTCTGGACAAGTATGCCAGATAACATGCACAATAACGCCAATTTCGGCAAGCCTGTGCCGCGCCTGGAGGGGCCGTTGAGGAAGGCCACCGGCGGCAAAAGTCGCCGCGCACCGAGGAGGCGTATATGCAGTGATGAGGTGAATGCGGAAACCCAGAGTGGAGGATGTTTAAGCACCTCTGGCATCGCCAGTGAAGCCAACATTGATCCGCCGCTCGCAACCGACAGACCAGGCGCGGAATGACGAGGCGGGGCGGTCCAGGCATTCGATGCCGTTCATGCGTTCCCCCCACTCCTAGATGCTTGTCCCCGTTAAAGACACCAAGCTCAGCGGCTACAGAGAGCGTCGGGGAATCTACAAACCGGGTGGAAAGGTAGAGCCGGGGACGGGAACCGTGACCGTGAAGCCTGCTCGATGCAGTGCATAGATAGGGGTTTCTTTACACATTGATTAATGCTTAAAGTATGCGGCGCAGGCTGCTATACTTGCCACAATCACTGACGTAAAAGAAGTTAAGCACGCCACATACAAGGGTATTATAGGCATCAAACGCTGCGAACGTTTTAGCTGGGCATCGTGCATCTCGACCGCAGTGGAAAGGAGATTACGGGTAAAGCCATCTGATAACGGAGTCCGTCTCCCATTAGCTTCTTGAGGTCTGGAATTGCGAGCAAGAAGTGAAACGCAATTATCGCCACCGTCTCGGACGCGAAATAACTCCGGGTGCTGCTGCGCGACACAAGCCCACGAGCAGCCAGATTTAGGATTACCTTGTAGTTCTTCCCTTAACCCATCTTCACTTCGGTGGGCGTATTCGTCCAGAGCCAGAACCTGAATCAGAGCGAGAACGTCTGCCAATCGTCCGCTGTTGAGATAGCTCATATCGCCAAGTGGACTCAGTCCAAGACACTGTTTGAAGAATTCAATCATAAATATTTTAATAAGCAAATTTTTTAATAAGCAAATGTGGCGGCCTAAAATGGAGTCTAGTCGCGGGGTGTCAAAGGGAACCTTTTCGACGACCGACCACTATTCCCTTTGACACCCCGCGACTAGACTCCAAGCGGTAAGGAGGAGGTTTGAGCACCTCTGACCTTGCCGGTCGAAGGCGAATGAACGCTACAGTTTTTGAAGAAATTCGGTCGGGTTGACCGGCAATACCGGCCCTTTCAAAAATCCGGCTTCATCTCGGGTAATCAGCCAGTCCACACCGCTGGCCGAGGCCGCAGCGGCAATCAAAGCGTCTTCATAATCTGTGATGCCATAGCCAAGAGCTTCCCGTGCCTCGTCCTGCCCCACGGTGGCCACAGTAGCCCAGGTGAGGAGGTCGCGAATCATCTCCAAAGCATAAACCTCACCGCGCTTTTTGGCAGTGATGTAGAAAACAGTCGCAATTCCGTGCCAAGCCACAAAAATCTCAAACCCGCGTTGATCGCACTCATCAAGAACCGTCTGGCTCGCTGTGTAAAACGGCAGCCTCTGCTCGACGATGTCCAGAAGGATATTGGTATCCAGAAAAACGCGCATTCGATCTCAGGTTAGACCCCGTACTTTTCCTGAAAATGCGCCATGCGCACATCTTCCGTTGTCTGTGCATCCTGGTCTTTTGCCGCACCCGCGTACTTGCGTGCCCAAGCCCCTGCCCCCCCTTTTTTCGTCTTCGGGGGCAGTTCTGCAGCTTTCACAATCTGAATCAGAAATGTGGAACCCATTTCAGCCACGATACGGAGACTGTCGCCTTGATGTAAATCAAGACTGCGCATCTGTTCGGAAGGAATCTGTTTGGTGATGGTCATGACGAGGATTTCCTGCCTGAGCATACCTCAGACACGCCGGATTCCAAACCCAATTCTAAAGCTTTACTCCCACGGCTTCCACCATGGGGCCGTCAGATATGAGCCATAGACCAGGCGCGGAATGACGAGGCGGGGCGGTCCAGACGCTCAACACCCTGTATGAACGCGGCGACGTCGCACATGATGCGCACGCGGTCGTTGTTTCGCGCCTTCCAACGCTTGGGAAGTTGCCGGACATCGCGGCGCAGGAGGTCCACCGAAAAGGGCAGTTCCTGAAGTGCGGGAGCAGAAAAATAAATCTCCCCATCAAATTCAACCGGCCAGCCGTCCTTGAAAGACCATTTCAGAAAACGCGGCTTGCGATAGCCCTCCTCATCAATTTTGTCCTTTGAGCTGTGACGCCGGGATTTCAGCGTCTCCCAAAACAGCCGCCCGCCTACGCGCGAGAACTGCTCCCACTCCCTCTCCAGAAACCGCTTCCAGCGGCTGTGCTCCACATCCTTCTGCATTTTTTTACGTGCAATGCGCCGCACGAGAAGAGCCCGTTTTTCCTCCTGCTCAACGATCACCGGCTCAACCGCAGGAAGAAAAGGCTTGTTGATCTTGCCCCAATATCGCCCGCTGAAATTTCCCGGCATCGTCTGGTCATCTTTGCTCAGGTATTTGATCAGGTAGTACACTGCTCCTCCCACGCTCTTGATTGGGTCCACCTGCGTTGCTCTCATTCCCAGATGCTTGTCCCCATTATGGGCGAGGCGATACCACGTCGTGCGTACCCAGGCGCGCACGACCTCCAGTTCCACACCATGCAGGCCGTAGAGCATTAAATGATAATGCGCGGCACCTCGTTTCTGAAACTCCAGCTTCCAGATGCCCGAACAGGCAGGCCACTTTCTCCGCAGGTAAATCTGGAAGGTGTGGAGATGTCCCTTGTAAACAGCATGATCTTCTGGTGCTGGGCAGTCGGCGGGATAGGTCAGTGTGACAACCAAGGCGTGTGCCAATTGCTCGCGTCGTAGGGTGCCTAGAAAGCATTTGAAGCGTGCGCGGCTGGCTGCACTCCATTCCTTGATCTTCCCGCGTGGCTTGGCGTCTTTAGGCGGCTGCTGTGGGCGCAAGCGCGGCACGTTCACATCCACCAAAGACGCACCGGGATACCATGTGATGCTAGGCTTGGGTTTCTGGCATGCCTCCTCTGTTCTAATATGTGGCTTAGACAAGCCCGCCGCAGCCTGCGGGCCACCATCGGCACCTGCAGACCGGCACGCCGTTTCTGCCGGTGCCAATGGCTGGCCCGTTCGTGGTGTCCACGTTTTATATCCAGGCGCAGCCCTTCCCTGGAGGGAATATTCCTTGCTCATGGGGGCGGATGGCTAGGAGTTGGAACCGTTTAGACCATGGCTTCTCACGACGGCCAGCACCGCAGCCCGCAAGGGCAACGGCAGCGCAGGCCACGCTTTGACAACCTCCGCCAAATCCGTCAATTCAGCGCATTGACACGCATTTTGCCCGGATGAAACGCTCCCGCCCTTGTGAATGCAGGGCATGCTTCCAGTTCGAACCCTGCATCGCGCACCATTTCCTCGGCCAGTCGTTTCTCTTCACAGCTCAAATATTCTGCGACGCGTGCGTTACCGAGTTCAATGGCAGCTAATAAAGGAGTCAAATCATCTTCTCCGAGAGCTCCGATGTCGGCACCAGCTTCAAGGAGTATTTTCGCGCTCTCCGGGTCATTTAGGATCGCGGCTGTATGTAACTGGGTATTTCCAAATACCCCCCTATGATGCACGCCACTAATTGGCCCGGTTCAGTATTCGGGGGCTGTTTCGTAGTTTTTAAAGATTTCTTCAAGCGTATTCATACGACTCCTAAATCTGCGCAATCAACTCCGCTTCCCGCACCACCTTGCCGCGTTGCAGCAGAAGCTGCCCCTGCTTGATGGTGAAGAATTCAAAATGAGGATCCACGGCGTCGTCGTCGATCTCGCAACGCAGTTCGCCTTCGGCATCGCCCAGCGTCTGGGCGACTGCCATGAAGAGCTTCAGGATCACATGGTCACGCTCCAGGCCCATCCAGGAGAACTCCAGGGATTGCAGGGCCAGATCCACTTCGATGCCGCTCTCCGCGAACAGTTCGTCGAGGTGGTCGGCGTTCTCCCGGGAAAGGAGCTTGAAGGTGAAGTAGCCGTCGTAGGTTCTGATTTCGCTCATGCACCTGCATGATTGGCAGCTTTTTTTCCGGGAACCACTTCTTACACTTCGTTCATTGCAGAAATTCCGGGCCATTGGCGGGTTGTCGCGCCCCAAGGTCCAGCGTTTGACCTGGGTGCGTGAGAGACTGTATTTGGCACTCAATCAATAGCTAAGCAGTGAGCTTGCTAGCGTGACCTTGCTAGGGGAACGCCGAGGGCATTTACCTAACTTGAGTTGATATTATTCCATCCCGAATAAATAAAATCCGAGGCATTTATTTGCATTCACCATATTTACAGTATTTACAACACTACTACATTTTTACATTAACAATGTCCACTACTGCTCAAAACTCGATGATCCGCCGTAACTGCACCAACCCCTGTTTCATGACTTTCCTTGCATGGAGTGTCTTCTTACTAACAGGAAATTTGCAGGCGCAGACCAGCCCCTTGATTTTCAATGATCCAGTTCAGGCAACAAACGGCACCTACACCGGCCTGGGACCTTATTATTCAGGCACCAGCATGGATTTCCTCAATGTTGGAACCGTCAATGGCAGTGCCATCGACATGCGTGTGACGGCCAGCACTGGCGGCGCAAATTTTATTCTGTAAAAGTGGCGATCAGGTTTGGGATGGTTCAGCGGAGTTCATGTTGAGGTAAATTTTGCCGGTGCTCCACTCATCGCTTTGCTCGCAGAGCAGGGCGGAGACGAGGCGCAGGAGGGA
>CAINGK010000168.1 GCA_903848465.1 uncultured Verrucomicrobiota bacterium
TCCCTCCTGCGCCTCGTCTCCGCCCTGCTCTGCGAGCAAAGCGATGAGTGGAGCACCGGCAAAATTTACCTCAACATGAACTCCGCTGAACCATCCCAAACCTGATCGCCACTTTTACAGAATAAAATTTGCGCCGCCAATGTGGTATTACTGACGTGCTTCCGACAATGACCAAAAGACACCGCCTCTTTGAGGCCCTGCGCAGCAAACAAACGGAAGATAGATGCGCAAATAATGTGATGGCATTCATCAAAAAGGTGATGAGCCCGGTACTGTATCATTCGATGCCAGAATATTATGAAGTGTTCCGCTCGCGGCTTAATACGCCATTAGCGTTCTCGGGGTATCAGATAAACGAACGTGGCGAGATTGTTGCTGTTGCGGCTGCAAGGACACTTACCGAAGCGGAAGATCGGGCCGCCCGGCTACAAACTGAGCTTCGCCGCCGTCGGGTTCACGCAGATGTTTTGACGTTCTGCAAAAGTGAGCTTCTGGAGGAAAATTATTTCCATGCGGTGCTTGAGGCCACTAAAAGTGTTGCGGACAAGATCCGGCAGCGCGCGTGTCTTACCAGCGATGGAGGAGAGCTTGCCAGCATGGCATTTGCACTGGGTAAGGTGGGGATGCCTTATCTTGCGTTTAACAGCCTCACAAACGACACCGAGAAAAGTGAACAATCGGGGCTGATGAATCTGTTCATTGGTATGTTCGGCACGTTCAGGAACGTCACAGCGCATGGCGCAAAGATCCATTGGAAGATTGATGAACAGGACGCCCTGGATCTGCTGACCTTGGTTTCAATGTTGCACCGGCGTCTGGACGCGGCTTATCGAACGCCGCGTGTATAGTTACACAAGCCTCGGTTCAAGAACTCATTTCAGCCTCTCCCGCGATAACCAGCGACTCCTTCTCCACATAAATTCTTTCGATCCGCCTGATCCAGAAGCTCACGGATGGCATGGTCGGTCGCTCACCAAAAAGCCCCATAAAACCGCGCTTAACTCGCGGCGTTCTGACCGATTGAACAATGCCGAGATAACCTTGGATCGCTGTTTCCCCATGGTCTTGCACATCCATTCTCACAAAGTCCTCCAACGTCGTCGTTCCCAGTTCGACACCGGCCTGTTCAAGCTCGTTGGCAAGCAACACGGAGCCTATTCTCATTTCGAACGGGAGTGTTTTCAACCCATGCTCCTCGGAAAGACGGACGCCCATGGTGCGAGGGTCAATCGAAGTCCCATCTACCAAAATATGAGTTGCCGCCAGCGCAGCTTCAAAAGCAGCATTTGAATCATCTTTATTCATCGTCGCTCTGTTTGAAACTCCGTAACCCAAACCAGTTCCGCCTTAACACGCCCTCCCCCTACGCCACCCCTCGCCTCCGACTAAACAGCCCATACTTCGGACTGAAAACATACGCGATCACAAAAAACACCCCCAGCACCACAATGATCGTTGCGCTCACGCTCCACCCCAGCGGATACGACAAAAAGAACGCCGCCACCGAACCCACCGCGCCAATCACGCCACCGCCCCAAAACAGCGCACGCGCATTGTTCGTCAGCAGATAAACCGTCGCCGCCGGAGCCACCATCAGCCCCACGCTCAGAATACACCCCACCGCCTGCAGCGATGAAATCAGCACCAAGATGGTCACCGCAAACGTCGCATAGTTTAAGAGCCGCACCGGCACCCCCAGACTCGCCGCAATGTTCGGCTCAAACAGATAGATGAGCAGAGGCCGTTGCAGCGCCGTCAGCGTGATCACCGCAATCGCGCTGATCCCAAACGCGATCCACAAATCCGAATCCGCCATCCCCACGATGCTCCCAAACAGCCACTCATCCAGCTTCTGCCGCATGTCCAAATTCTTCAAAATCAGCACCCCGCCCGCAAACGCCGTCGTGTACAGCACCCCCATCGCCGTGTCCTGATCCAGCCGCGAAGTCCGCGACAAAAAGATCGATCCCAGACCCACAATCAGCGCCGCAAAAATAGCCCCCGCCAGCGCACTCCACTGCGTCAGCCCACCAATCAGCACCGCCAGCGCAATCCCCGGCAGCAGCGAATGCGACAACGTCCCAATCTTGAGCGCATCCTTCCGCAGCACCACAAACGCACTCACAAACCCATTCGCAAACCCAATCATCAAACACGCCATCAGCGTCCGCTTGGCGATCGGTTCAGCAAGGAAATCGGTAAAGGTGGCCATAAGAAAATGCAGATTTAAACGGGTCTGTAATTCACTTAAATTTCGTCATAGAAACAGAGGCGCTCTTCAGCCTCAGGCATCCGTGTAAATTCGTGTGATCCATGGTTAAAGATTCCGGAAGAATGGAACCACGGATGTCATGTGCAGCACGGATCAAAACAAATTCTCTGCTCGCTCTGCCTCTCTGCCCCTCTGCGGCAAAATCGAGCGTCCCTTCGCCTCCGCCAATTCGCGATAATTCGCGGACATTCCCCTCATTCGCGTTGGATACCTTTTCGAAACGCCACCCGACCAATATCGTCATCGAAGTAGCGGCGTTCTTGATTTCGGCCAAGGAATGAACTGATTTTGATTTTTGACTTAACATGAATCGGATTGGTTTCAGGGGATTGGCATTCCTTGGCTCACCATTCCTTTGCCAATAAGAGAGTTTGCTGACGCAACACAGTTCCCGAAATCGGATAAGACCTCTTTTCAAACCATGAGGGTATGATTCCAAACTCCGGTCTCTGCGTTCTCCAAATCTCTGCGGTGCAATGGATTGGTTCAGTTGATTCATACCTTCATTCAGTTTCCGTCTGTTCCGTGCATTCCGTAGGCCATGATTCCGATCTCTGCGGTCTTCTAATCTCTGCGGTGCAATGGATTGATTCAGTTGATTCATACCCTCATTCAGTTTCCGTCTGTTCCGTGTAATCCGTAGGCCATGATTCCGATCTCTGCGGTCTTCTAATCTCTGCGGTGCAATGGATTGGTTCAGTTGATTCATACCCTCATTCAGTTTCCGTCTGTTCCGTGTAATCCGCAGGCCATGATTCCAGTCTCTGCGGTCTTCTAATCTCTGCGGTGTAACGGCATGGGTTCAGTCTGTTCATACGCTCATTCAGTTCGCAGGGCTGCGCCCCTCCCCGCTCTCATACGCGCTCGCAATATTCTCCGCCGTGAACGCCTCCGCCACCGGCCCAAACGCCACCTGATGCCGCCGAATGATCAGCACATCATCAAAATTCCCCGCCACCGTCTGCAAATCATGATGGCTCGCAATTAAGAGCCGCCCCTCCGCCGTCAGTTCCCTGAACAGCCGACTCAAATTCTCCTGCGCCGGTTTATCCAGCCCCGTGAACGGCTCATCCAGCAGCAGCACATGCGCCTCCTGCGCCAGCGCACGCGCGATAAACGCCCGCTGCTGCTGACCACCCGAAAGCGCACTGATCTGCCGATCCTCCAAATCACACAACTCCATGCTCTTCAGCGCACGCTCCACGATCTCCGCATCATGCCGCGAATACTGCCGCCACCACCCCAGATTCGGATACCTCCCCATCTCCACCAGTCCCCGCACCGTGATCGGAAAATTCCAATCCACGTCACCACGCTGCGGCAAGTATGCGATCTCATGGCTGCTCCGCGTCAACGGCTTGCCACGCCACAAAATCTTCCCACTGCCCCCCGGAATCAGCCCCGCCAGCGACTTCAACAAAGTACTCTTACCCGCACCATTCGGGCCAATGAGCGCCATGCTCCGACCACACTCCGTCGCAAAGTTGATCTTCTCCAGCGCCCGCACCTCCTGGTAGTGTACACTCAGATCCACCACCTCCAGCCGATGATGCTGCGTATGCGCGCAACCTCCGCCCCAGCAGACGTGCTCCTTCGTATGGGTATGGGGGGGAGCGGCACTCATTTCCATTCAAAAGTAATGACTTCATCCAAGCTTCCCGCCGCAGACCAGCGCGTCTCACTGCGCGAAGCCAACCCATCCGGCTCAAGCTCCAGCGTGATCGAAGTATCCGGCGTTCCCTCCGCCCAAGTGGCGCTCAAAAACACATCCACCCCATCCTTCACCGAAGGCAGGCCCGTTGGCACTTCAATCGGCGAGCCCGCAATCCCAGCCATCAATTCCTTGTCAGCAATCTTCACGCTCAGCGTCACCGGCTTATGCGCATACCGCACCCGCAGCAACGCCTTTACACCCGCCGACTCCACCACCTTCACCGCCGCCGCCTTCGCATGACTCCCCGCACCCGTGAGCTGACTCAGCGGTATCGCCAGCACCACAAACGTGAGGACAAGCAGGAAAATCTGAATGGGCGGAAAACCACGCATGACATCAGGAACAGTTAAAGACGGTGCTGGATAGAAAGTACCCGATTCCGGCCTCTGACATTAGTGTTTTATTAGTGTCCGATTAGTGGTTCGAAAATTTCAGTAATGGATCGTGACATGACTCATTTCACAGGAGCAGGAGCCAGCGCAGCCACAATAGCGCGAACATTATGCGCCAGCATCGTTTCAAAAGTATGCGCATTCTTCGCCGTGCCATCAGCAATCAGCGGCTCACCAATCCTCACCCCCGTGCTCCGCGCAATCTCCGCCAGCACCTTCGGATTCGCCTGATCCTCCGGGAAGATCGCCTTGATCCCATGCTCACGGATCTCCTCAATCGTCTCCGCAATATGCTTCGAGGACGAATCATCACTGCGCCCAATGCTCAGCACCGACAGCGGCTCAAACCCATACTCCTTGCAGAAATATCCAAACGCCGCATGCGCCGTCACAAGCTGGCGGCTCTTCCGATCAATCTTCGCGATCTCCTTCTGCGCCCAGCTCTTCAGCTCACCAAAGCGCTTGCTCGCAGCCTTCGCCCCAGCCGCATACGCAGCCGCATTCGCCGGATCAACCGCACTCAGCTCATCCGCCACAATCCGCGCCGCTCTCTTCATGTTCTCAGCGCTGTGCCACCAATGCGGATCTTCCGAACCATGGTAATGATCCTCATGCTCCTCCACCTTGCCCTCATGAGGATGCTCATGCTCCACAAAAGGAATCGACGGAATCTTCGCCCCAACCTCCACCAGCTTCACTCCCGCACCCAGACTGTCCCGCAACTTGTCCAGAAAGCTCTCTAACCCCTTGCCCGAAGCCAGCAACAGCTTCGCACCCCGCATTTCCGCCAGGTCCTTGGGGGCCGGTTCAAAGTGGTGAACATCAGCCCCCGGCTTCAGGATCTCCACCACCTCCACATTCGCACCACCCACCTGCTGTGCCAGATCAGCCAGGATAGGATGCAGCGTGGCGACTTTGGTGGCGGCAAAAGCTGGGAGCGCGGCAGCCAGCATGCCGAGAGACAAAAGGAAAGGCTTCATAAAACGAAACTAGGATACAAAAATCGAAAATACAAATGATTTGCAATTGCAATCAACTTGCATATATGGCGGCTTATTATGCAAACCACTTGCAATTACTCCCCCCGCCTTTGCCTCCTCCTTTTCGCCTTTGCCAGCGCTTCCATTGCGGAATCCGACACAAGAATTCCGTCGGCTGACAACAAATCCGCCAGCCCAGAAGAGGAAATTCCTATGGATGAAATAGTCGTTACAGCCCCTATGAGCCGCCCTTTGTTCCAGCAAGCGCAGTCAGCCTCAGTCCTCAGCGGCCAGAACCTGACCCTCGCCCTTGAACCCAGCCTCGGCCAAACCCTGGCCCGCCTCCCCGGCGTCAGCAGCTCCTACTTCGGCCCCGCCGCCAGCCGCCCCATCATCCGCGGCCTAGACGGCGACCGCGTCCGCATCCTCCAAAACGGCCTCAACACCATCGACGCCTCCGCCACCAGCGTCGATCACGCCGTCAGCTTTGACACCTCCAACCTCAAATCAGTGGAGGTGGTGCGCGGCCCTGCAACGCTGCTCTACGGTTCCAACGCCATCGGCGGTGTCGTCAACTCCATCGACGGCCGCATCGTGGACGAGAAAATCGACGGCACCATCCGTGGAGCTCTCAACGAACGCTACTCCTCCGTGGACAACGGCTACCTCTCCAGCGCCATGGTCGAAGGTGGCTACAAGGGCCTAGCCTTTCATGTTGAGTCGTTTACGCGCGCCACCGAAGACTTTCGCATTCCCGGCAATGCCCGCACACCCGCCGCGCAGGCCGCCAATCCTCTCCCCGCAGGCCAGACAGAAGTCTCCAAAACCATCCCCAACAGCAACCTGCGCTCCGAGGGTGTCACCAGCGGCCTAAGCTACATCTGGGACAAGGGCTTCTTCGGCTTCGCCTGGACCGAATTTCACACCAACTACGGCTCGCCCGCAGAAAGGAATGTGGTCATCGACATGCACCAGCAGCGCCTCGACGTGCGCGGGGCCTTCTACCAGCCGCTGAAACTCATCAAGGAAGTCAGCTACAAGCTTGCCACCTCCAGCTACCAGCACACCGAGTTCGACAGCGGCCAGCCATCCACGCTATTCAAAAACAACGGTTACGATGCCCGCGTGGAGGCCAAACATGAAAAAATCGCCGGGATGCAAGGCGTCGTCGGTTTCCAGTCAGACCGCAGCGAGTTCAGCACTTCCGGGAGCGAAGCCTTCCTGCCGCCGACCATCACCCAGGCGGACGCCCTGTTCCTCTACGAAGACATCAGCCGTGGCCCTGTGAGCTTCCAGTTTGGCGGGCGCTACGATCACATTTCCGTGGACTCCCTGGCGAGTTCCAGTTTTGGCCCGGCGGTGGCCCGGACGTTTGACAATCTCAGCAGTTCAGTCGGTCTGGTTTTTACCCCCAATGATGAATACGCCGTGGCATTCACCATCAACCACGCTGAGCGTGCCCCCACGTATCAGGAGCTCTTCGCCAATGGCACCCATGCCGCCACCGGTGCCTTTGAAATCGGCAATCCCAACCTCAAGCAGGAAAAGTCACTGGGCTTCGACCTCAATGTGCGGAAGCGCATCGGCTGGGTCACCGGCAGTGTGGGCGGTTATTACAATCGCTACAGCAACTTCATCGGCCAGTTTCCAACGGGCGTCGTGCATGTGGTCAATGGCGAGAGCTACAACGAACTGTTGTACCAGGCTACGAATGCCGAATTCATCGGCTCCGAACTGGAGGCCACCTTTCACCTGCTGCATCCCATCTCCACTGACAAGTCGGTGCAGCAGAACAACCTTCACCTGCAACTCCGTGCAGACGTAGTCCACGCGCGTGACACCCAAACAGGTCTCTCGCTGCCACGCATCCCGCCCTTTCACCTTACCAGTGCCCTGATGCTGGAACGCGGTGCCTTCGGTGCCCGCCTCGAAGGCATCTATGCCGCACCGCAAAGTCAGCTCGCGATGAATGAACTGCGAACCAGCAGCTACTTTCTGGTCAATCTCTCCCTGACCTACCGCATCAAGCAGGGGCCGACGACCATTGATATCTTCCTCAAAGGCATGAATCTGACCAACGAAGATGCTCGTGAGCATACCTCGGTCCTCAAAGATCGCGTCCCTTTGCCTGGGCGTGGCTTGGTGGCAGGGATGAAGCTGACCTTTTGAAGCGGTGGCAGTGGCTCAATTCGGCCCCTCAGAGGAACAAAAAGCCGCCGAATTATCAAAACTGATACGCTGAATAGATTATTTTTACAAAAATAAGATAAATTTCAGAGAATTTAGTTGCTGCTAAACCTATACTGAGTATAATTTAGGTATTCAGTATATTTCAAAGCCATGCAAGCCACCGACTCTAATTCCAAGATATTGAGCGCAGGTTCAGTGTTTCAAGCCCTCGAAGCACGGCGCGCCTGGCGGAAAAATGAACAGTTGTCCCCTCACTTTTGGGTACTCATTAGCATTTTCGGAGATCTCACAATGGCCATACTGGCCACCTACGCGGCATTCTGGCTACGCTTCCACACCTTCATCCGCGAAATCGGCAATTTCGACTTCATGTCCTTTCGGCAGTACAGCGGCCATATGGCACTGGGATGTCTGTCGCTCATTCTGGTGCTGGCATGGCAGGACATCTATCATAAGAATGTGTTGCTGCGCTCGCGCTGGGTGTCTTCTAAAATTGCGAAAGGGGTGCTTGTCTGGACAGCCGGGTTTCTTGCCATCACACTCGCCTTGAAGCTGCAGCCTAGCATTTCCCGCGTCTATGTGATGCTCAATGGTGCCACCGCGTTGTTGTTGATCCTGGGCTGGCGGGTGTTTTTCATCTCCTGCGTGCGTGCGCCGGGCCGCATTGAGGCTTTGCAGCAGCGCACCTTGTTTGTCGGCTGGAATTCTGATGCCGTGGCGTTGTGGAAGACCATGAAGCGGGACCAGACTGGCTCATTTGACATCATGGGCTGGGTCAGGACGGGCAGTGCTGAGGACGTGAATCCTACCGAAGAAGTCGTGCCATGTCTGGGGGATCTGGACGAAGTGGAGCACCTCGTCAGCACTCATGCGGTGGACATGGTCGTCGTCGCAGACCTGCATGGCCCACGCGAGCAGATGATCGCGCTCGCCAATCTCTGTGAGCGTGAAATGATCCAGTTCAAGGTCATCCCCTCGTATTTCCGCGTGTTTGTTTCCGGCCTGACGCTCGAAACCATCGCCGGCACTCCGGTGCTGGGGGTCACGCGTCTGCCTTTGGATGATACGTTCAATGTGATGACCAAGCGCCTTGTCGATGTCGTCGGCGCTATGATCGGGCTAATGCTGAGCGCTCCCATCATCGCCTTGTTCAGTGCCATCGTCTGGCTGGAATCACGTGGCGCAGTGTTCTACCATCAGCGCCGCTGGGGTTTCAATGGTGTCCCTTCAACATCATCAAAATCCGGTCCATGAAAATCAATGCGGAGACTGCCAAGGGCGCGCAATGGTGCGTCAAAGACGACCCTCGCCGTCTCAAGGTGGGTGCCTTCATGCGCAAATGGAACATCGACGAGCTGCCGCAGTTTTGGAACGTGCTGAAGGGGGAGATGAGCCTCGTCGGACCACGCCCGGAGCGTCCGGAACTCATCGCCGGCTTCAAACATCAAATCCCGCACTACAATGCACGCCACCATTCCAAGCCCGGCATGACCGGCTGGGCACAGGTCAATGGCCTCCGGGGTGATACCGATCTCGGCGGCGCAAATTTTATTCTGTAAAAGTGGCGATCAGGTTTGGGATGGTTCAGCGGAGTTCATGTTGAGGTAAATTTTGCCGGTGCTCCACTCATCGCTTTGCTCGCAGAGCAGGGCGGAGACGAGGCGCAGGA
>CAINGK010000169.1 GCA_903848465.1 uncultured Verrucomicrobiota bacterium
ATGCCGCAGGCTCAACCGCGATCATGAACGCAACCCGCGTCATCACGAGTCCTTGGTCTATCTTGCCATGATCAATCTCAACCTCAGGGCTCTCACCCATTTATAGCAGCTCATGCTTTTTGCCGGACAGGCTCTTAGCCATAAAGGCACCTCGCCCCTATCAAACGCTACCTATCGTGTACAAACCTCGAACCGGATTCGCTTTTTTGGCAGCATTGCCGATCCGAAAATGAACATGTCCGTCAGGTCGAAGCAGCTTTTCTCCCAGAAGAGCATTGAATCGCTGGTTTTTGAAAGAACGGCGGGATACGGAGACTTGTTTTTCAACGGCAGGGGCATGTATGTGGATAACGATATCAAGGAAGGGATGACAGGGGAATCCATTGGCAGTTTTGACTCCACAGAGGTCGATGAAATGAAGCCCACGGCCCTGATCAACAGCAACGAGCAATTTCGCCATTCGGTTGATGATGGAGCCCTGGCGACCATCGCCGCCAGGTGGATTGGACTCGGCCTGCAGGTATTCGATGTGTACTCCTTCGCCAAAAAAGTGGATGGAGGAGCCAAGAAGGCCGCCACTGATTTCAAACAAGGATGGGAGTTGTTCAAAGACACCATCTGCGGCTATTACGATTTGTACAAATCTTCAGTCAGTTCCAGCGAGGAAGTGACGGTCCATGTTCACGACAGCAGAAGCACCGCCGACTTTCATCTGCTCTATGCGGAGTCAACCGACAAGGCCGCAGACATCATGATCGGAAACTTCTACCTGCCGCCCCCGCCGGGGAACAACAACACCTTTTATCAGAATATCCTTCATTTGTCCCAGTTGGCCGCCAATGCAGCCGGTTGAAATCGAAGCAGCATTCGGCACATGCCCGAAGCCTTCACGCCGAGAGGTGAAACGGAGGCAATGAGCCAACAATTTTGACACCATTATCGCCATCAGGCCATTGTCAGAATGACCATGGCCGGTGCGTGAATGTCTGCCAGACACTGCGTGGGTCGTGACCACTTCAACAATCGTTGTTTAACAATCCTCAATCAGACACGGGCAACGGCGCTTTGTAGCAGTTAGATTGACGATTCATCCTTTGCAATGCTGCTATGGAGTACGGATTGTTGAGCTATCGAATTTGATTGCTTAGGTTTCCCCTGAGATGTGGCGATGAGTCTGCTCTCATCGTACCAATCTCCCCCGCCCAAACTTGTTTGCGCGCCTGCATCTTCACCTTGCAGCTTGGCGGCGGTGGTGCTTTGTGAATGCCCCCCGGATGCCAGCCAACTCCACCACTGCCGAAATCGTTGCCGCGATGCGCTCTGCGCAGCGCATTGCTATCGTGGCGCATGTGCGCCCGGATGGGGATGCGGTGGGTTCGGTGCTGGGTCTGGCGCTGAGCCTGCGGGCGCTGGGGAAGGATGTCATCGCCATGCTGGAGGATGGCGTGCCTGCGAATCTGGCCTTTCTGCCGGGAACGGACACCGTGATTCAGCCGGGAACGGAGCCGCTGAACATTGACCTCGCCATCGCACTGGACACCGCCACGCATGAGCGCGTGGGAGAGAAAACCAAGGCGCTGCTGGATGCTGCGCCGGTGCTGGTGGACATCGACCACCACCCCACCAATCCTGGGTACGGCACGCTCAATTACATCGACGCCACCTCTCCCGCGACCGGGCAGATCATTTACAATCTGCTCAGCGAGCACGGACTGCCCATCGACGACGCCGTGCGGCAGAATCTATTCATCGCCATCTCCACGGACACGGGTTCCTTCCAGTTCTCCTGCACCAATGCGCGCACGCACCGCATCGCGGCGGAAATGATGGACGCGGGACTGGACACCGCGCGACTGGCGCAACTGGTCTATCAGTCGTACCCGGTGCGCCGACTGGAGCTGATGCGGGACATGCTCAACCACATGGAATTCCGCGCCGAGGGCCGCATCGTGAGCTGGCAGCTCAAGCAGGAGCTGATGGATGCCATCGCCATGGAACCAGGCGATACTGAGGGGCTCATCGACACCCTGCGGATGATCGACTCCGTGGTGAGCTGCGTGATTTTTGAAGACATTCCTGGTGGGAAGGTGCGCATCAGCGCGCGTTCCAAAGACAACCGCCTGGATGTCTCCGCCGTCTGCGCTCAGTTTGGCGGCGGTGGTCATCGCATGGCCTCAGGCGCACGCATGAAAGGCCCCATCGGCGCAGCAGCGGAGAAATTTTTGCAAGCACTCGAACATGAAGTCAGACGAATTGATTAGCGGTGTCCTCCTGGTGGACAAAGACCAGGACATGACCTCGCATGATGTGGTAGCCGTCGCACGGCGCTGCCTGAACATGAAGAAGATCGGCCACTGCGGCACGCTCGACCCCATGGCCACGGGCATGCTCATCCTCGTGCTGGGAAATGGCACCCGCCTTTCTGACCTCCTCATGTCTGAGGACAAGGAGTACGTGGGCACACTCACGCTTGGCAAGACCACCAATTCCCAGGATGCTGAAGGCGAAACCGTGGAAGAAAAGCCCGTGCCTGCTGATCTCACGCTGGAGCAGGTGAAGGCTGCCTTTGACACTATGAAGGGCGATTTCTACCAGATGCCGCCCATGGTCTCTGCCATCAAGATCGGCGGCGTGCCGCTCTACAAGCTGGCGCGCAAAGGCCAGGAAGTCGTGCGCGAGCCGCGCTTTGTGCGCGTGTATGATTACGAGATCACCCGTTTTGAGCCGCCTTTCGTGGACTTCCGCGTGGTGTGCAGCAAAGGCTTTTACGTCCGCACGTATGCGCATGATGTCGGCCAGAAACTCGGCTGCGGCGCGCACCTGAGCGCTCTGCGCCGCACGCGCTCTGGTCACTTCAAACTGCTGCCCGGTAAGCACGTCTCTTTTGACCAGCTCAAGCAGGGGAAGAAAGATGAGGTGCTGGCGGCGATGCTGTCGTTGTATGATGTGAGCAAGCTGCGGGGGGCTTGAGGGGGCGGCGTTGGAAGTTTAAGGTTTAAAGTTGGGGGAGTTCTTGGTTCTTCGTGCTTGGTTCTTCGTGCTTGGTTCTCGGTTCGATTTGTGGCTCGCGAATCACTTCGGCAGAAGCAGTACGCCAGCGACCATAGCTCTGCACGGCTCTATATCTCCGCCCCCTCAGCGACCGCTCGTGTTTGCTAGCGGTTGGGTAGGTTAGTTCCTATTCAGCGAGAGCCACCTGCTGCGGACTCGGAGGTCCGCGCGCCTGGGGCGTTGCTGTCTGCGGGGCTTTTTTTCAAACCGGGGGTCGGGAGACCCCCGCGCCTTGGGGGTCAGGAGGCTTCGGGGGCTTGGGGGGTGTCGCCTTCTGGCTGCGGCTTGGGCTGCATGTCGGGCAGGGAGTCGAGGTAGAGGGCTTCGACTTTTTCGCGGGCCCAGGGGGTGCGGCGGAGGAAGACGAGGCTGGATTTGATGCTGGGCTGCCAGTTGAAGCAGTTGATGGGGATCATGCGTCCGAGCATCTCCCAGCCGTAGTGTTCGACGAGTTGCGTGACCATCACCTGGAGGGTGATGCCATGAAGCGGATTTTTGGGACCGGCGGCGTGCATGAGGAGTTCGTGGGGGGAGTTTATTCTTCGGGCACTTCGCCTGATTTCGCGGCTTTGACAATCTTTGCCTGTGCTTTGGCTTCGAGCGGTTTCACTCTGACATACTTGCCATCAAAGTAGGCGCGCGCGCCGTGGTAGTAGCCAGTGTTGGCTCCGATGATTTCGAGTTTTTTGTCGCGCGAGGTGAAGCTGAGATTGGTTTCGTCGGTCTTGTCTTTGTCGCGGCCTTTGTCGCTGAACCAGCCGATGGAGGTATTCCACACCGCGATGCCTGCCAACCCACCAACATGCGAGGTGGGGCCGCGCACACACTCAATCACAAAATGCAAATAGCCTTCGCGTTCGACGACCTGGATGTTGCCGCCGTAGCTGTCGATCCAGTAGCCGGTGAGGGTTTCGTCCTGCGAGTCACTGATCAAGCCTTTGAGCCATTCGGTGCGCATGTCTTCCAGACTGGCGGCGGCTTGCAGGTATTCAGGGGCATCGAGGGGGAGATCGCCCTGGGCATCTGCACCGGTGTAGCTGGGGGAGCGGGCGAGGTAGTCGCGATATTCGACCCAGGCGCGTTGGTCTTCTTTGAGCTTGTTGAATTCGGCTTCTGGCAGCTTCTGCTTGGCTGCGGCCCAGGCTTCGTTCAGGGCGCGATCTGCTTGGTCAAACGCAGCCTTTGCCGCCTTGGCGTCCAGCGGTTTGTCCTGCGCGCTGAGAGTGTTGAGGCAAGCTAGCAGCAGCCAAAGGGTGAGGCATGATTTCGCGTGATGCATGTGGCAGCAGATTAGCTATGGGCACTGGTATGTCCATGGTTTGCCGTGGGTAATTTCGATTTCTTGACGATCAACCTGTGGCGGATTTTGCGGGTGCGTTCACGTCTTGCCAACGGAGGTTTTGTTCCTAGCCTCCACGGTTTGCGGTATTTCCTTCATCCTCATGAATCTCTACGATCAATTCATCCAATGGGCCGGAAGCTTGAATGCCCAGCAGGTGGCGGACTGGCTGCGTCATCTGGAATGGAACCGGCTGGTGCCGGAGATCACGGGCAAGTGCATCGGCTTCCTGCTTGGCTTTGGGGCGAGCTGGTTTCTGCTGTTTCGCCGGCATTTGAAAGCGCTGGATCGCCTGCGCCGTGGGGATTCGGACGATGTGCTGTTTCAGGCGCACTTCCTCGCGCCGGTGCCGGGCACGGACAAGTATGTGCTGCTGTTCCGCAACCTGATGCCGAGCACGACGGTGAATGATCTCTATGACAACCCAGCGGCGCGGAAGATCGTGCGTGAGCTGGCGGACATCACCACGCTGAGGAAGCCGGTGCTGCGCACGGAAGGTGTGCATGGGTATGAAGTGCTGAATGATGCGTTCAACCACATCTCGGGACATCTGGCCATCACGCCATTTCCGCGCGAGACGTGGCTGTTTGCGATGACCTGCGAGGATCGCCAGGTGGTGCGGCGCAAATGCGTGCGCTGCTTCCTGGTGCGCCCCGCTGAGCTGGAGCGTTTCGCGAACTGGCGCTGGTGCCGCGACAACGTGGTGTGCGAGCAGCCCTGGCACTGGTACCGGATCGTGGCGCTGCATCAACTGGCCACGGTGTGGCAGGAGGAGGAGAAGGCTGCACAGAATCCTTCCCCTAAAACACAGGGTATGCCGCTGGTGGATAAGCATGCCACGCACCGACGCATTCGTCCGATGTCCGCCGGTATTTTCACGAACGAAAAGCCTGTGGGCGTGACGGCGGAGATCCATTGGCCGGCGCAGGAATGGGAGCTCAAGAAGCTGGGGCTGGATTTGAATGCGGAGGCTGTGCCGGGGGTGTGAGGGGGGGGCGGCATCGCTTCTTCCAGACGCTGCTGCGCCAAACTGGCCGATTTTGGAGGAGCGGGAGTGATGGGTGCGGTCATGCGCTCGCAGACGGGCGGGCTGTCGCCACCGATGGAGCATGGGCACTTGAGGGCTGAGGGAGGAAAGGACGCGTTGATCGACGGGCAGGAGTGCCCATCGTACTTAATTGGACCAAGAGGACGAATTGGAGCGATGGGCAGAGCTTGATTTATTCTGCACTATCTTACAGTCTGTTCGCCATGAGACTTCTGTTCCTGCTCTTGATTTCCTCGTCCTTGTGCGCCGCTGAAACACGCGATGCGGTGTTTCAAAAGAGCATCGAGGAGATGTATCCGAAGCTGGTGGAAATCCGGCGGGACATTCACATGCACCCGGAGCTTTCCAATGAGGAGGAGCGGACGGCTAAGGTGGTGGCGGAGCGGTTGAAGGAACTGGGCTATACGGACATCAAGACTGGTGTGGCCAAGCATGGCGTGGTAGCGGTGCTGAAGGGCGCGCAGGAGGGGCCGTGTGTGGCGGTGCGGGCGGATATGGATGCGCTGCCGATCAAGGAGCTGCGCAGCGTGCCGTACCGCTCGCAGAATCCGGGGGTGATGCATGCGTGCGGGCATGATGTGCATGTGGCTTGTGCGCTGGGCGTGGCGGAGCTGCTGGCGAAGCATCGTGACTGGGTCAAAGGCAGCGTGAAGTTTTTGTTTCAGCCAGCGGAGGAGGCGATGCCTGCTACCTTTAAGGGTGACTGGGGCGCGAAGCTGATGGTGGCTGAAGGGGCGCTGGAAAATCCGAAGCCAGCGGCAGTGTTTGGCTTACACACCACGGCCTTGGTGCAGCCTGTGAGCAGCACGGATGACGCTGCGCATTATTTAAAGGCTGGGCAGATTGGCTACACACCGGGCATCGACAACGCGAACAGCGACCGCTTTCACATCACCATTCACGGCAAGATGGCGCACGGCTCCGCGCCACACAAAGGGGTGGATGCCATCGCGGTGGCGGCAGAGGCCATCATGGCGCTGCAGATGATCAAGAGCCGCCAGACGAATACGCGGCAGCCGCTGGTCATCAGCATCGGTACCATCAGCGGCGGCGACCGTGAGAACATCATCGCGGAGAAAGTGGAACTCGGTGGCACCGTGCGCACCTATGATGCGGTGTTTCGCGATGGGATCATCGAGCAGATGGAGCGCATTCTCAAGGGCATCACGTCTGCGCATGGCGCGACTTATGAAATGGAGTATCGCAAAACCTACCCGAGCATCTTGAACGACCGCAAGCTCATCGACGCCACGCTGCCCGCCTTCAGGCGTATCGTGGGGGAAAAGAACGTCATCGAACTCATCCCCGGCATGGGTGGTGAGGACTTTAGCTTCTTCGCGCAGGTGGTGCCCGGCTTCTACTTCCGACTGGGCGTGGCGAACGAGGAGAAAGGCATGACCTATGGCGGGCATACGCCCATGTATGACTGCGACGAGGAGAGCCTCAAAACCGGCGTGGCCGTGATGGCGGCGGCGGTGTGTGATTTTCTGGATGCAAGCAAGTGAGCGGCGCAGCGTTTCAGCATGACCATGCAGGCCTGCCACCTCTGTCGTCTCGTTGTCGTCGTCATCATCGCGCTGTGCGGCAGTGCGCTCAGCGCGGATGATTACAAATCCCCCTACAAGGTCGAGTTCACCTTCAAGGAGGAGGAGCTGATTGGGGATCTGCTGCATGGACCGCGTGGCGAATGGAAAGAAGAAGCGAGTGTGCCATATCGTGAATGGTATGACGCCGCGTATCAGAAACGCTGGAAGCACTGGGGACCGGCGGCGAAGCATTTTAGCCCACCACCCGGCAGCGCCGCCAAAGGCCCGGAGTGGTCGCGCCAGCGTGTCATCGCCACCGGGCTGCGCTTTGTCGGCTACTCCTACCAGCATCATCACGTCCCGGACTGGGAGCCGCCGGCGGACTGGCCGAAGGATGAGAAACAAATCACACCGGTGACGAAGGGGCTGGACTGCAGCAATTTCACCGCGTTCGTTTACAACATGGCACTCGGCATCAAGCCGACGGGTGATGTGCATGATCAGGCAGTGCTGACCGAAGCACCTGTACCTGGCAATGGACGCAGCACGGTGGTGAAGCGCATCGAGCTACCCGAGCGCTACGAGGATTTTGAAAAGACCCTGCTCACCGGGGACCTGCTGTTTGTGAAGAGCAATCAGGGTGAGGTTTCGCACGTTGTGCTGTGGGTCGGCAAGATCGGCCACAGCCCTGAGGGCGTGCCGCTGATTCTCGACAGCACTGGAACCGGCACCAAGGACAGCAATGGCGTGGTCATTCCCAATGGCATCCACCTGCGCCCGTTCAAACGCGGTTACTGGTATGCCAGTAAGGCCAGCCACGCGCTGAGGATTATTCTGGAGAAGTGAGCGGCCCGATGAGGGGTTTTATTTGGCAGATGGCTTCAACTTCACGCGTTTTGCCTTTCGCGGCTTGGCGCTGCTCCAGATCGGCTGCCCGTTCTCAAACAGCACCAGTTGGTGTTTGCCCTGCTCATAGACGGAGCCCAGCATCGTCCCCAACCGACCATCGCGATCACGGATGCTAAGACCTGCGTCGTTCTCGGGAGAAACCGCCAGAGATGCCCCAAAACGACTGCCCAAAAGTGCAATCGACAAAACTCCGTCAGGCGATGCCTGGATCTGAATCGAACGGTCCTCCTTGCCGAAGATGCAGATGCTGGCTGGACCGTTGCCGTCTCCTGCATCCATGAAAATGCGCGGCTTGCCCTGCGCATCGGTGAGAGTGATGGAGGTGGCCGTGATGTGCTTTGGCTTGCGTTTGGTTGGGCGAGGAGTCGGCATGGGACTTGGAGTGAACTTGATTCATGTCCTCATGGCGAGAGCGAAAATGGAACTATACTGCCGCGCATCACAAACTTTCATTTTGAATGGGGGCGCTTTGGCAGATTTGTGCGGCACGACAGTCTAAGTGGCACCTTGGCTCCGCTCCCCTCACGGAAACTTGGTTAGAACGCTCCATGGTGCATTGGACCGCAACGCGGTCCCGTCATGCAGCCCAAGGGTGCCGAGCCTTGGCGAGTGCTCCCTTGGGAATCGCGACCCCAATCGTCCACATCGTGTTCCCGGACCGCAACGCGGTCCCGTCACGAGCACTGCGGTG
>CAINGK010000170.1 GCA_903848465.1 uncultured Verrucomicrobiota bacterium
ACTCCACCCGACCCTCAACATATTTCGTGCTGCGATACTCGTAGCCCTCGCGCACGCCAAACGCGTGATACAGCAAACTCTGGCTCATCCTGAACTGTTGCCATCACCTTTCTCCTTCTGCACCAACTTCCCGGATGAACCGAATATCTTCATGGTCGCCTTCAACCTGATCCCCGCCTTTCCCATGGACGGTGGCCGCGTGCTGCGCGCCGTCTTTGCCATGTTCATGGAATACGGAGCCGCAACACGGCGGGCGGCTTCCATCGGCCAGGGCATCGCGATGATGGTGGCCATCTTCATGCTGCTCAATCACACGTTTCAGCCCATGCTGCTGCTCATCTGCTTCTTCATCTTCATGGCCGCAGGGCAGGAGGCCGCCAGCGTCACCCAGGAGGAGGTCACGCGGAATCTGCGCGTGCGTGATGCCATGCTGACCGATTTTCGCACCCTGCCACCCGAAGCCACACTGCGGGATGGGGTCGAGCTCCTACTCGCGGGCAGTCAGCAAGATTTCCCCGTGCTCGACACCCACGGCGGCATGCAGGGCATGCTCACGCGGCACGATCTGATCTCAGCCCTCGCCGAGAAAGGTCCAGCTCAGCCCGTGGTGGAAGTGATGCGCCCCTGCCCCGCCGCCACTCAGCCCGCCATCGATCTGACCCAGGCGCTGGAAACCTTAAACGCCAGCAACTGCCCCGCCATCCCCGTGCTCGACCCCATCGACGGCAAACTCCTCGGCCTGCTCACCACCGAGAACATTGGCGAAGCACTCATGGTGCGCGCGGCTCTGATGAAACTGCGCGCTTAAGCTTCGCCAGTCACCTGCGGCAGATGTACCGCCGGCAACGGAGCAACGATGTTCACCGGCCAGGGCGGGAACTTCTCGAAGATACCAGGCCCCAACTCTTTGCTACTCGCATAGCCACGCCGGAACATTTCGAGCTTGGCATCAATGTTATCGACGTGATGCAGCGCCACAGCTTCCGGTGTCTTCGGCAGCACGGGGGAGCCGAACTCAAGGCTGCCGTGATGCGCCGCAATGAGATGCAGCAGGTGCAGGCGCACGATTTCAGACGCAGGCTCCAGCGCGGTCCATTCCGCAGCGGCAGGATCTTCCAGCAGATCCCGCCACAGCTTGTTCACCAGCTCCAGGCCTAGCGGAATGTGGCCCAGCATCTCGGCAGTGAGATTGTAAGGCATGGTGAAGCCGGACTCCGCATACACATTCTCCCACAGCTTGCCGCAGTCGTGAAACAGCACACCCGCGATCATCAAATCACGATTCAACTGCGGATACAAGCCCGCCAGCGCCACCGCACAGCGCATCATCTGCGCCACATGCTCCACCAGACCGCCACGGCGAGCATGATGGTTTTTGCGCGCAGCACCGGTGCGGCGGAAACGCTCGCCGTAGCGTTCAAGAAACACGCAGCACAGCTTCCGCAGGCGCGGATCGCGCATGGAATCGACAAAGGCAGCGATGTCGGCGTAATCGGCCTGCTGGCGTGCTGCAAGATCGGGATCTCCCAGCAGCAGCGTGCTCACTTCATCTTCACCGAGCGTGCGCATCTGTACCTGCCGCGGTTCGAGACCGTATTTACTATCCACCCACTGCCCAGAGAGCTGAATGAAGGCGTTGCGCGCCAGCTTGGCCGCGTCTTGAAACAGCGGACTGTTGTCAAAGATGCGCCAGATGAACGCATCGGCGGCATCCACCAGCTTCACCTCAAAGAACGGACTGCCAGCGCTGGTAGCCTTTTCAAGGCGTGATTCCACCTGCAGATGCAGCCGGTAAGGCTGCGGCGTTTGATTCGCGACCTGCCGTAGCTGGGTGATCGTGATCAGGTCGAGGTCGTCTGGCATTAGTTCACTCATGAGGCAGAGTCTTTGGTGTAGCCGGGATTGTTTTGCCACGGCGTGCCAGTGGTGTCAGCAAGCAGGGTGTGGCTGGTTGATGTGTAACCGGGATTGTTTGTCCACGGCGTATCGGTGGTCTTGGCAACCGGCGTGTATTTTTTGGGGGCCACTTTGGCAGGAATCTTGTCGTCTTTGCCAACGAGCATCAACAGCACAATGCCGATGACAGGCGCGAAAGTAATGACCAGGAACCAAAGAATGCGCTCGCTGGTCTCAAAGCGCCTGCGGTTAAGCAGGTAGGCAAGAGTCGCGCAGTAAATCAGGACGTAAACGACCCAGAGCGGTTCCGTGCTGGTGAGTTTGATTTGTAGCATACTGCCGCGAATTCAAGCGGCTGCGCCCAGAAATGCAATATCAATACCGGTGCTCAAAAAGGTTGTCATGAATGGCAATCAGTTAGGACGCAGTTTCGCCCGTCTGCGACCTTCCCACCCCAAACTTCATGAGCCCTGAAAGGGCTGCGGACTCAGCCCAGGGCAAGCGAGCCTCAGCGAGCGCCGCCCTGGGTTCCCGCCAGCAACGCCGGGAAGCAAACCCAACGCACTCGTGACTCACCAAGCTAACCAGCAGCGTCTCCATGGAGCCCCGCCGCGTACCAGTCGCTCTCAAACTACCCCTAGCCCTCGAAATCCACGAACAATGCGCTTAATCAAGTGCCATTCATGATTGTCATTTTGATCCGGCGCGCGCAGCGGCCCCAGTGGCAAGGCGGGAGCGCTGCCTGCTGTTAGAAAATAGCAGGCAAGCGACTATACTGGCGCGCATCACAAACTTTCAAAAGTAGCCCCCGCTCGAAATGAAGGCAGGGACTGCGCTGCCGAATCATCAAAACCTGGCTATGGGTTGCCCGGCGCGCGTCGTCCCCAAAGCCCAACGGGCTTTCGTCTTGCAGCCCAGGAGTGCCGAGCCTTGGCGAGTGCTCTCCTGGGTGCCCTGCCACCCACCCTCCGCGCCCGAGCACGAACCTCAACGAGGTTCCGTCACCGCACGTTCCTGCGCGACAGTATAACGCCGCCGATGGGGCCGCTCCACCGCCGGGCAAGGTGACAAGATTTTTGAGCGCCGGACTACATGACCGGCTGCCCGATCTCGCGCCACGGCCCCTGCTTGAGCACGATGTCTGGCACATAGGACTGCCACTCGGGATCCTGGGCATGAATCATGTTGCGCACCTCGGCGCTGGTGTGGAAGAGAAATGCCTGGTTGGGCTCCTCCAGCGCACGCACGCTTTGAGTCTCAATGAGGTAGCGCAGCAGATGTTTCTGCTCGGGAGTCACGCGGGCGTCGTTGACCCCGAGAATCTGGCCGCTCGCCGGAATGCCCATAGGATAGACATAGACACGCACCTGGTTTTTGAAGAGCCGCCCAAAGGCTTCGAGCAGGCCACCTTCGAGATCCGTACACCAGCGTTCGTTGAACAACTCCTGGAACAAGGGCAGGCCCAGCACGATGCCGATGGGGCACTGCGTGTGGCGCGCGAGGTAGCTGCTGACGCGGTGAAACTCCGGATACTTCGAGATAAGCACGTTTTTACCCAGCGCCTGCAGCACATCGGCACGCGCCAGGAATTCGCTGTCCGGCACCTCGGCACCACTGGCGAGGAGATTGTGCATGGTGATTTCGAGAATCTCGATGTTGTCACTCGCAGCATCCCCGAAATCTGCCTTAAACGCAGCTTGCCCACGCTCGATCATATCGAGATTGAGTTTGGTGATGGGATCAAAGCTGCCGCGCTTGAGGAAGACCGGCTTTTTGTACAACACATCCGAAGCCTGCCAGATTTCGCCGTCAGCGCCGAAGAGCGCAGCGTCAGCCAGCCCCAGGCGGACGAGCTTCAACGCTACGAGGCGATCCTGAAACTCCGAGGCTGCGAAGGCGGGGCCGGTGAAGTCGATCATGTCGATTTCCACACGCTTGCGGCTCACATCGTCGAGCAGGCTTTGGAGAAACGTGGAGAGGTCATCCCGTAGATGGAAGGCGGCGTAGATGAGGTTCACCCCGAGTTTGCCCAGAGCATCCGACTGCCGCGCATTGGAGTCGTCCAGCAGACGCATGTGCATCTGGATTTCGCTGCTCGGACCGCCGGGTTCAGTCTGGAAACGCATGCCGATCCAGCCGTGACATTCCTCCTTGGTATCGCGATAGGAGCGGGCGCGCACCGTATCTGCCAGCGTGAAGAAGGTGGTGGTTGCCCCGCGTTTGGTGTTCAGCCGCTCAATCAGCATGGGGTACTCATGCTCCAGCATGGCGCACATGCGCTGACGCGAGACGTAGCGGGAGGACTTGCCGTAAATCTCATCGCTGATGGTCATGTCATAGGCGGACATGGTTTTGGCCACCGTGCCTGACGCGCCACCAGCACGGAAGAACCAGTTGGCGATTTCCTGACCGGCACCGATTTCAGCAAAGGTGCCGTAGATGGTATGAGCGAGATTGATTTTGAGCGCTTTTTCAAGCGTGCCAGGGCGTTCGTTAACAGAATTCATGCAGTGGTTTTAAGATGCGCATTCTAGACGGCGATGCACGAAGCATTTGAAGGCAGTTCCGCCCCCCTCAGAGTCGGTAAGCCAGGCTGGCGCAGCGTGGGAATGCAAAAATTCGCCCAACGTTTGGCGCGACGCCTCGCTGAGGCCGAGTTCTCGCAGCCAGGCGCAGTAGTCGGTGAAGTTGATGTCGGCAGTGATGTCTTGGCGGCCAGGATTGGCATAGAGGTCGGCTCCCGTGAGTCTTTGATGCAGCAGATAAGCACGCAGCGTGCCGTGTGGTCGCCGGTGATAGAGCCGGGGGAATTCATCGCCGTAGTCGATGGTCAGCATGGCCCCGCGCTGCCAATGCGGCGTCCATTGGTGCAGCCAGTCGCGTATGCTGGGATGCAGCTCGCAGCGCTGCCGGTCTGCGAAGGTACTGTGTCGCAGTGCGCTGTAGTGCGTTGGGTTAAGATCATGCGGGTGCAGTTGCTCCGGCACCCAGACCTCCAGCCAGCGCTGCTCGGCGGCGCTCCACTGCACCAGTGTGGCGGGAAAGGCGTCGAGCAGTTCGTTGTGGTAGATGAACGCCTGGCCCTGCGTAGCAGCCAGCGCAGCTTCGAGATCCAGGTGCCATGTCACCTTGGTCCCCAACTTCTTCTGCTGCTCCTGCCGCAGCACCGGAGAAGTCTCGACAATGTGAAAACTGAAGCGCCGCCGCGCCCACCAGCCCAGCGCTTGGCGCACCGTTTGCATGAGCGACCCATCCCCTGCCCCGACCTCGATGATGTGTCGCACCTGCGGCTGAACACGCGATTCCGCTTGGAGCCATTCCGCGACAGCTTGTCCCAAAGCGGGCGAGAGCGTGGCAGAGGTGGAGAAATCCCCCGCCCTCCCGACGGTGCGAATGTGGCGGGTATAGTAGCCGCGTTCGGGATCGAACAGGGCACGCGCCATGAAAGCGGAGAAGGGCTCAGAAACTGCGGATGATTTCATCGGCAATGATTTCCAAGCCTTCACGCACGATGTGCTGCGGCTGCGAATAGGTGAGCCGCAGGCACTCATGCGGATGCCGCCATTCTTTATCCAGACCGTAAGCGAAGTAATGCCCCGGAATGACGAGCACCTTGCGTTCTTTGAGACGCCGATACAATTCGGCCGCAGGGATGGGCAGGCCATTGATCCACAGCCAGAGGAAGAAAGCCCCCTCCTGGGCATGCAAGGCCCACGGCACCCGCTCACCCAGCGCGCCAGCAAGCACGCCCTTGGCGAAGTCGGACCGTTCACGGTAAAACGGGCGGATAACCTCAGGCCCCAGTTTAACGAGCGTGTCGTCTTTGAGCAGCGGCATGAGCAGCGCCTGGCCGAGATTGCCATTCGCCAGCGACACGATGGCGTTCATGTTCGACAGCGCCTTCACAATGTGCGGATCGGCAACGATCATGGCCGTGCGCACTCCCGGCAGGCCCACCTTGCTCATGCTGATGCTGAAGATCATCCCCGGCTGCCACTTGGGCTGAAAGCCGTTGTGGATGACTCCGGGAAAGGGATGACCATACGCGTTGTCGATAATCAGCAGGATGCCGTGCGCATCCGCCAGCGCGTGCAGGCTGTCGAACTCGTTTTGCGTGAGCACATTGCCAGTCGGATTCGTGGGGCACGAGACACACATCGCGGCGATGTCCGGCGTGATGCGCAGTTGATCGAAATCGACGTGGTATTTGATCTCGTGCGGGGCGGTCTCGACAATGCGTGGCAGACAGGCGCTGAACTGGCCTGCGCTGAGCGCTTGATTGGCATAGCCGATGTATTCGGGCAGCAGCGGGAACAGGATGCGCCGCTTGGCTGTGCCTGTTTGACCCGCGAGAAGATTGAACAGCAGAAAAAACGCCGACTGCGAACTGGGCATGACCGCGATGTTTTCCTGGGTCACATCCCAGCCGCATTCGCGTTTGAGAAAGTCGGCGAAGGCTTCGCGGAAGAGCGGATTGCCACCAGGCGGATCGTAGTTGAGCAACGTACGGTCCATGCTGCCGTCGTCGAGCATGGCGTGCATGCGGTCGCGCCAGAGCTGCTGCACGGCGGGAATGGCGGCAGGCTGGCCACCGCCGAGCATGCGCATGTCCGGGTGCGTGGTGAGCGCAGCCCCACAGTCATCCATGAGTTCCTGGATGCCGCTGGGGCCAGCCAAACGCTGGCCGATGTCTGAGAAGGTTGGTTGCATCAAGTAGCGACCGAGGTTTGCACCCAGTCACGAATATTGAAATCTGGCGCAGCTTTTTCAATCTGCCAGCGCCCATCCGCGTTCAATCTGACACTGCCGAGCCAGCGCTGATGCCATTCTTCGGGCGCGATCATGCTGAGCTGCTGCCTGCCCCCGACCTCGTAGAGGTGATAGACCTCACCGCACACGGGCTCGAAGCCAAAGTGGCTTTCGTAGATGAGCTTGTTCCAATTGAACGCATCAATGACCTCCATGTAGCGCTCCTGGATTTCGACCATCTCCTGCTGCAGCACCCGTTCGACACGCGAGACACCGCGTGATTTAAAACTCGTCAGATCCTGCGGCACGATTTTGGCCGCCAAGCGCGAAACCGGATACGGCAGGTAGTTGCCCCGGGGTTCGGGAGCTTGCAGAGCTTGGTCGATAGGGTCCAAAACAGGGGCGTATTCTCTCATAAATGGGCTGCCGGCGCGCGGGACGCAACGTTGCTTTGATTTGAAATATCGCCGCACGGGCTTAGGTTATGTCATGATGAACGCCTCGAAACTCGTGCTGGCCGCACTGCTCTCTGGATTACTGGCCTCCTGCGCCAGCAGAACCATGGACAGCATTCCGACGCTGGCGGAACTCCATACCTATGAAAAAGTGATCCGCGCCCGGTATCAGGTCGTGTATGATGAACTGGACAAAAAGCGCTCCAGCGGTGCCATCAGCCAGGCCGAGTATGAGTCACAAAAGCGCCGACTCGACTCCAAAGTCTCCGAGAGTGTCAACAACGCCGCCTGGAACAAACACTACCTCGCCGAATCAGAACGCAAATCTGACGGCGTCCCGACCCCCGATAACCCGGTGAGATTGAATCCAGGTCTGGTGGGAGTCAGTTACATGACCGGTGCGGTCTCATCTGGGCCCGTGGGTTCGTTTTACCGCCCCTCCTACCAAAATTTTGGGGCCGTTACAGGCATGGGCGGTTCTGCAAGTATGGGCAGCATGCGCAGCATGAATGAACAAATTGGCAAAGCCCAAACCACGCGCAATGACGCGATCTCGGCTGGTGGCACCTACATTTCCTCACCACCGCCCGGCTCCATTTACGATGAAGACGTGAAACGGTAAGCCGAAAAACGGGAATGGCAGGCCTACGAAACACCCAGAATACACGGACAGGAGCTTTGCACATTGTTCACTCAATAGGTGAGGCAACAGGCATGAGTTTTTGTTCTGATTTTCCGTCTGTTCCGTGTATTCCGTAGGCCGTCATCTCCGGTTTTAGGGCAAACGGAGGGCATCCTCCACTACCTGTTCCCGCGACTCACCGCCCCTTCTTACCACCCCGTTTCGGCTTCGTGTAAACCACGTTCTTCCGCTGCGGCGGCAGCGCCCCGCTGTCATCCGTATTCAAACCAGCGCGCTTCTTCAGCTCGCGAATCTGATCCCGCAGCAGCGCCGCACGCTCATACTCCAGCTTGCTCGCCGCTTGGGCCATTTCCTGTTCGAGCTCACGGATCGTCTCCGTAATCGCAAAATCCCCACCGCCTTCGCGCACCACGCTCTCTTCAAGCTCGCGCGCCTTGCCCAGGATATGCAGACTCTCCTGCACCGCCCGCTGCACCGTCTGCGGGGTGATGCCATGCTTCTCATTGTGCTCCGTCTGCACCTGCCGCCGATACCCGCTGATGCTCAGCAGCGCGCGGATGCTCTTCGTCTCAATGTCCGCAAACAGCACCACCTCCCCGTTGATATGTCGCGCCGCACGCCCCGACGTCTGAATCAGCGACGACTCACTGCGCAGGAAGCCCTCTTTGTCCGCATCCAAAATGCACACCAGGCTCACCTCCGGCAAATCGAGCCCCTCACGCAGCAGATTGATCCCCACCAGCACATCGCAGTCCCCCGATCTCAGGCTCCTTAAAATCTCCACCCGCTCGATCGCATCAATGTCGCTGTGCAGATACCGCACCTTGAAATCAAGATTCCTCAGGTAGTCCGTCAAATCCTCCGCCGTCCGCTTCGTCAGCGTCGTCACCAGCACCCGCTCACCCTTCTCAATGCGCTGTCGGCACAGCTCAATCGTCTCATCAATCTGCCCCTGCAGTGGCTTGATGGTGATGATTGGATCGAGCAGCCCCGTCGGCCGAATGATCTGCTCCACCACCAAAGTCCGCCCCTTCGCCATCACATCAAAATTCTCCACCGCCTCCGCACTCCCGCTGATCCGCACCGTTCGCGTCATCGGCAGCGCATCCGCGATCTTCGCGATGTACCCCGCATTTCCCACCACGCTGTTCTCAATCTCAAACCGCGCCGGCGTCGCGCTCACATACACCAATTGCCCCACCTTCCCCATGAACTCCTCAAATCGCAGCGGCCGGTTGTCCAGCGCGCTCGGCAGCCGGAACCCATGCTCCACCAGCACCGTCTTGCGCGACTTGTCACCCTCATACATCCCGCCGATCTGCGGGATCGTCACATGGCTCTCATCAATGAACATCAGCGGCGGCTCCTTGAAAAAATCCAGCAGCGTCCCCGGCGTCGCCCCCGGCTCACGCCCCGTCAGGTGGCGGCTGTAGTTCTCAATGCCCTGGCAGAATCCCATCTCCTGCATCATCTCGATGTCATACTGCGTCCGCATCTTGATGCGCTGCGCCTCCAGCAGCTTGCCTTCCTTCTCAAACCACGCCACCCGCTCCTCCATCTCCTCGCGGATTTTCACGATGGCTTTGCGCAGCTTGTCCCCCGGCGTCACGAACTGCTTCGCCGGAAAAATCGTGTAGCTCGGCATCTTCAGCGTCACCGTCCCCGTCAGCACATCCACCGCGCTGATCCGGTCAATCTCATCCCCAAAGAACTCAATCCGTATCGCCTCGTTCTCCAGATACGCCGGCACCACCTCGATCACATCCCCGCGCGCTCGAAATTTCCCGCGCGTCAGTTGCACATCATTCCGCTCATACAGCATGTCCACCAGCCGCGTCAGCAGCGTCTCCCGCGTCATCTGCAGCCCCACATTCAGCGGCAGCATCATCCCCTCATAGTCCTCCGGCGATCCCAATCCGTAAATGCACGACACACTCGCCACGATGATCGTGTCCTGCCGCGTGATCAACGCCCCCATGCTCGACAGCCGCAGTCGCTCGATCTCATCATTCACCGCGCTGTCCTTCTCAATGAACGTGTCCGTCCGCGCGATATACGCCTCCGGCTGGTAGTAGTCGAAGTAGCTCACGAAATACTCCACCGCGTTCTCGGGAAAAAAGTTCTTAAACTCCGAGTACAACTGCGCCGCCAGCGTCTTGTTATGCGAAAACACCAGCGCCGGCCTCCCCACCTCCGCGATGATGTTCGCCATCGTAAAGGTCTTCCCCGACCCCGTCACCCCCATCAGCGTCTGGTGCCGGTTCCCCGCACGCACCGACTTCGTCAGCTTCGCAATCGCCTGCGCCTGATCTCCCTGCGGACTGTACTCGGTGTTGAGCCTAAAAACGGACATCCCACAGGGTATCGCGACGCCTCAGCGATGCATCGAATAAATCACAAAGTGACCCGTCTGGAACTCCCCTTTCCGAGTATTCCGTGTGTTCCGTAGGCCATCTATGCCCGTTTTCAGTCCCAGGGTTCCGAGTTTGAAGGCATTCTCTGCGTTCTCCAAAACTCTGCGGTGCGAATTTCCGTATTTCCTCAGGACATGCCCTGCCCCGCTTCGCCGGGCACTGGCAGGTCCGCCGGGTCCACTTCCTGCGCCTTCGCAGGCGCTTTCTGCGAGTAACGCTGCCGGTACTCTTTCCACGAGATCAGCTTGCGGTCACTCTCGTCCCACAGCCGCAGGTTGATGCACTTCAGGCTCGCCCAGAAAGTCAGCGGCGGGATCGAATAAAACATCGGGTGCGAGTTGTGGCACGCTTCCAGGTAGTAGTTCGGGATGCGCGAGCTCAGATGGTGTACATGGTGGAAGCCAATGTTCCCCGTAAACCACTGCAACACCTTCGGCAGCTTGTAAAACGAACTGCCCTCCAGCGCCGCCGTCGTGTAGTCCCAGTCCTCACGGTGCTCCCAGTACACATCTTCATACTGGTGCTGCACATAGAACATCCAGATGCCCGCCATCCCCGCAAACATCGTCACCGGCAGTTGCATCATCACGTAGTTCTTAAAGCCAAACAGGTAGCTCAGCGCCACAATCATCAGCAGCAGCGCGAAGTTCATGATCATCACCGAAGCACGGTCCTTGCCCTTCGCCCGCGACGATGGGAAGCGCTGATGAATCAAAAACAGCGCCAGCGGCCCCACGATAAACAGCGGGATCGGATTGCGGATAAAATGGTAAAAGTAGCGCCACTTCGGCTTCGCCTCCTGGTACTCCTTCACCGTCATCGTCCAGATGTCCCCATCCCCACGGCGGCTCAGGTCACCCGACGTCTGGTGGTGGACCGAATGCTGCCACGTCCAGTGCAGGTACGGCGTGAAGGTCAGCATCCCACAGATAAAACCCAGGATGCTGTTCGCCCGCTTCGACTTGAAATACGACCCATGCCCGCAGTCATGAAACATGATAAACACCCGCACCAGCAGCAGACCCGCCACCGCCGCGATCCCCAGCGTCACCCAGTAGGACGTGTGGCTCAGGCTCCAGAACATCGCATACCACAGCATCACATACGGGACGAAAGTGTTAACGATCTGCCAAGTAGCACGCGGAATCGAAGGAACCTGGAACGGGGCGACAATTTTTTTCCATTCGGAAATCGAGGCCTGGGGCTTGGATGGTGTCATCTCAGGGGCGCTGGTCATAGTTGGTGGAGTCCTCTATGTAGCACCTTTTTGGCAATAGTCCCACTCAGAATTTGTTAAAAAACGCTCATTTTGAGTGTTCGTCGGACCAATCACATTTGATAACCAACTCATTCTGAGTCGATTAAAAACTAAATCCCCATACCAGCAAGTCCGAAGACCTGTCCTCCGTAGCTCGCGGAGCGAAGAAGGAAGCTCCAGCGAAGAATGAGCTGCCCCGCCCCATTCAATCTTTGCCCGCTCTGCCACTATGCGGCAAAAACGGACGTCTCAGCGCTATCCATTTGCTGGTATAACAACTCTGAATCCGGCATTCCAGAGAAACGTTTTGAATGAGGAAAACAGGAACTCAGGAACCCATCCGGTTCCTGCCTTCCAGCCTTCCTAATTTTGTCAGTCTGAAGGTATTTCTCTGCCTCTCTGCCTCTCTGCCCCTCTGCGGCAAAAACGAACGTCCCAGCGCCCTCAACTTGCCACCGAATCCCCGGCCAAAAGAACCCTCCGGAACATTCCCTTGCTCTCCATTCCCTTGCTAATTTTCAGCGCACCGCAATCTCAGAACCCAACCTCCGGCTTCCGTGTATTCCGTGGTTCATTCAATGCAGCGAATGCCATCTCACCGCCCCCTCCAAAAAAAACTGGGCGACGCATCAGCGCCACCCAGCAACATAAAACAGAGAACTGCGAACCGAGCAGAACCTCACTTCACCTTGATCAGCTCCACATCGAAAATCAGCGCCTCATTCGGCCCGATGTCACGTCCCGCGCCACGCGGGCCATACGCCAGCTTCGACGGAATGTAGAAGCGATACTTCGACCCCTCCTGCATCAACTGCACACCTTCCGTCCAGCCCGCGATCACGCGGTTCAGCGGAAACTCAATCGACTCCTTGCGCTGGTACGAGCTATCGAAAATCTTGCCGTCGATCAGCGTCCCCTCGTAGTGTACTTCCACCGTGTCCGTCGCCTTCGGGCTCTTGCCCGTGCCCGGCGTGATCACCTTATACTGCAGACCGCTCGCGGTCACCGTCACGCCTTCCTTCTTGGCGTTGTCTTCGAGAAATTTTTCACCTTTAGCAAGAGCAATGTCGGACATGGATAGGGGGGTAGTTGGGGGGGTGGTTTGGAACCCAAACGCTAGCACCCCCCTCAAAAATGTCGAACACCGATTGCACCCCGCTTCTGAGCACGTTGTTCGGGCTTCAGCCCGTTCCGGAAGCCCCGCATCCACCCCAAACCTAAAACCAACCCATAGCACAACCGTCCCAGTTGTAGGGCCACCAACTCCGGCTCAACCACCGCAAACCACCGCAAACCACCGCAAACCACCGCAAACCACCGCAAACCACCGCCAACCACCGCCAACCACCGCCAACAACCGCCAACTCCCCCTCAAACATCTCGCCAACCTCCACCGCGTTCCCTACACTCCCCCCATGAATCGCGAGCACCTCCTCTCCCAGCTCTCCGCCCACACCGGCCCCTTCGACATCGCGATCATCGGCGGCGGCGCCACCGGCCTCGGCGCAGCCGTCGATGCCGCCTCCCGCGGCCACTCCGTCGTCCTCATCGAGCAGTCCGACTTCGCCAAAGGCACCTCCTCCCGCAGCACCAAGCTCGTCCACGGCGGCGTCCGCTACCTCAAGCATCCGCAACCTCCGCAAGCAGACCGGTCAGGAACGAAACCGTCTCCCGACTCCGCAGCGCCTCGGACTCGGCCCGTGCCTGAGCCTTAAAGGCCAGCTTCGCCTGCCAGATGGCGATGCCAGCGCCATTCACCAATGCGAGCACACAGAAGCATGCTGCTGCAAAAGCGACACGATGGCGCCGAATCCAGCGCGAGGCGATGTAAGCCGTGCTGGGCGGATGCGCGGAAACCGGCGCGCCATCCAGAAAGCATTGCAGATCCGCCGCAAACTCCGCCGCGCTCTGGTAGCGCCGCTGCGGCTCCTTTTCGAGCGCACGCAGCGCGATCCAGTCCAGGTCCGCCGGCAGTTTGGAAACATCCATCCGCACTTCTTTGGCGCGTACAGGCGCAGCAACGGTCCGGGTGGTGAAACTGGTGGAAGGACGTGGCGGATTTTTATCGCGAATGATGCGCCAGAACTCCTGCCGGCTCTGGCCCTGCTTCGTCATCTCGGCAAAGGGCGGGTGGCCGGCGAGCATTTCGTACAGCACCGTGCCCAGCGCGTAGATGTCGCTGCGGGTGTCCACGCTGCCCACGTCCTCGATCTGCTCCGGAGACATGTAGTGCGGCGTGCCGAGCACGAAATTCGCCTGCGTGGCAATCGTCATCGCCTGGATGTCTCCCGTGGCCAGCGCCTTGGCGATGCCGAAGTCGATGATCTTCGGCACCGGGCGGCCATCCACTTCGGTGACAAGGATGTTCGAAGGCTTCAGGTCGCGATGGATGACCCCCTTCTGATGCGCGTGCTGCACGCCACTGCATACCTCTCGGAACAACCGGATGCGCTCAAACAGCGTTAAATGGTGCTCTTCGCAATACGCGGTGATCGGCCTGCCGCGCAGCAGCTCCATCACAAAAAACGGCCGCCCGTCCGGCGACATCCCCGCATCCAGCATGGTGGCGATGCAGGGGTGCTCCATCGCCGCCAGCATGCGCCGCTCCTGCTCAAAGCGCGCCAGGATCTGCCGCGAGTCCATGCCGCGCTTCAGGAGCTTCAGTGCCACCTCACGCTTCAAGGGGTGCGACTGCTCCGCACGCCACACCAGTCCGAAGCCACCCTCTCCCAGCTTTTCCACCAGCCGATAGGCACCCAGAACATCGCCAGCCTTTTCATCGCCGCATTCCAACGCTGCGGCGGTTTCAGAGAAAGCAGTGGAATCAGGAGGCATGAGCACGCGCCGAGTATCCTTAAGAACGCAGGATGATCCAGCAAATGATGCGAGGCCTGTGCATGAAGAGTTCTAATGTCCGGAACGGGCTAAAGCCCGAACTACGTACACGCGCTGGGGCGGCGGGGTCCATGCCAAATGATGCGGCGAGAACTTTGCTGCATTGACCATTCCTCTCCTCGCGCTTCACTGCGCCTGCATGACACCCCTTCATCAACTTCGCGCCGGCATCATTGGCACCGGCTTCATCGGCCCCGTTCATATTGAGGCACTTAAACGCCTCGGCGTCACCGTGAACGGCATCTGCGGCTCCACCAAAAGCGCCCGCGAGGTCGGCAATCTCTGGGGCATCCCCGAAATCTACGGCGACTACGATTACGAGGCGATGTACACCAGCCCGAACATCGACGTCGTCCACATCACCTCGCCAAACAAGGTGCATGTGGAGCAGTGCCTGCATGCGCTGGAGATGGGCAAGCACGTGATCTGCGAGAAGCCGCTGGGCATGACGACGAAGGACACGGCACTGGTGGTCGATGCAGTGAAACGTGGCGGCAAAAAAGGCCCCGTCTTTGCGGTAAACTACATGTGCCGCTTCTTCCCCGCCATCCTGCAAATGCGGGCGATGGTCGCCCGCGGCGATCTCGGCAAGATCATCCACGTGCAGGGTCACTTCTTCCAGGACTGGCTGCTGCATGAAACCGACTACAACTGGCGCGTCCTTGCCTCCGAAGGCGGCAAGCTGCGTGCCGTGGGCGATGTGGGCACCCATTGGATCGACGCCGTGGGCTTTGTGCTGGGCACGAAGACACAGAGCGTCTTCGCCCACATCGAGACCTTCTACAAAACCCGCAAGCGCCCCAAAGGCGAGGTGAAGACCTTTGCCAAGGTCGATCCTAAAAAGATGATCGACTACAAGGTGGACACCGAGGACTTCGGCAGCGTGCTGCTGAAGTTTGGCAAAGCGAAGCATGGCTTTGCAGAGGGTGTGCATGCGAATGCGTTTATTTCACAGGTGGCCGCAGGACGAAAGTGCAGCCTGGGCTTTGGCGTCTATGGGACGAAGGGCAGCGTGCGGTGGGATCTTGACCAGCCGAACGAGATCACGCTGGGAAGGCGTGATGAACCGAACCAGGTTCTGCAACGTGGCACACCCGGTTTCCTCGAAGACGTCGCCAACTACACTGACTATCCCCCCGGTCACGCCGAAGGTTTCAATGATGCGCACAAGATGCACTGCCGCGCGGTGTATGAACACATCGCGAGTGGGAAGCAGACGCCGGTGCTGTTTGCGACGGCGGAGGATGGGCACCATGAGATCCGGCTGTGTGAGGCGATCTTGGAGAGCTCGGAGAAGGGGGCGTGGGTGAAGGTGTAGGTGTAGGTGGGGATTAGTTACCCAGTTACTCGTTGTTAAATATAATCAGGCACTACGGCACATGACCATCTTCCATTCTGAGCCTGAGTTGTTAGAAGTACTTGATAATATCGAAGCAACACTTGCGTCCGCTTCGACGTGCTCACCTGATCAATTCACAAAACACTATTGTGAGGCTGGGGCTCTCCATGGATTCTATGCACTTGATGGGCATGAGTCAGATGACGAAGAGTTTGCCATGTTGGAGAAGCACGCCAAACGAATAAGGAACATTGAGTTGGCACTTCAATCCGCCAGCAACGTTTGCGCTGAAGAGGATGCGCTAAAGGAGTCTTACATCCAAGCGGGGCGTTACGGACCGGATGAAGCAGTGAAACGGCTCTCGCAGGCACTACTATCTTTACGCGACTAGAACTAGTCCACTCCCGATCCGCAACGCCTTTCGAATTTCGAACGCCTCCAAGTGCGATCTTGAGAAATGCATTAAAAAGGGCATCTTGAATCATGAAAACGAAGACCAAGACCGTCAGCGCCAAGAAGCAGGCCCGCAGGTTGATCGACAAGCTTCCTGCTTCGGCCTCTTGGGACGATGTGATGCAGCAGATTTTTGTGCGGCAGAAGATTGAAGCTGGAATCACAGACCTGAACGCAGGTCGGCGTCATTCCCAGGCCAGCATCAAACGTGAGTTCGGTCTGGCGTGAAAGTTTTCTGGTCAAGCCAGGCCCGGAAGGATTTGCGGGCCATCCGGACCTACATCGCCAAGGATTCGGCGTTTTATGCGGATCGAATGGTGGCCAGAATCATTGAACGCACGGATGTTCTCGCGCTGCATCCACATGTGGGGCATCCCGTGCATGAGGCTCCAGATCTGGATGTGAGAGAGGTGCATGTGGCATCTTACCGTATCATATACCGAGTGCTGCTTGATGAGGTGGAAATCGCCACGCTGGTGCATTTTTCCCAGCAGTTGAAGACTCAAAGACTGCGTTAGCTTTCCCCAATCTCTAACACCTGCGAGATCGCGAAAGATACCTCTTAAAGCGAACGGTACCTAGACCATGAAACGACGCTCCTTTCTCCTTGCCTGTGGTTCGACTGCTTTTGCTGCTGGTGGTGGCACCCGACTGCGGATTGGGCAGATCGGGACGGAGCATGCGCATGCGGCGGGGAAGATGGAGGCGATGCGGGCTTTAACGGAGCTGTGGGAGGTGGTGGGGGTCGCGGCGGAGAAGGGGTATGAGGGGGTGCCGCTGATGACGGAGGCGCAACTGCTGGGCACACCGGATTTGAAGGCGGTGGCGGTGGAGACGCGGATGGAGAAGTCGTGCGCGACGGCGCTGCGGTGCATCGAAGCGGGCAAGCATGTGCATCTGGACAAGCCGGGGGCGCTGAAGCATGACGAATTTAAGACGATGCGGCTGGAGGCGGAGAAGCGCGGGCTGACGGTGCAGATGGGCTACATGCTGCGGTACAATCCGGCGTTTGAGCTGCTGTTTCAGGCGGTGCGTGAAGGGTGGCTGGGGGAGATCACGGAGATCGATGCGACGATGGGCAAGCTGGGGGATGCGAAGCAGCGTGGGATCATTGGCGCGCTGCCGGGTGGGGGATTGTTTGAGCTGGGCTGCCATGTGATCGATGCGGTGACGACGATTCTCGGCAAGCCGCAGTCGGTGTCGGCCTTTTCAACGCCGACGCAGGACGATGGAGTGAAGGACAACCAGATGGCGGTGCTGCAGTATGCGAAGGCGACGGCGGTGGTGCGGGTGAATCATGCGGACCCGTTTGGCGGGCCGAGAAGGCGCTTCAATGTGACGGGGACGGAGGGGACGTTTGAGATCGTGCCGATGGAGAGCGGGAAGGTGAATCTGTCGCTGATGATGGCGCGGGGGAGCTACAAGAAGGGGCCGCAGTCATTCAAGCTGGAGGTGCCGAAGGATCGGTATGCGGGGGAGTTCACGGATCTGGCGAAGGTGGTGCGCGGGGAGAAGAAGCTGGCGTGGGATGCGGCGCATGACATCGCGGTGCATGAAACGGTGCTGAGGGCGGCGGGGGTGTGGGGGTAGGGAGTTGACGGTGGTTGACGGTGGTTGACGGTGGTTTACGGTGGTTTACGGTTGTTGACTGTGGCTGAACGGTTGTTTGGGGAAAAGTGCGCGGCGGGGCTGGTGGCAGACGCTGCTGGTGGGCGTGGGGTGTGGCGGGGTGCTGGGTTTGCGTCCCGGTTTTTTGGTGCGTTACCCAGGGGAGCACTCGCTAAAGCTCGGCACCCCTGGGCTTCATGACGGAAGGCCGTTGGCCTTCAAGACTTCGTGCAGGTGGATATATAGCAGTTTCCAAAACTCATTTCCGTTTAGCGGACTGACGCTTGCTCGAAAATCATGGGCTCCGACGGCAGCTGGCTGAGGACAGCCAGCCCTACCTGCGCAGGGCATACGCGTGCCCAGCGCGAGACAGGGCGCTTGGTCCTCCAAGCGCCGTCACGTGCCGCTTCGGGAAATCTGTTTTGCAAAACGCTATTGAATCGGCACCAGGCCGCGAAGCGAAACGCTGACGCCTTGGTTTTGGGATGCCCGCAAGGGTTTCTAAAGACGGCGTCAATGGGGGCTGGAATGCCCCATTACTTACTGCGTGGCGAACTTGGTGAGGAGGCCGCGTTTGCGGGTGAGATTGAGGACCCAGACGAAGAGCCAGCCGGCGAGGGCGAGGTAGAGAACGTTCAAACCGGCGGCGTAGCCAAGATAATCCCAGTTCATGGTGCCGGATTTCATGACGTCACGCATGCCTTCAAAAATGTAGGTGGGCGGGAAGCACCAGGCGATGGGGCGGGACCAGGCGGGCATGTCTTCGACGCGGTAAAACACGGCGACGACGGGCTGGAAGAAAAAGGGGATGGCCCAGGCGAGGGATTCGGCGGCGAGACCCCAGCGCAGGATCAGCGCGGTGGAGATCATGCCGAGGGACCAGCCAAAGAGCATGAGGTTCAGGAAGAAAGGAATGAGCCACCAACTGAGCTGGAAGACATTGAAGGCATAACCGAACCAGGAGATGAAGCTGAGCACGACGGCGGTGATGAGGATGCGCAGCATGCCGACGATGAAGGTGGCGCTGATGTATTCCGAAGAGCGTACGGGGGCGACGAAGATGTTGAGCAGGTTGCGCGTCCACACGTCTTCAAGGAAGGAAATGGCGACGCCCTGCTGGGCGCGGAACATGATGTCCCAAAGGATCATGCCACCGAGGAAGAAGAGCACGTAGCTGCCGAATTCGGGATTGGTGTTCTTCTGGATGAAGACGGTCACGTTTCCCCACACGACGAGGTCAACGACGGGCCAGAAGGCCAGCTCGACGAGGCGCATGGGACTGCGGGCGTAAAGAAACAGGTAGCGCATGACGAGGGCGCTGATGATGCGGAAATTCATACGGCGGAAGCTTTCTTCGGTTCGTCGAGGAGTTCGCCGTCACGGGCGATTTTGATGAAGACGTCCTCAAGGTTGTCGCTGCTGGACTGGGCGACGATGTCTGACGGGGTGCCTTCGCAGACGATCTTGCCTTTGTGGAGGAAGATGACGCGGTCGCAGACTTCCTCGATGTCGCGCATGTTGTGGGAGGTGTAGAGAATGGCGACGTTGCGCTCGCGCTGGACTTTGCGCACGACTTTGCGGACCTTGTCGGCGATGTCGGGATCGAGGCTGGCGGTGGGCTCGTCGAGCATCAGCAGCTCGGGGTCATTGAGGAAAGCTTTGACGAGATTGACGCGGGTGGACTCGCCTGCGGAGAGCTGGCCGGTGACGCTTTTGTTGAGGTGGGAAATTTCGAGGAGCTCCATGAGTTCGGCGATTTTCTTCTTCGGGTTCGGCACACCGTAGATGTGGGCGAAGACGAGGAGATTTTGCCACACGAGGAGGTTGCCGGGGAGGGCGGTGTAGGCGGAGGAGAAATTGGCGCGCTGGAGGATTTTGATGCGGTTGGCCTGCAGGGGCATGCCGAAGGCGTTGAGTTCGCCTGAGGTCGGCAGGGTGAGGCCGAGGAGGCAGTTCATGGCGGTGGTCTTGCCAGCGCCGTTGGCACCGAGCAGGCCGAGCACCTCGCCGCGATGGAGCTTGAAGCTGAAGCGGTCGAGCGCCTTCACGCCGTCGAACTCACGGGTGAGTTCGCGGGCTTCGAGGATGACTTCTCGGGTGTCGGTGGGGTCGGACATTGAGGTGTTAGGGAAGCACTGAATTATTTACACCGCGAGAGATTAGAAGACCGCAGAGAATTCCTTCGAACTCGGAGCTTTGTGAGCTTGTGTTGAAAGGGACAGGTTGGGGGAATTTGGACGGTTCCTTTTTGGCAAAGGAATGGGGAAACCTGAGGTTTTGATTTATTCCGTGCTTTCTTACAGGTACTCCTCAATGGGGAGCTTGCCGTTGGAGGCGCAGATGAACATGGTGCCGGGCTTGGTGGTGCTGGGCTTGAGGGTGACTTTGCCGCCGCCCATTTCGACCATGAGCTGACCGGCGGCGATGTCCCAGAGGCTGATTTGTTCTTCGACGTAGGCGTCGAGCCGACCGGTGGCGATGTAGGCCATGGCGAGGGCGGCGCTGCCGAGCATGCGGGTCTTGCGGACTTCGTAGGCGATGCGCTTGTAGCGCTCGAAGCCGAGGTCGAGAGCTTCTTTGCTCTTGGAGAAGCCGACGGTGACGACGGCTTCGGACATCTCGGCGCGGTTGCTGACCTCGATGGTTTTGCCGTTGAGCTTGGTTTTTTCGCCACGGACGACGGTCCAGGTTTCGTTCTGCGAGGGGTCGAAGATGACGCCGATGAGGAGCTCTTTGGATTCGCGTTTGCGGGCGGCGATGGAGACGCAGTAGTGAGGGATGCCGAAGAAGTAGTTTACGGTGCCGTCGATGGGATCGACGATCCATTCAACATCGCCATTGCCGCCGGTTTCGCCGCCTTCCTCGCCGAGGATGGCGTGGTCGGGGAAGCGGGCGAGGATCATGTCGGTGATGAGCTGCTGGCTCTGCACATCGAGCTCGAGCTTGATGTCGTGGCGCTGCATTTCGTTCACCGTGAGTTCGGAGCCGAAGTGTTCTTTGATCATTTTGCCGGCGGCGTGCGCGGCTTCGGTGGCGGTGGCGAGGAGTTCTTTCACTGGGGGCTGGATGCTGGATGCTGGATGCTAGATGTCGGATGCGCATTCTTCGCTGAAGCGACGAAGGGCAGGCTGGATGAAATGAACTGGATCAATTCACGAGCGAGGGAGGTTTTGGACTGCCTGGGGAGGGGCATCGTTTGACCGCCGGGAAGGCAGAGGGTGACTTCGTTTTCTGGACTGTCAAACCCGATGCCCGGCTGAGATACGTCGTTTGCGATGATGAGGTCGCAGCCTTTGCGGAGAAGCTTGTCCTGGGCGTGGGCGATGAGGTTTTCGGTTTCTGCGGCGAAGCCGACGAGGAAGCCGTGGAAGCCGAACTGGGAGCGGACGGAGCCGAGGATGTCTTCGGTGCGCTCAAGCTGGAGTGTGAGGGTGTCGGCGGACTTTTTGATTTTTTGTGAGACGACCTGTGCAGGGCGGTAGTCGGCGACGGCGGCGCTGAAGATGGCGGCATCGCAGCCGGGAAGGTGGGTGCGGACGGCGTCGAACATTTCGCGTGCGGTTTCGACGCGGATGAGTTGCACGCCGGAGGGTGGCGGGAGGGTGACGGGGCCGGAGATGATGAGGACTTCGTGGCCGGCGGCGTGGGCGGCTTCGGCGAGGGCGTAACCCATGCGGCCGGAGGAGCGGTTGGAGAGGAACCGCACGGGGTCGATGGGCTCGCGCGTGGGGCCGGCGGTGATGAGGAGGCGCATGGGGGCTTTGTAACGTGGAGCGCCTGAACTCAAGGCGGCTGGATTGTAGAGCGAAGGGTCACAAGGGCAATTGTTCGAAAGGCGGGAGCGCTGCTTTTCGACAAAGGAATGATTTGGCAAAGGAATGGCCGGAAACAGTGGGGAGCAGTCGGGGAATTATTCGGGAGATGATGACCGGAACCGGACCGGCTAAAGTCGGGACTACAATACGTGCGATGGGTTCAGCGGAGATCGAGGGGATGAGTCAGGTGAAGGCGGAGGGGCAGCTTCTGATTCCGGACGGAGGCGGGACGCCTCGAGCCGTTGCCAGGCCGGAGGTCTATCCTCCGGGGACGGTGAGGGGGCGGCCGTTGTCTTTGGGGCCGAGTTTGATGAAGTAGGGGACGGCGCGGCGGGCCCAGTCATCGGCGTCGGGGAAACCGCCGGCCCCATCGCCGAAGGTGCTGCGGAGCATGTCGGTGTCGATGATGCCGGGGTTCATGGGGATGACGGCGACTTTGCCGCCGGTGTCCTGGGCGGTGGCCATGGAGAGGCCTTCGATGGCGTATTTGGTGGCGCAGTAGGGAGCGACGTCGGAGGCGGTGCAGCGGCCCCAGCCGGAGGAGAAATTGACGATGACGCCGCTGCCGCGCTTCAACATGGCGGGCAGGAGGTGGCGCATCATGGCGGCGGGGCCTTTGATGTTGATGTCGATGATGCGGCTGAAGTCTGCGGCGCTGGTTTCCCAGAGGGGGGCGTTGGCGTTGATGATGGCGGCGTTGTTGAGGACGAGATCGGGTGGGCCGAATTTTTCGAGGATGGTGGCGCAGAAGGCGGCGATGTCGGATTCGAGGGAGACATCGCAGGTTTGGAAATGATGCGGGGCGGGGAACTGGCGGGAGAGTTCGGTGATTTGGGCGGCGTTGCGGCCACAGCCTGCGATGTGCCAGCCTGCCTTGATGAAGAGGGGGAGCATGGCGCGGCCAAGGCCACGGGTGCAGCCGGTGATTACGACGGTTTTGGGATTCATTTTCCCCGACCGTTACTTCTCGTCTGCCGAAGGATCAAAGGGCTTGTTGATTCGACCGGAGTTCGTGAATGGCATTCATCAGAGCGCGGTTAGCGAGCGTCTGGATAGACATAAGAGCGCTGGCTGAACGCGGAACTGCTGTGGCGGGGCTTTTTGCAAACGCTGCTGGTGGACTTGGGGTGTGGCGGTGTGCTGGGTTTGCTTTCCAGATTGCACCGGCAATACCCAGGGTCGCCTCGCCAAGGCTCGGCTGACCCTGGGCTAAATTACGCAGCTCCGTTGGAGCTGGTGTGTCGCGGAGTGGAGTGGTGGAAGATGGCGGCAGCGTGC
>CAINGK010000171.1 GCA_903848465.1 uncultured Verrucomicrobiota bacterium
GAACAGACTTTACACCCCCCTTTATAGCATTGTTCCAGTCCAATTTGCTGCTCTGCCTAGCTCTGACGAGCTTGGCCAGCACTCAATTGCGCGCTCAATTCAATCAGAGCACGATGCACCTGCTCTCGCCTGAGTATGAGATTGAAGCGAGCAGGCTGCGCGCTGCAGCGCCTCAGCAGTACGACTTTTCGAAAGCGATGATGAGTGATGTGCTGCGTTTTCTAGCCACTGACGCAGGAATCTCGTTCTTCTCACTGCCTGACGACAGCGCAGACGGTGGCCGACTGATCACCTTTTCCATTAAATCCAGCCCGTTTCAGGTCTTAGAAACCTTGTGCAAGGCCAATGGTCTAGCGATCATCCCTGACAATGGCATCTGGTACATTCGTCCTGCGGACGATCGCGAACTCATTGGGAAATCCTATGAGATCAAGAACAACGCGGTCGAAATGGTGCGCCGCGTGTCTTCGGGAAATAGCGCCCCCAAAACGAGCGGCGGCGGGGGTATTAGCAATGCGGCCACGGGGATGGATCTCCAAGGTAGCAGCCAGACCTTTGAAGTGTCACGCAGTGAGATCATCAATGACATTCGGGTGCTGTTGGGGCTGCCACCTGAGGAATCGGATGGCGGAGGTGGCGGCGGAGGTGGCGGCGGCGGGATTCCAGGTCTAGGAGGTGGCTCGGGTTCGGATGAAAATGCCGCACGTGCCATGAATTCCAACGAGTTGAGTTCTGTGCGTAAACCCAAAGTGATCTGGAAGTCGGATTCCAACACTCTTTACATCGTCGCGACCCGTCTGCAGCACATGTGGGTGGAAGGCTACATTGCCGCTGCTGACAAACCGCAGACGCTCATCGCCATTGAGGTGAAATTTATCGAAACCTCACGTGATCCTTCGAATGAGTTCGGCATCGACTGGACTTCGACCCTGGGCAGTGGCGGCAACGCCCGTCAGGTCACCAACGTCACTACCGCAACTGATACCACTGGCGCGACAACGAACACGGTGGTGTACAACAATGTCCCGACGACGGGCGGTTATTCCACCTCCTTGGCAAACTTGCTTACCGGCTTTAACATGAACAATGTGGGCAGCACGCTCGGGTTCCCTGCCACAAGCATTCTCAGTGCCCAGGACGTCAACGTCAAACTGCGCGCGCTGATGCAGGACCAGGAAACCAATACCACCTCCTACCCCCGCATGGTCACGCTGAGCAACCGCGAGGTGGCCATCCGTGCAGTGGTAAACCAGCCGGTGCTGGACGCTAGCTCGACGGCGAGTTCGGGTTCGGTCGGTTCTACCACTACCACCAAAGTCGCTTATTTGCCGATTGGTACCGTCCTCAACATCCTGCCCAAACGCATGCAGGCAGACAAAGTGCTGCTCAACATGGCGGTCACGGTTTCCAGCATCATCGGTACCCAGGCCATCAACGGTAATCCTTATCCGATTGCGTCTTCGCGTGTTTACAGCGCACCCGTGGAGATCGAGTCCGGCTACACCGTCGCAGTGGGTGGACTGGATGAGGCCACTGAAAAAGAAGCTCAGTCCGGCGTCCCCTTCCTGAGCAAGATTCCAGGCCTCAAGTGGCTCTTCGACTACAAGAGCCGGAGCAAGAACCACAAGAGCCTCATGCTCTTCATCACGCCGACGATCATTGATGCACGCTTGGGCGGTCTGCCAGCAGAGCCGCAGTCAGTGGTACCGCTCAAACCCCACCTCCCCAACAAGCCCAAAGTTGACAGCAACAGCGGCGCGCTGGTCGGCGGCAGTGCCGCACTGCCAGAGACCGTCGCCTACCTCTCGCGTGAAGCCGAAATCCTTGGCAACACGGTCAAGGAAGCCCGCATCACCCCGGAAGTCGGCCAAAAGATCAAGGATCTCAAGGTCGCCGTCGAGCGCGTCGAGGCGCAGTGTGACAACATGAAACTCTCGGAACCCGCGAAGTTTGCCATGATTGACCACCATCAGCAGATGCTCAAAACCATCCTCAAACGCCTGGCCTCCTTTCAGCGGACCATGTTCACGAAGAAGTATCTCTGATCAGCGTGCTGCCACGCGCTGAAACACACGGGGTATTTCAATGCTGGCGCTCTTGGGCTTGGGGGCTGCTTTCGGATCCATGTTCTGCGTCAGCGCTTCGGGAGTCACGACCGATTCGAAGCCTTTTTCTGGCACTTCGACCTTTGTGACCCACAGCAGCGCATTGAGCACGGCTTTGCGCACGTTGTCGTTGCCCCAGTTGGCGTGGAAATGGCCGCCGGTGAAGCCAAAGCCGCGTCCGCCGTCCGCACGTTCGATGCTCCACATCATCGTTTCCGGGCTGCCTTTTTCCGCCTGAATGTGGGGGTAGGGGCCTTTCGGTGCCACGTATGGGCCGTCACGCGTCGCGTCGCTTGGGGGCGCCACTAAGATGGGCACAAACTTAGCTGCGCCGTCTTGCGCAGGTGTCACGCCATGACCAAAGGCAGGGCGGAAGCGCATGTGGATGTACCACTCGTCTTTAGTGGTGAAAGGCAGCACGCCGTTGGTGATGGGGTGTTTGGGGAACTCGGTATAGTTTGCGTCCCAAATTGGATTGCAGGAATACGCGTTTTCATAATAACCGCCGAGCCACTCTTGAAATTCCTTGCCCGCCTGGCCAGCCACCACTTCCACACCGTAGTGCATGCAGCCGAAGCCCACGCCTTTGGCGATCAGCTTGCGCAGTGTTTCTGTGTGCCCATCCACCACGGCGGGATGCCTGCCACCGCCGTCGGCGTAGATGACCACCGCATCTGCGTCCGCAAAAGTCTTTTCATCGCTCACCCAGCCCATCTCATGGCGGTCCACCACGAGATTCGGCACGCCTTTGAGGCACTGCTCCAGCAGCATGGTGCCTGCGCGGAACTCATGCATGCCCGGCGGGTGCGAGGGCTTGCCGGCGATGAATACGAGCTTCTGTTTGCCATCAGGCGTGACAGCCTGGAGCGAAACTGCGGTGGCGAAGAGGAAGGTGAGCAGTTGAGTTGGTTTCATGTGGGGTGGCGTGGTCGCGCATCATTCCCACCCCCAGGCCCAAATCAAGGGCCGAAGCTGCTGTTCATCCGCTCAGCCCGCTACCGCACCGCCAGAAACTCTGGCAGCATACATACCGCCCACAGCAGGTCTTCCAGCGTCTGCTGCGTGGGGCTGGCTCCGAGGATGCTCTGGGCCGTAGCGAGCTCGCTGGCCGCAGGTTCACGGCAAAGGGCCTGGCGATACAAGCCGGTGATCAAAGCGGCTGGGGAAGTCGCCTGCGTCTTCAGCAAACGTTGCGCTCCCTTGGCGATGGCGGCGGACAAAACACTGCCATTGGCGAGGTCGATGGCCTCCAGCGTGGTGAGGTCGTTCGGACGTGCGGAGACGATCTGGTCGCGGTTCGGACGGCCCAGCGTGCGCATGAGAAAGTCCGATTTCATCAGCGCAGCGCGGATCATGTGGTCCGAGGCTGCGCTCCCTTGCGCCAGCAGCGCTGGAGCCTGCGCGTCAATCGTCTGCTGCCACACCGGCAAAGCTGGGACTACAGTGACCGCCTGCCAGTCCTTGGCCTCGAAGGTGCCGACACGGCCTTCTTTGGCGGGCGGCACTTTGGCCGACCACTCCCAGGTAGCATCAGTGCTGATGGCCGTCTCCTTGCCTGCGGCATCACGCACCCGGGCATCCAAGAAGAATCCGGCGGCGTTCGGTCCCTTGCCTGCATTGGTGGCGATCACCAGGATCGTGTTTGCGCCTTTGTGCAGCGCGGTTTGCAGCGGTACGGCGGCCAGCTTGGACCACTCATCTCCGGTGCTGATTTTCTTATTATTCACAAACAGCGTGTAACCATTGTCGCAAGTCACCACGGCGCTGGCGCTGGCTGGATCGCTGTCGAGTTTGAGCGTCTTGCGCAGCGTGATCGTTTCGCCAGAGGGCGGTGTGCTGCCGGGCTTGGCGCTGTGGCCCCAGATCCACTGGCCCTGGATCTTGATCTTTTTTGCGAGCTGCGGATCGACTTTCCCACGCAGCAGGACTGCATCCATCTTCGTCGGTGCTGCGCCGGTGATCTGCCAGATGGCATCCACAAACTGCTCCGCCGTGAGCCGCTTCGTGAGTGGGCCGGCATAGACGTAGCCGTGATCGTCAATGCCCTTCGTCACCACTTGTGCGTGCGATTGATACGCTTTCGAGGTGGCGATGAGCGCGAGCGTTTGCTTCAAGTCATAGCCATTTGCCACGAGGTGCGCAGCCAGGTAGTCCAGCAGGTCCGCATTCCATGGCTCCGTCTGCATCGAATCCACCGGATGCACGATGCCGCGTCCCATCAGGCGCTGCCACAAGCGGTTGACGATGGTACGTGTCGTGCGCCCATTCTGCGGGTGCGTCATCAGCGCCGCGAGTTGTTTCAGACGCTCGGGTTGCGTAGCTTGCGGATTCACCTGACCGATCTCAGGAAATAACCACGAGGCCATCGCCTGCTGGCCGATGGGTTTGTCGCAGCGGTTGATCTCCAGCGGTCGGCTGGAATAGATGGCGGCAAGCCCATAGGCCTCGCTGAGTTTCCAGCGGTCAATGAAGCTGTCGTGGCACGAGGCGCACTTCATGTTGATGCCCAGGAAGCTCTGCGAAACACTTTGCGCGAACTGAATCTCCACCGTCTGCCCAGCGCTGACTTCGCCACGCCATTTGATTCCGTCGATGAATCCACGGCTCTCATCATTCGGCGGCGCGATGAGTTCGCGCACGAACTGGTCAAAGGGCATGTTGGTGATCAGCGCGTGATATAGCCAGTTGCTGATCTGCTTGCGCCCGCCGGTGATGAAACCCGTGCCGCCGTAATCATTGCGCAGCAGATCATTCCAGAACGTCAGCCAATGCTCCGTGTAGTCGATGTCACGCTTGAGCAGGGAATCGATCAAACGGGCACGTTTGTCGGCAGACGTGTCTTGGGCAAAGGCCTCCAGATCCTTGGCCGACGGCAGCAGACCGATAAGGTCCAGGTAAGCCCGACGCACAAAGGTGGCATCGTCGATGGCCGCAGGGCGGGGGAGCTTCTTTTGCGCAAGGGACTGGTCAAGAATGCGGTCCAGCGGGTTGCTCCGCCCATCCACCGCAGCGGGCAGCACGGGCATGCGGGGCTTCAGCGGCGGCTCATACGCGGGCTTCTTGAACGCAAACCCCTCCTCCCACGCCAGTCCTTCATCGATCCATTGCTTCAGCAGCGCCACCTGCTCCGCAGGCACCCGCTTGCCCTTCGGCGGCATCTGCTCATCGGGATCGGCGGAGAGGATGGCTTTGATCATCGCACTCTCCGCGCCTTTGCCACTCACCACCACCGTGCCGTCTTCACCGCCCTCGATCAAGGAGTCACGATCATTGAACGAGAATCCGCCCTTCTTCTTGTCCCCCGCATGGCACTCCGCGCAGTGCTCCCGCAGGATCGGCACGATCTGGTGGGAGAAATCCACCGCTGAACGAGCGGGGAGAATGGAGGTAAGAAGAAAGAAAAACGAGAGACGCATTCGATGATCATGAACGTGATGAGGAGGTGAAATCTCGCGCCTCGTGCTAGACCGGTAGTCGGTCATGCCAGTAGCCGGGTTCTCTCTTGTGATGCGCCACGGCGTAGATGGTGATCGCCTGGCTTGCTTCGTCGTAATGGTAAAAGAGATAGTAGGGCAGCGTCTTCATCCTGAAGATGCGGATGCCCTGGCCCACGGATTGATATCGGACGGGAGTTTTCTCAATGGCAGTGATCGCAGCTTGCATGGAGGCCACGAACTGGCGGCCCATACCGAAGCGTTGCTCCGAATACTGGGCGGCCTCGTGATATTCGTCCAAGGCCTCCGGATCAAACGCGGTGGTCATGCGCGGGTCTGGATTCCGGCGAGCACAGCGTCATGAGCCTCGGCGGCAGGCACCAGTTGGGTGATGCCCTGGCGGACGCGCTCCATCCGGCGGCTCACCACCTCCATCTGACCTGCGATGAAGTCCTCGGTTGGTGTGGATCGCTCTAGAATCGCCTCCACCAGCTCTGTCCGAGAATCGGCAGGCAGTCTCATGGCGGCAGTTAGAAGATCAGCTACGGCGGTGCTCATGGTTTGCATCCTATCCTCCCGCCCGCCTTGGTGCAAGCATGGCGATGCACGTTGTTGCAAAACCGAGCCTCCGCTTCAGTGCCTGCAAGATGTCCCATCCTTCTCCCGTTCGGATTCGTCCCATGAAGTTTCTCCCTCTTGCTGCTGCCTCGCTGCTCTTCGCCACCCTCGCTCATTCCGCCCCGCAGGATGATCAGTATGTTCTTGGCCCCGATTCGCAGGTCAAGGAAGGCGTGCCGCAGGGCAAGGTGACACAGATGCCTGCGTGGACGAACTCCAAGATCTATCCGGGCACGACGCGTGACTGGTGGATCTACGTCCCGGCGCAGTACAAGGCCGAGCAGCCCGCGAATGTGATGGTGTTCTGCGACGGCGGCGGCTTCGTGAAGGCCGACGGCCAGTTCCGCGTGCCGGTGGTGTTCGACAATCTCATCGCCAAAGGCGAGATGCCGGTGACGATTGGCATCTTTATCAATCCCGGTGCGTTTCCCGCCACCAACCCCAAGGAGAAGCCACGCAGCAATCGCAGCTTTGAATACGATTCCCTCGGCGATGTGCATGCCCGTTTCCTGATCGAAGAAATCCTGCCCGAAGTCTCCAAGACCTACAAGCTGACCAGCGATCCTGAAGGTCGTGCCATCTGCGGCAACAGCAGCGGCGGCATCTGCGCCTTCACCGTCGCCTGGGAGCGTCCCGACGCCTTCCGCAAGGTAGTCAGCCACATCGGCTCTTTCACTAACATCCGTGGCGGTTACGTCTATCCCGCACTGGTCCGCAAGTCGGAGAAAAAGCCGCTCAAAGTCTTCCTGCAGGACGGCAAAAACGATCTCGACAACCAGTTCGGCAACTGGCCGCTGGCCAATCAAGACATGGCCGCATCGCTGAAATTTGCGGGCTATGATTTCCAGTTCGTCCTCGGTGAGGGCACACACAGCGGCAAGCAAGGCGGTGCCATCCTGCCAGACACGCTGCGCTGGCTGTGGAAGAAATAATACGATTTGCGGTTCAGGGTTCTTGGTTCGCAGTTGTCTGCGAAGAGTTGTTTGGAAACCAAGAGCAGAGAACCGCGCACAGAGAACATCTTGAAACTATGAAACGCACCCTCATCTCCCTCTGCCTTCTTTCCACCTCGCTCTTCGCAAAGGACGTCTCGTTGCAGGATTACATCAGCAATGATCAGCCTTGGAAGGAAGTCGCCAGCGGCTATGTCTTCACTGACGGCCTGTGCTGCGACGCAGCGGGCAATCTGTTCTTCACGGATGTGAAGGGCGGCAAGGGCATCTACAAACTGGATGCGGACACGGGGAAGGTGGATCTGTTTTTGGACAACCTGCCAGGCATCAGCGGCTTGCAGATTGGCACGGATGGCCGCTTCTATGCCTGCCACAACAAGGAGCAGCGCATCATCGCCATCACGATGAAGGGCGAGGTGGAAGTGTTGCTGACGGGTGTGAAGTGCAACGACCTCGTGGTGAGTAAAGCGGGGAACCTTTATTTCACTGAGACGCCCACGCAGCGCATTCATCTCATCACCAAGGACAAGAAGCACATCGTTGCAGACGAAGGCCATGTGGTGAAGCCCAATGGCATCACCATCTCCGCTGACGAGGGCACCCTGGCGGTGTCCGAGTACGGTGGCAAACACGTCTGGACCTGGCGCATCGAAGCCGACGGCACCCTGACCGGTGGCGCACCTTACATGACGATGTGGCTGCCCGTCGGCAAAGAAAGCGCCGCAGGCGATGGCGCGACCACGGAGGTCAACGGCAGCTACTTCGTGACCACCGAACTCGGCGTACAGATCTTTGATGTGACAGGCCGTCTGTCCGGGATCATTGCCAAACCGGACCCACTTGGAAAAGTCGTCAGCGTCGAGTTTGCCGGCAAAGACCACGACATCCTCTACGTGGCCGGCGGTGAGAAGATTTATGGGCGCAAGGTCAAGGTGAAGGGGTATTTCGGGAGGTAGGCGAGTCTTGCTCGCTGCATCCAAGCGAGATTGAGGTCATATCGTGTTACACTGCCGTGCTGCTGCGTTGTGGTGGATGGCGGAGCCATCTTCTCGAGGTTGGCTCCTGGATGGCTCTGCCATCGGGGGAGCGCGGTTCATGTTTGATGGGTTCTGCTGCTGCGCATCACTAATCTTCAAAAGCACTGCACTCATAATGAATGTTTTTGAGGCGCTGCATCCAAGTAACACACCGGCCTTACCGTGTTATCTCTCCAGAGCTTTGCGTTTCTGCATCCAGCGGTAAATGCTCGCAAAACGAAACATCATGATCACGCCCAGTCCGATGATGATCACGGTCGTGAAAAATCCGATTTGTTCGACCATCGCCAGTTCTTTATGTAACCCTTGAGCCTTGAGTTGCAGAATAGGCACCAGGGCATTCTCCAATCGCGTTAGCCCCCAACCGACAAAAAGAGCTCCCGTCAGGAAGATCGACACTTCATTCCACTCAAGTGTTGTGTCGCGCTCGGCGGGTTGGGTTTCTTTGGAGGACAGCGCCAGACGGCAGATGAAAGGAGCGGCGAACCAGGTTCCAATCGCGAGAATCAGGGAGATGGCCAGCCCCGGCGCATACAGGCCCCACTCTACGGGCATCTGCTGGACAATTGCGCTTGATGCATAATATCTGACCGTCGCATACTGGGCCGCCGCTGCCGCCAGACTTCCCAGCGCAGTCAGACCAAAATAAATCGCCATCAGTCGCGTGACTCCGACAAGAAACTGCAAGGGAACGGTATTCATGGTAGGGAGCAATCAGTACATGTCCGCCCCTCGGAGAGCAAGATTAGTGGCGAAAATCTTGCCCGCGCCCATCATCCTGATCCCTCCTGCTTGCCCCACAGCGCTCACGCGCTAGCTTTCCGCATGTCTCTCGACACCATCAACTCCCTCATTCATTCCGAATCCGCACGGCCCGGCATCATCGCCCGTGGCTGGGTGCGCACGAAGCGTGACTCCAAAGCCTGCTCCTTCCTGGAAATCTCCGACGGCTCCTGCTTCAAGGGCCTCCAGGTCGTGGTCGATGCCACGCTGCCTTCGGCGGATCTGCTGCCGCGCATTTTGACCGGTGCCTCCGTCGAAGTGACGGGCGATCTCATCGCCTCGCCTGCTGCTGGGCAGAAGTGGGAGATGCAGGCCAAGGAACTGCGCCTGCTAGGCGAGGCCGATGCCACGTATCCGCTGCAAAAGAAGGGCCACACACCCGAGTTCCTCCGTACCATCGCGCATCTGCGGCCGCGCACGAATCTCTTTGGCAGCGTCTTCCGCGTGCGCAGCAAGATGGCCTATGCCGTGCATCGCTTCTTCCAGGAGCGCGGCTTCTTCTACGTCCACACGCCTATCATCACCAGCAGCGATTGCGAAGGGGCAGGGGAGATGTTTCAAGTCACCACGCTGAAGCCCAACACGCCCACCAAGCCCGAGCAGGATTTCTTTGGCCGTCCGACCTACCTCACCGTCAGCGGCCAGCTTCAGGGAGAGGCCTTCGCCTGCGCGCTTGGCAACATCTACACCTTCGGCCCGACCTTCCGTGCGGAGAACAGCAACACCACACGCCACGCTGCCGAGTTCTGGATGATCGAGCCCGAGATGGCGTTTTACGATCTCACCGCCGACATGACGCTGGCAGAGGAGCAGGTGCGCTACCTCGTGCAGGCCATGTTTGACGAGTGCCCGGACGAACTGGAGTTCTTCAACAAGTTCATCGACAAAGGCCTCATCGAGCGCCTCAAGCAGACTCTGGCAAAACCCTTCGAGCGCATCAGCTATACAGATGCGGTCGAGATCCTACTCAAGAGCGGACGCAGCTTTGAAAATCCCGTCGTCTGGGGCGAAGGCCTGCAGACCGAGCACGAGCGCTACCTCGCGGAAGAGCACGTCAAAGGCCCCGTCACCATCTTCAACTACCCAAAGGAGATCAAACCCTTCTACATGCGCCAGAACGACGATGGCAAAACCGCCGCCGCCATGGACCTGCTCGTCCCCGGCATCGGTGAAATCGTCGGCGGCAGCCAGCGCGAGGAACGCCTGGACGTGCTGGAGGCCCTCATGGCCAAGCAGGGCCTCGACCCTGAAAACTACGCCTGGTATGCCGACCTCCGTCGCTACGGCAGCGTGCCGCACGCCGGCTACGGCCTCGGCTTTGAGCGCCTGCTCATGTTCGTCACAGGAGTTCCCAACATCCGCGACGTGATTCCTTTTGCGCGGACGCCGGGGCATGCTGCATACTGAGAAATGACGAATGACGAATGACGAATCAATGTCGTTAAGTTAAGATTTTAAACGCGAATGGCCACGAATGACCGCGAATGTAGAGGAATTCTGAACTCTGAAATTCGTGAAAAATTCGCGGCTATTCGTGCTCATTCGCGTTGTGAACAATACGCCTTCGCGGTCTATTTTGCTTAACTTAACGACATTGAATGACGAATGGACCGAGCCGCCGCTGGTATTTTGATTTCGTCAGATCTCATTCAGACCGTGCTTGCTCAAACTGATTGCCCGTTTTGTTCTTCTGGATAGTTTGTTTTCATGATCTCGCTGCAATCACTTCACGAACTGCCGCTCCATGAGAAACTCTTGGTCATGGAGGCGTTATGGGATGATCTTTCTGCTGCAGAGGTCGATCTTGAGATGTCTTCCTGGCAGAAGGATCTGCTCGTGGATCGTGAGGCTGCTTTCACATCTGGTGGGGCGAGCTTCATCGACTGGGAAGAGGCCAAGAAAGACATTCTTCACAGCATTCGATGAAGTTGGAAATCCTCGATCTGGCCAAGGCCGATCTGATCGAAGGTCGCTCGTTCTATGAAAAACAAGAGGTAGGGATTGGAGACTACTTTCTACGATGTTTGTTCGAAGACATCGACCAACTCCTCATCACCGCAGGTTCACATCGCAAGCCTTTCGGCCGCTACCACCGCGCCTTGTCGAAGCACTTCCCATTTGCAATTTTCTATACCCTGGATGACGACACTGTGAAGGTATGGTCGGTGGTGGACTGCCGACGCAGACCATCGTGGATTCGACGGCATCTTCGAGGCTTGTGAGCTGTTCCCGCTTGGCATGATTGCTGTCAATCTTGGGAATCAGTTGCTCCTAAGTGGCAACATGCTGCATATTGAGAAATGACGAATGCAGAATGTCGAATGACGAATGGTCCGAGCCGCCGATTGTTGCTGCTCGTGGTTCTACTTTCGTCATTCGTCATTCGTCATTCGTCATTGGCACAGCAAGGGCTCAAACTCCAACTCGTCTCCGAAGCCACCGCCATCGTCCCCGGCCAGCCCTTCACCGTTGGCCTCTGGCTGGAGCATGATCGCGGCGCCCATACCTACTGGCGGTTTCCCGGTATTGTCGGTGTGCCCACGCAGATGAAGTGGCAGCTTCCGCGTGGTTGGAAAGCCAGCGAACTCATCTACCCCGAGCCGGAGCGCACGCTCATGTTCAAGATCAAGGCGCAGGGCTTTGATCGCGATGTGATGTTGCGCACTGAGATCACGCCGCCCGCGAATTTAAAGGTGGGGGAATCCATCACGCTCACTGGCCTGGCCTCCTGGATGTGCTGCGGCAATTCCTGCCACCCCGGCTCCATGGATCTCAGCCTGACCCTGCCCGTCGCCGCCACCGCCGAACTCAACACCAAATGGCATAAGCTGCTAGATGCCGAACGCGCCCGCGCCGAACAACCCAGCGCTGCCTGGACCTCCACCGCCAGCGAGAACGGCGATGCGATCACCCTCGTACTCAAGCCTGCCACTGCCGAAGCCCGCCTCAGCAAAAACCAGCGCGAAGCCGACCAGATCATCGCCTTTACAGAAGACGGCTGGTTCGACACTGACAAGCCGCAGACCCTTTTGCGCCATGAGGACGGCAGTTTGACGATCACGCTTCTCAAAGCTGATGCCTATCTCGGCAACAAGCCGCCCAAGACCCTGCGTGTGATCCTGCGCAATGACGCGGGGTGGCTACAGGATAGAAAGCTAAGGTGCTTGCAGATCGCGCCGCGCATTCAACGTGGAGGTTAGGCTTCCAGCCTGACTACGGCCTGGGGCTTCTAGCCTTAGGTTCTGACTCAACGTCATCAACGCCCCAATGGCTTCAGAATCAAAGGCGAGACGCCTCGATCCGCCAGACAGCCGGGACGGCTATCCTCCACAGACAGGCTTGGAAGCCTATCCTCCAGTTGACAGCCGGGAGGGCTACTCGCCACAATGCGCTCATGCGATTCCGTGATGGACCACCGAATTTTGAGCCGCTGGACTGGAGCCGTCCCATTCTTAAAACTCGGCGCAAGCTACCGCATTGGACTCAGGAAGGGGCCACGTACTTCATCACCTTTCGTCTCGCTGATTCACTACCCGTCGAAAAGCTGCGCGAGCTAGAACGTTTTCGCGAAGAGTGGATAGGGGCGCATGCGGAAATGCCTGAGGATGCGGCGTGGCAGGAGCTGCATCGCGAGACCATCCGGCGTGTCGATGACTGGCTGGACGCAGGCAGCGGCCAGTGCTGGCTGCGTGATCCGGCCTGCTCCGCCATTGTCGGTCGCGCGCTGCATCACTTTCATGAGCAGCGCTGTTTTTTGTCCAGCTACTGCCTCATGCCCAATCATGTGCATGTACTCGTGCGTCCCTTTGCGGGGTTTGATCCAGCGGACCTGCTGCATTCGTGGAAAAGCTTCACCGCCAAAGCGATCAATCAGCACCTCGGGCGCACCGGTGAAGTCTGGGAGGCAGAGAGCTACGACACGCTGGTGCGTGACAGCGAACATCTGTGGAAGGCGCTTCGTTACATTGGCAAGAATCCTGGCAAGGCGAAGATTCCCGAGTCGCAGTGGGTGCGGTACGTCCATCCCGAATGGGAAAAAGCAGGCTGGGGCTTCGGAGAGGAGGTTAGGCAGGAGGTTAGGCTTCCAGCCTGACTACGGCCTGGGGCTTCTAGCCTTAGGTTCTGACTCAACGTCATCAACGCCCCAATGGCTTCAGAATCAAAGGCTGGAAGCCTCGATCCGCTAGACAGGCCGGAGGCCTATCCTCCGGGCTGGCTCGGCACTCGCTCGGGCACGGACTTGTCATAGTCATCGCTGCTCAATGCTTCGAGGAAGGCTTTGATTGGCGCATGGTCTTCAGGGAGCAGGTTCATCTGGCGGAGCAGGGGATCGAGCGGCGGGAGTGTGCTGGTGTCGCCGCCTTCCAGCGTCTCGGCGGCTTGATCCATGAGGCGGTCATAGAAGAGCAGCACTTCATCCAGCGTGGTCGAGCCACCGTAGTGCATGTAGGGCGCAGTGTCCTTCAGATTGCGCAGAGAAGGGGTGCGAAATTCGGTGCGATTCGTGGCAGTGTCCGTGAGGCCGATGGCGTGGAGTTTGAAGTCAGAGAGCATGGGGCCGTTGTGGCAGAGCGCGCAGCCTGCTTTTTTGAAAGCTGCCATGCCCTGCTGCTGCTCGGCGGTCATCGCGGTTTTGTCGCCACGCATGAAGCGGTCAAAGGGCGTGTTGGGCGCAATGAGCGTGCGTTCATACGCGGCGATGGCCTGCGTGACTTTTTCGGCGGTGATCTCGGTTTGAAACAGCGTCACATATTCAGGGATGCTTTTCAGTCGCTCCACCATCGCGGGCACGGCTTCGGCTTCGCGGCATGCATCGCCACGCATTTCCTCGCGCTGGCGGATGGGTGCCAAGGCCTGCGCTTCAAGACTGCGCAGGCGGTTGTCCCAAAACATCGGCGACTGGGAGGAATCAAACGGTTTGCCGGATGCGATGCCGTTGAAGGCTGCATTGAGGATCGTGGGCGTGTTGCGCGTGAGCGGCATGAATGCAGCCCCTTGCACCAGTTTGCGCTTTGGCCCGATGCCGCTGGCATGCACGCCGAGTGGCGTCGGCCTTCCATCAGCCCAGCCATACTGCGGATGGTGGCAGGTGGCGCAGGCGACATCGTGCGTGGCGGAGAGGATGGGGTCAAAGAACAGCAAGCGGCCCAGCGCGATCTTCGCAGGCGTGTCGGTGGGCAGCGCCGCCGATAGCGGCAGCGCCTCGATCAGCGTGTTGGGCAGCGGCTCTGCCGTAGCAGCCGCCAAGATCACGACCAGAGTGGTGAACATGCAGATTCAACGCGCGCCGGACGCCGGTTCATCCAGCCTGTCAGCCATGTTTTTGCAGCGCTAATGCAATTCTTGCAGATCGAGTTCGTTTCAGCCATGCTTTGATAGGACGCGATCCGTGACCACCCACCCTCCACCCGAACCATGACTCCTCACCCTTGGTGCCGCCTGCTTCTCACTCCGATTCTTGGCATGCTCCTCGCACAGGGTAGGGTGGCATCGGCGCAAAACCCGGACTCTGTGGACAAGCAGCAGATCATCGAAGCCATCCGCTTTGAAGGAGTGAAGGGTTTGGACGAAGAAGAGTTGCGCTCAAAAATGGGACTTAAAGCAAAGGTGGCTTATGATGAGGACGCCTTAAAATCCGATAAACTCGTCATTGAGCGCAGTCTTCAGGACCAAGGCTACCCCTTTGTCAGAGTCCAGAAAGTAAGCGGCAAACTTGGGCCGGCTGGCCACCTGATCCTGACGTTTGTCATCGATTCTGGTGACTTGTACCATATAGCCGAAGTGAAGTTGATCGGGAACGAGGCATTCAAATCCAGGGAGATCGCACCCGCGACACACGCCACCGCAGGGAAAATCTATTCAGGTTCAGACATCAAAGCGGACGAGAAAATGATCACCCACTTTTACGGTGCTCGCGGTTATGCAGATGCAACTGTGGAAACTCAACTGCTGGAGGTTCGCAGAGGGTCGATGAGGACTACATATGATATTACTGAACGAAAAAAGTCCCTGTTTCAGGCCATTCAAATTTCCGGCAATGCCAAAGTCAAAGAAGAGGACATTCGCAAGGAATTCAAACTCGCTTCCGGCGATGTCTTCAACACGGTTCTAATTGAGCAATGTCGCCAGGCGCTGATGCAGACGGGTCTTTTCGAGTCGGTGGAGATAAGCACCCCAGACGCCAAGCCGGGATTCAAGAATCTTGTGGTCACCGTGGTGGAGAAGTAGTCGGACCGGCCAACGGTGCCTTCACGTCCCTTTGCATTTCTTGCAGATATAGCTCGTTTAAAAAGACCGTTTCAGCCATTTTTTATAGGACGCGATCTTTGTTCACTCACCCTCCTTCCGAACCATGACTCCTCACCCTTGGTGCCGCCTGCTTCTCACTTCGATTCTTGGCATGTTCCTCGCACAGGGCTGGGTGGCATCGGCGCAAAACCCGGACCCAGTTGAAAAGCCGCAGATCATCGAAGCTATCCGCTTTGAAGGGGTGAAGGGTTTGGACGAAGAAGAGTTGCGCTCGAATCTGGGGCTCAAAGTAAAGGGGAGCTATGATGAGGAAGTTCAATTCGCCGATGAGATCATCATTAAGCGCAGCCTGTGGGAGCAAGGCTACGTCTATGCCGACATTCATGAAGTGCGCACTCAACTTGGGGCCGCTGGCCGGATCATCGTGGTGTTCGTCATCGAACCTGGGGACATTTACCGAGTGTCCGAAGTCAAGTTGACCGGAAACAAGGCGTTTAAATCCACGGAGATCGCACCCACGACACAGGCCACCGCTGGGAAGCTCTATTCGCATTCAAGCATCAAAGAGGATGAGGAAATGATCTTATACTTTTACGGCTCTCGTGGCTATGTAGATGCAACTGTGGATATCCACTTGCTGGAGGTTGGCAAGGGGTCGATGAAGGTTACCTATGAGATTACTGAGGGGCAGAAATACCTGCTTCAGGCCATCCAAATCTCAGGCAATGTAAAAGTCAAAGAGGAGGCCATTCGCAAGAGGTTCAAGCTGGCTTCCGGCGATGCCATTGACTGCTTTCTCGTCGAGCAAGGTCGCCAGGAACTGCTGAAGACGGGCCGCTTTGAGAGTGTGCAGGTCAGCACCCCAGCGGCCAAGCCGGGATACAAGAATATTGAGGTCATCGTGGGGGAGAAATAGCCAGTCCGGACGGAGGTTGGGCGTGTTTGGCGCACAGTGCTTTCCCATCCTGCCAAGCCCCCTCCGCCAAACCGCCCGACTCTGGAAGGCAACGTGCTATGCGGCGACTCCACACGCTCACAGACGGGCGGGCTGTCGCCACACGCAGCTAACGGAGTCAACGGTTCTTGGCAACCGGTTCATCCAAGCGGCGATCCGCGTGGCGCAGAAACTCCTGCAAATCACGCTCTGCTTTGGCTGTGAGCGCATGACCTGCGGTGCGATAGGTCTTGAGGCGAAACTCCAGGAACTGGCGCTGCCAGGGCGGGTTGGGTTCAAACAGGGCCAGCACTTCGATCTGCTGCGGGGAAGAGAGCAGGGGAATGATTTCGACCAGCGTGTTCATGCGGCTCGGCTCGGCCAATCCGCCAGGAAACGGCTGCTGTAGGAGGGCCATGAATTGCGGGACGAGATCGCGATTGTTCGCCGCGAGCGGTGGCACCAGTGAGAGCGCGGCTTGCACGGAAGATAGCCGCACCCAGACCTGGGGGCGCAGCGCTTTGAATCCCTCCAGCAGATGTGACGTGGCATCGTCATACGATTCATGCCGGAAGGCGGACAGCGCGATCGCGAAGTGCGCATCGGCCGGCCAGTCCTGGCGCACGGCTTCATAGCAGGGCGTCAGTTGTTCGGCGGTGCCTGCGCGTGCGGCGGATTCCAGCAGCATCAGTTGCTCAAAGGGACTGGCAGGTGTGCCCGTCCAGGTGGCGAGGACTTTATCATAATGACCTTGGGCATACGCTGTGGCGGCCTCAGCGCGGCGTTGATCATCGCCTTCCAACTCGGCTGGAATGGAGGACGTGGTGCCATCCGCTGCAAGCATGCGCAGGCGTTCGTAGGTGAGGCGCGTGCGGTCGATCTGTGCGGCGAGATGCGCTGGTACATCCGTCTCCTGCGCAATGGCCATGCTGAGCACTTGGGTGGTCTCAAAAGTGTTGTCTTTGGAAAGAGCGCGGGCAAAGCCGTACTCCAGCAGGTTGCGGTCATCGGTGTTGATGTTGGCGGGCGTGGTTTGCAGCAAAGTGCGCGCAAATGCAGGCGCGGCCAGATGATGGGCCAGCAGGCCTTCGACCGAGTTCGTGAGCCACACACGCTTGAGAGCTTCGGCAAACAGCGGTTGCATGATGCGCGAGCGCAACTGCTCCATGGTATATTCTGGTGCCGTGAGATGCCCGATGAAGAGCAGATCATTGGGGCCGGAGATCCACGTCTCGACATGCGGAAACACGGAGGTGAGCGTGGCATAGACCTGGCGGATGGCCTGTGCATCCACTTCATAACCCTGCACCCATTGGGCAAAGAGACCGTGCTCATTGAGCCGGGCTTTGGCGGCGGCGTAAAACTCCTGCGTGAACAAGGTGGAGACACCGGCGCGGTAGGGATTGGAAGGCTCGGAGATGATCAGATCGTAGCGGCTGCCTGCTGCCAGCAGGGCCTCGCGTGCATCGCCGGGAATGAGATGGACGTTGGCCTTGCTCAGCACATCGCGGTTCACAGGGGCGAAGTGCTGGCGCGCCAGGCTGGCCATGGCGGGCTCCAGTTCCACCACATCCACCTGCTTCATTTCGGGGACATCCGCGACCCAGCCGGCCGTCGTGCCGGTGCCGAGGCCGACGATGAAGGCATTGTGTGGTGCGGGATGCAGCAGCGCTGGTACGAGGCCCTGCATCACCTGCGTGTCGGCATCGCCAAACGCGGAGCCGTCGGACTTGCCGTTCACGTAAAGGCAGTAGCCGTCATCGCTGGATACAGCGGCCACGCTGGCCTCACGTCCTTCAAATTCATGCGCGATCTTCCAGCGGCTGGCATGCAGCCAGCCGCGCAGGCCATTGATGGAATTCGGCAGCGACTCCACGCGGCCGTAGCCGATGGGCTTGTGCCGCCATGCTGCGGTGGGACCGGTGGGAATAAACATCAGCCAGCCCGCGCCAATCCATAAGGCCGCGAGCACCGGCCAGGCCCAGCGTGAAGTGGATCGTGCGCCTAGCACCGCAGCCCCCAGGCTCAGCAACAGCGTCAGCAGAAACACCCAGCGCCATGCGCCCAGAGCGGTCAGCCAGGGCAGCAGCAGGAAGCCACCAGCGAGCGATCCGGTGATGGCTCCGAGCGTGTTGGCCGCATAGGCATAGCCCACGTGCCTGCCTGCATCGCGGCTGCCACTGCCCAGCAAACCCACGAGCAGCGGGAACTGCACCCCCGCGAGGATCGACGGCAGCAAGACGAGCAGACTGGCGATCATCGTCCATCCCGCGATCTGCCCGGAAAGGCCCAGGGAACGCAATTGATTCACATCAATGGCGAAGACGGCGATGCGATCTCCCAGCGCCCAAGGCAGTGCCAAAAACAAAGCCTGCCATGCCGCTACCCGTGCCAACGCCGCCAGTGTGACTGCTCCCGCGCGTGCCGCCCACAGCATGCGATAGAGCAAGCCCCCCAGGCCGATACCAGCAAGTGCCAGGGCGAGGATCAAACCGAAGCCATACACCGAACTGCCCAGCAAGGGCGAGAGGATGCGGAACCAGACGAGTTCACTGAGGAAAAAGGTGAAGCCCGTGATGCCTGCGGCGGCATAGAGAAAGCGCGTGGTCAGCCCCTTAGATTCTTCCTCTTCATCCGTCTCCGCCTCCAGCGTTGGCGCGTCCCTCGCTTTTTCACCCAGTGCTACATACCACGCCATGCCACCAATGAGGAGATTCACTCCCGCTGCCGCCATGACGGTGGTGCGGATGCCCCAGAGTTCCAGCAGCCAGAAGGTGCTCACCAGCACGCCCGCGAGCGCGCCGAGGGTGTTGACGCCATACAGCACGCCAAGACTGCCGCGCTGCGAGTCCTGATCCGTCTCCACCCACTTGAAAGCCGCAGGCAGGCTGCCGCCCATGAGTAGGCAGGGCGGTGCCAGCACCACCGTGGCCAGCAGCAGTTGCAGCAATGTGGCAGGCACCTGACCCAGTGCTGCGATGCCGCCGGTGCTGAGATAAAGGGAACGCACCACCGCAAGCAGTAGCGGCGTCAGCAACGCCGCGACACCCACCCCGAGTTCGATCAACGCATACAGCCGCAGCGGATTCGTGGAAGCTTCCGCCTTGCGGCCAAACAGCGCACTGCCTGCACCCATCGCACCCATGAAGATCGCTAGCACTGCCGCCGTGGCAGGAGTGGCACCGCCAAAGACGAGCCGGAATTCCCGCAGCCATGCCATTTGGTAAACGAGCGCACAGGCACCGGAGAGCGCGAGCAGGCAGGCGAGGAGGAGAAGTTGACGGTGGTTGACCGTTGTTGACGATGGTTGACGGTTGATGGCGATGGAGACTTAGGAGGTTGGAAGGATTGGATAAACAATCGTCATCCACCGTCAACCATTGTAATCGACCGTCAACGGCTCCCTTTCAGGATGCGCGGGCCGCCGCGAACCGTGTCGGCTGTCCGTGTTTACTGGCGGAGGTTTCGTCGGTGCATTTTGAGGGGAGGAAATATTTTTCGCGGAGAGTCGAGGAGCGGGAAGTCGCAGTCGCGGAGGGGTTTCGTCGGTTTTGTCGGTGTATTTTGGCAGAGGGAATATTTTTTCGCGGGGCGAGCCAAGCGGGAAGAGAGGGTTGGCCAAGAGAGGGCGGGTGCTTACAAGTGGGATTCTAGCAATGCGTGGCAAAACGGCGCACAAGGAGCTGGCTCAAAGGGGTTTCGACAGTTTTGGCGGTTTTGGCAGTTCGTTTTGGGGGGGTGAAAAATATTTCGCGGAGTGAAGAGGGATGGAGTGTAGGTACAGTCTGCGCTTTGGCTCGTCAGGTTATCCTATTGGGGGAACCGCTGTGCAATAAAGTGTGTGAAACTGGTATATAAAACAATCTGTCATAGATGTGGAAATAGGGGGCCTTGTTGTACAACAAAACAACTTTCCAGCCTCTCAGCCACCCGTGGCTTCAGGTGGAAAGAATGGGTGAATTTCACCTGACTTACTGAAACCCAACGCACGTATTGTAGTCCCGGCTTTAGCCGGTTCTGGATATGGACGGGCGCTTAGCGCCCTACCGGAACCGGCTGAAGCCGGTACTACAATACGCGGTCTCGGTAGCTCGGTATCAGGGAGTTTTTCCAGCGCTCGCACCTCGGGTGAAACTGTACACTAGACGGGAGAATAGGCGTCCATTGCCGCTGGTGAAATTGAGACTGACCCCTCGGTAGCTGCTGCTTTCCGTTTCACGGGCTGCCGTGAAAAATATTCGCTCCCTGAAAATGAACCGCCAAAACCGCCAAAACCGACGAAACCCCACCGGCCCACTACCATGCGCTGGGTCTCAAGGTTGCGGGTCATTCGTTGCGATGTTTTTCAAGGCGGCGTCCAGGTCCTCGGGCACTCCGACGCGGCTGATCATGCGGCGGAATTTGGAGGTGTGGGCATCGGTCTTCAGCCGGGGCACGACTTCGAAGCTGATCTGCAATTCGTGCTGGAGTCCCGTGATGGCCAGTCGCTCATCAAGCCGTCTCCGCGCCAGGTCGAGATCGGTCGTTGTGCCAGGAATGGGTTCCAGGCGGACGATGATGCGGTTGCGCTCCACCTGCTCGGCCTGCCACTCGCGCACTTCGCGCAGGTAATCGAAGGCATGTTGAAAGGGGTAGGTGGTCAGCGGACGGTAACCCGATGAAGTGGCTACCCAGAAGAAGTCTGCGGCACGCCCCATGATGGTTTCAATGCGCGGCAGTCGGTTGCCGCAGCCGCACGGCTCAGTGGCCATCACCAGTCGGTCGCTGATTTCGTAGCGAATGAAAGGCTGGACGGTGTTGGCCAAGTTGGTCATCAAGACCTTATGCCCCATCTGCCCAGGCGGCACGGGGCGGTTGTTCTCATCCACCACTTCTAGGATCACCCAGTCCGCGTTGATGTGTGCTCCGGTGGAAGTCGAACAGCCGTTGGTCATGAAAAGGCACTCCCCAGAGGCGTAGTTGTCCATGACCGGAGTGCGAAACGCGGCGTGGATTCTACCACGGGCCTTCGGGGTCAGGGTTTCACTCCAGGTGACGACCTGCCGCAGGCGGGGAAAACGCAGTTGGTCGATCTTCAGCGCCAGCAAGTCCAGCGAGGTCGGGGTGGCGCTGAGCACCGCCGGGCTGAACGCATTGAGTTTTGCGATCAAGTCTGGATCATTGGCGGGAACAAACAGGAAGCGCATGAAGTGGTGCATGAACTTGGGCAGATGCTGCCAGATCCATGCCGAGGGGAAGAAGCCTTGCTGATTGATCAGCACTGCAAGGCGCGTCGGGTTCCAAAGATTGCACGCCCCCCGCAGGAGCCGCAAGGCCCCTTGATACTCCAGGTTGCCGCGCGTCATTTGAAAGGCAAACAGCAGATCCAACTCCTGTTGATTTTGCACGATCAAGGCCGGCTGCCCCTGGCTGCCCGAGGTGTGTGCAACGGCGTATTTTCCAAGGAATCGCTGACGGACATTGCGTATGTCCGCGATGAATTCTTCGATGCCTTTCCGAGTGATGCCTGGATCGGTGACCACTTGGTCGAAATGCGCCATCATCTCCGACTTGGTCGTGACCGGGTATTCAGCGAGATCGATACATTCGGTATCGATGTGCCGAAACTTTTCCCGGTAGTATGTCGAGTGGGTACGTGTCGTTTGGAGAAACTGCCGCAGCCGCTGCTGCTGCACCTGGTGCAGGCGCTCGGGAGACATCTGCGTGGCCGCGTACTGCTGAGTGGTCCAGTAAGAGTGACTGATGAATGACATGGAGCCTGCAAGCGACGGTAAGTTTGATCTGACTAAGAGCCTGTCCGGCAAATGTGGCAAGAGTTAGAAAATCTGTAAAGTGGGAGGATGGCACGCGACTATCCGACCGACCTGAGTGATGAAGAATGGGAACTGCTCAAAGCTGAACTGTGCGGTGAAGGCCAGCGACGAA
>CAINGK010000172.1 GCA_903848465.1 uncultured Verrucomicrobiota bacterium
CCGCCCCCTCAAAAGCAATTTCCTAGCAGACAGACCCCCTCACACCCCGTCTCCACTCCACGCCCAGGGCCAACTCGACCCGCCCCCTCAAAAGCAATTTCCTAGCAGAAGCATCGCCGCCGAAGATCCTGCCGTTTACGACTCATCATCTGGCAAGCCAGCGCGGAAAGCCAAAGACAGAACCGGCACCGAGGACTGACACCTCAAAACATCATCGACGCCCGCCACGCTTTCCAAGCCGCTCAATGAGCGGCTTTTCTTTGGCATCTTGCCAATTAAAAAAATCCTCCCACTATACGGCATGAATCCACCCTCCGAGCAAATTTACACCTATCGTATGACGCGCAAAGTTCGTGCAGGTGGCAGTGGTTGCGCTGCTCTCGGTTTTGGTATTCTGGGGCTGGTTTGCCTTCTATCCATCGCCGCCTGGCCTCTCGGTCTGCTTTTTTTCCTCATCGGGTTTTTGGTCGATGCTAAAAGCAAGCACCTCTCCATCTGTGGCTATTGCGGCAACGAAGTCGCCCATAGTAGCGTCCTCTGCCCCACCTGCCGTGCAGACCTCGCAGATCCCACCCCGGCAATGCGAGCGAAAGAAGCCTTCAAACAAGCTTTAAAAACCACGGTGATGCTCGCCATCATCATCATTGTGGTCGTCGCTGTCGTCATCTCAAAGCAGTCCGCATAGCTCCAGTGGCCGCGTAATTACGTGGCCACTCCAAGAGGCCCAAAGCGCCAGACCCCCTCACACCCCGTCTCCACTCCACGCCCAGGGCCAACTCGACCCGCCCCCTCAAAAGCAATTTCCTAGCAGAGATCCCGAAAGCCCGACTGGGGGATGAGGAGATCGGGACGTTGACGGTGCCGCTGTGTGAGGTGCTTTTGCTCGGTGCGCTGCAGCGGCCGGAGATGATGGGCTTTGTGGTGCTGGGGATGTTTGGCGGACTGCGGCCGGCGGAGATCCAGCGGCTTGATTGGAGTGCGGTGAATTTCAAAGAGCGCCTGGTGATCGTGGCTGGCAGCCAGGCGAAGACGCGACGCCGGCGTGTGGTGGATCTGACAGAGAATGCCATGGCCTGGCTGGCTGCAGCTGGTTGTGACAAGCTGAAGGGTGAGATCTGCGGGAAGTGGTGGGATGCTCGTTGGCGGATGTTCCGGCGTTCACTGGGTTGGGATGTGGGAACGAATGAGAAGGGTATTGTCGAGTCGAAGGTCAAGCCGGTGCATGGCGAGTGGCCACACAATGCGCTGCGTCACACCTATGCCTCGATTCACTACGCGATGCATCAGGACGAAGCAAAGCTGCAGGCCCAGATGGGGCATGAGAGCGCAGCGATGTTGCACCGGCATTATCGTGCGCTGAAGACTGCCGTGGAGGCTAAGGAGTTCTGGGCGCTACAGCCGTGCAAAGTCTAAGAGCCTGTCCGGCAAATGTGGCAAGAGTTAGAAAATCTGTAAAGTGGGAGGATGGCACGCGACTATCCGACCGACCTGAGTGATGAAGAATGGGAACTGCTCAAAGCTGAACTGTGCGGTGAAGGCCAGCGACGAA
>CAINGK010000173.1 GCA_903848465.1 uncultured Verrucomicrobiota bacterium
CACTACCTATATATAGGTAGTGAGCCTGTGAGCCTGTACCATACCTATCCAATGGGGATTGAAACCACCGCCGCCAACCCCACGGGTACGCGCGTCTCGCGGCGGCTTTCATGAAGCGCTCCGGTTACAGGCGGATGTAGATCTTGCGGCGGTACATCCACAGCAGGGCCAGCCAGAACATCAGGAAGGTGATGGCACCTATCAGCACCGGTTGCAGCTCGGGGCCGAAGATTTGGAAGATGCGGGTGCCGAAGTGCCTTTTCAGCGTCTCAGAACTCCAGACATCCAGCGTGTGGCGCATCACATACATGGCCAGCGAGTTCACACCGATGACCACAAAGGGGAAGGACCAGCGCCGCCACTGCTTGACGTCGATGATTTGATACAGGGCTGCCAAAATGAGCAGGCAGCAGCCGCCGCTGAAGAACACCCAGGCCGGTGTCCACAAACGCTTCACGATGGGGCAGATGCCGCCGATGTGCAGCAGGACACTGAAGACAAGGCATGCCAGCCCTGCGAGGGCGAGTTGCTTGACGGGCTTGGCGGTTTGTTTGAGCCAAGTGCCAGCCATCAGGCCGAGAATCATGGTGCCGATGGTGGGGATGAAGTTCAGCGTGCTGTAACCACCGAGATAGCCTCGGTACGGGTTTTCGCGTGGGAACTCATTGAGGAGCCAGCGGTCAAAGTACCAGCCCGCATTGCGGTTGTGGTTCCAGTGGGCGAAAAAGCCGGTGAAGTCATGCTGCCAGCCTTCGGGAGTGTTGAAGTCCACGGGATTGGCATGCGGTGGCATGATGGGGAAGAAGGCATAGATCGACCATGAGGCGATGAGGAGGATGGCAAACCAGACCCAGCGCGTGCGGGTGCCGCAGTAAGCCAGGGCGAAGACTGCCATGTAACCGAGACCGGTCTGGGTCAGGGTTTCATCGAAGGTCCAGTTCGTCATGTCATAGTCCACACTGCGCAGGAAAATGCCGAGGCAGATCAGCGCCACGGAGCGCCACAGAGCATGCAGCGTCATGTGCCACTGCGACTGGCCTTTGCTTGAGCGGGCGGTAACGGAGAAGACCAGCGAGGCCCCAGTCAAAAAGGCAAAGGAGGGATGGATCAGGTCGTTGAGCGAGCAGCCTACCCAGGGGATGTGGGAGGAGTGGTGGCCGAGGAACTGCCAGATGGCGCTGCTGGGGAAGTGGGTAGCCACTTCATCAAGCTGCAGCAGGCGCAGACCGAGCAGAAACATGACGATGCCGCGATAGACATCTAGCGAGCCGATACGTGCAGACGTGGCGGACGGAGTGTTCAAGGTGGGTGGTTTAATAGTAGTGCTCCAGCTTGCGTCTGCTGACGCGGTCGAGGCTGGCGACATTGGGGATAAGATAGCGCGTGTTGCGGCGGTCCACAATCACGAGGCGACCATGGCCAAGATTTTGGATGCTTTCATCCGTCTCTACGCCAAAGCTGGTATCGCCACGATCCGTGGTGACGTGCCATTCATGACCGTCCGCAAGCCGCACGATGCGGTGGATTACCTGAATGATGGGGACAAAGTCGCGCCGGGCTAGAGTCTCGAGCAGGACGGAGCGCGAAGGCTCGGGCAGGGTCTGCGGGTCTTCGATGCACACAATTTCACGCGCACCTTCGGACTGGATGGAGACCCAGAAGTCTTTATCGGTCAGAGGAAAAAGCTTCGCCGGGTGTACATTGACGTGCCGTACGCCCGCTTGATCCACCAGCACGAGGCGACCGCTCTCATCCTTGCTAAATTCAATGTTTGGCAGTGGCGTGCTCATGCGTTGTTCACCTCCAACATGGCCTGATGCAGTCGCGCGTAGGTGCCGCTGCTGTGCAGGAGTTCCTCATGCGAGCCGATTTCCTTGATCCGGCCTTCTTCGATCACCACGAGCCGGTTGGCCTTGCGCAGGGTGCCCAGTCGGTGCGCGATGGCGATGGTCGTGCGGCCGCGGACGAGATGGTCCAGCGCGGCCTGAATTTCACGCTCGGTTTCGGTGTCCACGGATGAGGTGGCCTCGTCCAGAATTAAAATGGCGGGATCGACCAGCAGCGCACGGGCGATGCTGATGCGCTGGCGCTCCCCGCCGGAGAGCTGCTGGCCGCGCTCTCCCACCAGGGAATCATAGGAGTCCGCCAGGCGCATGATGAAGTCATGCGCGCGTGCCGCACGCGCCGCCGCGACGATCTCAGCCCGAGTCGCATCCGGTTTCCCATAGGCGATGTTTTCCGCGATGGTGCCGTAGAAGAGGTACGGCTCCTGGAGCACGAGTCCGAGGTTGCGGCGGTAGTCCACCACATCGACATCGCTCAAATTGAAGCCATCCACCAGCACGGCACCTTCGCTGACTTCGAAGAAGCGGCAGGCGAGGTTCACCAGCGTGGTTTTGCCTGCACCGCTCGGCCCCACAAAGCCCACCATCTCGCCGGGGGCGATTTTCAAACTGATGCCACGAATGATCTCACGCGAGCCGTAGCGGAATTTCACATCGCGGAACTCGATTTCTCCGCGCAGGCGGCCCACCTTGATGGCGTTGCGCTGCACCGGCACGTCCGGCTTCACATCCAGCACGTCAAACACGCGGTGCGCACTGGCGGCGGCACGCTGCATGGAGGCGGTGAAGCGGCTCATGGAGTCCATGCGCTCATAGAAACTGCTGATATAAAGCACAAAGCCAGTCAGCACCCCTACGGTGATGCTGTCATGCGCCACACTCCAGGCTCCGACCGCCCAGACGATCAGCAGACCGATGTCGGTCAGCAGCTTGATCATCGGGGTGAAGAACGACCAGGTCTTGTTCACGCGGTCGTTGGTGTCAAAGATGTGCTTGTCCGCCACGCGGAAGCGTTCGATTTCACGCTGCTCCTGCGCGAAGGCTTTGACCACGCGCACGCCGGGGATCGTGTCTGCCAGCACGCTGGTGAGCTGGCTGCCCGCACGGCTGGCGGCGGCAAACCCGCCGCGCAGGTGCTCGCGCACGCGCTGCACCAGCCAGGCGACGACGGGCACCGGCCCCAGCGCAGCCACGGCCAGCACTGGATTGATGCTGAACAGAATGACCGCTGTGAAGATGAATTGCAGTACGTCGCAGAAAAAGTCGATGAAGTTCACCGAAATGAACAAGGACAGATGCTCCGTGTCCGAACCAATGCGCGAGATGAGGTCGCCGGTGCGCTTGCGGTTGAAGTAGGTGAGGGACAGCCGCTGCAAGTGCTCAAAGGTCTCCCGCCGCATGCGACTGGTCACATGCTCAGCGATGCGCGCTACCACGAAGGTTTTCCCCCAGTTCAGCGCCCAGGTCAGCACGGCGGCCAGCGCCAGTTCGCTGATGAAAATGTAAACCTTATGCACCTGCACCAGCTCAGTCTGGCTCTGGAGCGGGATGAGCACGTCATCCACCAGCGCCATGGTGAGCCAGGGGGCGATCATCTGCGCGCCGGTGCTCGCCATGGTGAGCACCAGCCCGAGAAAGAGTAGGCGGTACCAAGGGCGGGCAAAGCTCACCAGGCGCAGCAGCGGCTTGCCACGCACGATGTCGCTTTCCAATTCTTCGGCGGAGAAGATTTCCTCCTCGTCGTCCACGACTTCGTTGCTGCCGATGGCTGCGCCATGGTCACCGCCGTTGAGAAGCCGACACTGCTCCCTGAACCGAGCCATAAAGCCCTCTGCCTCGCGCAGACAGCCGGAGGTCACCCGCCACTGGCCCAGCGGCTTGCCATCCACGCCCATCAGGTGGAGTGCGATGGTGGCCCCCATTTCCTCCAGCTTGAATTCATGCAGTGCTGCCAGCTTCCAGGCGTGAAAGCGCGGCTGCCCCGTGCCTGCTGCCTCAAAGTTCAGCAGGCGGGTATTGGTCAGCAGGATCAGACCGTGCCCGAAATGCAGTCCTGCGTCCAGATCTGTCATCAGACGTGCAACCGTGCGCTCACCGGATGCCAGTTTGGACTCGGCATGCTGAAGCAGGAGGTCGGGAAGATCTTGGATGAGGGGACGCGGCAAAATAAGGTTGGATCGTGGAACCCACCGAAAGTCCAATGTAACGGAAGCTTGTCAAACTGGTGCGGAGATTTCCCCAAAGGATGCAGGAACACCGCTGTCATCTCAATTCCCACCGAGGTTTCCCTTGACCTGTCGCAGGTCTGGGGACAATTCCGCGCATTCCCTTTTGTCGCTTGCCCCACTCTGCTCCATCCAGCGAACTCCGCTCCACCCTTGTTCGCAAAATCCTAGCGTTGCGCGGCCCGAATCTTTGGGCGCGTGAGACTGTTCTGGAATGTAAGGTGGAGTTTCCAGAACTGACCGACCATGTGGCCAACTGGCGCTCCTGGCTGCTCTCCTGGCTGCCAGCGCTAGCCCCCCAGCTCAGTGAAATCAGCGTCACCCCCCAGGCGGAAGCTTTGGCAACCCTGCTGCAGTCCATCACGCTGCATCTGCAAAGCCGCACGGATCTTCAGGTGAGCTTTGGCAAGCTGATGCCGACCTCGCAGCCCCTGACGTATCGCATCATCACCCAGTTCGATGAGGAATCCGTGGCCCGTGCGGCCTTCGAACTCGCGCGGCGTTTGATCGACGCCGCGCTGTTTGGCCAGACGCTGGATGTGAATGCGGCCATCACCGGGCTGAACGAACTTGCCCAGGAGGTCTGCCTCGGACCCAGCACCCGTGCGATGGTCGATGCCGCACGCCTGCGTGGCATCCCGGTACACCGCCTCACTGAAGGTAGCCTAGTCCAGCTTGGCTGGGGTTCCAAACAGCGGAAAATCCTGGCCGCTGCCACCAGTCAGACGAGCGCGATTTCGGAGGACATCGTCCAGGATAAAGACTTCACGCTGCGCCTGCTCAATGAAATTGGCTTGCCGGTGCCGCAGGGCCGCCCGGTGAAGAATGCTGAAGACGCCTGGGCTGCCGCCAACGAAATCGGCCTGCCGGTGGTCGTGAAACCTTTGGATGGGAATCAAGGGCGCGGCGTCGCTTTGAACCTGTACACCCGTGAGCAAGTCATCACCGCCTATGCCGCCGCCCGTGAGGAAAGCCGGTCGGTCATCGTGGAGCAGTTTGCCGAAGGGGAAGACTACCGGGTGCTCGTGATTGGGCGTGAACTCATCGCCGTTTCCCGGCGTTACCCCGCGCACGTCGTTGGCGATGGCGAGCACACCATCCAAGAACTCATTGCCGAAAAGAACCGGGACCCGCGCCGCGCCGCTGACCACGCCGCTGCTTTGAGCCGCATACGCATTGATGCCGTCGCTCTTGCGGTGCTCTCCGAGCAGGGAGTCACGCCTGAATCCATTCCCGAAAAAGACCGGATGATCCTCATCCGCCTCAACGCCAACCTCAGCACCGGCGGCACGGCCGTGGATTGCACGGCTGAAGTGCATCCAACGATCTGTGCGGCGGCGGTCGAAGCGGCGCAAATGGTCGGCCTCAACATCTGCGGCCTGGACATGATCGCGCCCGACATCACGCAGCCCCTGAGTCCGCGCAACGGCGTCATCATTGAGCTGAATGCACGGCCTGGACTGCGCATGCACCTGTATCCTTCCGAAGGGGAGCCGCGTCCCGTGGGCAAAGCGGTGATCGACACCATGTTTGCCCCTGAGTGCCGTGGCCGCATCCCCATAGTGGCCGTGACTGGGGTGAATGGGAAAACCACCACGACTCGCTTCATTGCGCATCTGCTTTCTCAAAACCAATGGCGTGTGGGTCTGACAAGCACGGACGGTGTCTTTGTCGGTAACCGGATGATTGACAGCGGGGACTGCAGCGGCCCCAAGAGCGCCCGCAGCATTCTTTCCTACCCCTTGTGTGATGCCGCCGTGCTGGAAACCGCGCGTGGCGGCATTTTGCGCGAAGGCCTCGCCTTTGACCACTGCGACGTCGCCGTCGTCACCAACATCGGTGCGGGCGACCACCTGGGCATCAATGAAATCGACACCCCAGAGCAACTGGCCGAGGTGAAGCAGTGCATCGTCGCCGCCGTGTCTGCGGACGGTACCGCCGTCTTGAACGCCGCCGATCCGCTCGTCGTGAAAATGGCGGAGACCTATCCGCGCAAGACGATCTTCTTTGCCCTGGATGGTGAAAACGCCGTCATCGTCCTGCACCGGATCAAAGGTGAACGCGCTATTTTTGTGCGCAATGGACACATCGTCCGCGCCACCGGCCCCGTTGAAGAGGTGTTCATGCCCTTGAGTGAAGTCCCTCTCACCCTGGGTGGGCGCATTGGTTTCCAGATTGAAAACACCCTCGCAGCCGTCGCGGCTGCATGGGCGCTGGGCATCGACGACGATCTCATCCGCCAAGGAGCACGCAGCTTTGTCCCCAGCCTGGATCAAAATGCCGGACGCTTCAACGTGCTCGATCTGAATGGCATCACCGTCATCGTCGATTATGGTCACAATGTGGATGCCCTTCGCGCCTTGCTCGACGGCCTGCGCCAGTTCAGCAATCCGCGCCGCATTGTCGTTTACAGCTCCGCTGGCGACCGCCGTGACAGCGACATCATTGAGCAGGGCCGCATGCTGGGGACGGAATTTGATGAAGCCTGGCTCTACGAAGGTGACTATGTGCGCGGTCGTGAATCCGGCGAGATCATGAAGCTGCTCGCCACCGGCCTGGAAAACGCCCCGCGCACCCGCCGCGTCGAGTCCATTCTCGGCCATTTGAAATCCGTCGATCTGGCGCTCGCATCTGCCCAAGCGGGAGATTTGCTGATGATTCAGGCCGATACGGCGGACGAAACCGTGCAGTACTTGAAAGAAAAGTACGGCGCGAAATGATTTACGGCAGTTTCGGTCCGATGAAATGCTTGCCAGAGCACGCTGGATTCGGCTACTAGGAGCCTGCTCAAGCCATGACCACAACTACCGCCACTCTCCTCAGCATTGCCTGCGGCTATCTTTGCGGCTCCGTGCCGTTCGGCTATCTCGCCGGACGGTTGAAAGGCATCGACATTCGTCAGCACGGCAGCGGCAACATCGGGGCCACCAATGCCATCCGGGTGCTGGGGAAGGGAATCGGCATTCCGGTGTTCATTCTCGACATGCTCAAGGGCTGGCTGCCGATCTGGCTGGCGGCAGGGTGGATCGCTCATGCGGGTGCCGCGCCTGAAATGATTTCTGTCGGCAAAGTGCTGACGGGTTTCGCTGCGGTGATCGGTCACATGTTCACCTTCTGGCTCGGGTTCAAAGGCGGCAAAGGCATCGCTACGACCGGTGGTGTGTTGCTCGGTATTTCTCTGCCAGGGATGATCGGCGGGTGGATCGGGTTTCTCACGTTCCTTTTCGCATTTCGTTATGTCTCGCTGGGCTCCCTGGCGGCGGCGGTGGGGGTGCCCACGGCGATGGCCATTCAAATGTGGCGTGAGGGCCGCTGGGATTTCGTGCTGCTTGGCTTTGGCATCGTGGTGATGATTCTGGCCTTCATCCGGCATCGCGCGAACATCCAGCGCCTGATTGCGGGAACAGAGAGCAAGGCCTTCACCAAAAAGAAGCCGCAGCCATGATCCAGAGCGCCACAGTCATCGGTGCTGGCAGTTGGGGCACCGCACTTGCAGCCCTCTTGTCCTGGCGTGGGCTGAAGGTGCAGTTTTGGGGGCGCGATGCTGAATTGATGGCACAGATTCGAGATACCCGCTGCAATGCGCGCTACCTGCCGGATCTGGTTCTTCCTCCTGAGGTCAACGTCACCGCAGATCTAGGAGCTTTGCAGCCAGCGGACATGCTGGTGTTTGTGATTCCGTCCAAGGCGATGCGTGGCACGGCAGAACTCGTGGCGCAAAGCCCGGCAGCATCTCGGGCGCGGGTGCTGGTTTCCTGCGCCAAAGGCATCGAACTCGAAACGGGCCGCCGTATGAGCGAGATGATCGGTGAGTCCATTCCCGGTGTGCCGCTGGCGGTGCTGACGGGTCCGAACCACGCGGAAGAAGTGGCGCGTCAGCTTGCCACCGCCGCTGTGGTGGCCTGCGCGGAGGATGAAATCGCCAAAGCGGTGCAGTCCTGTTTCACACTGCCGTTCTTCCGTACTTACACCACCGACGACATCATTGGTGCCGAATGGGCCGGAGCGATGAAGAACCCCTATGCCATCGGCTCGGGCATCGCGCATGGCTTGAAACTTGGCGACAACACCCTCGCCGCGCTCATCACGCGCGCATTGGCGGAAATGGTGCGCCTGGGCGTGGCCGAAGGCGGCAAGGTGGAGACGTTTTATGGCCTGAGTGGCGTGGGGGACCTTATGGGCACCTGCTACTCGGTTCACAGCCGCAATCACCGCGTCGGGGTCATGCTAGGACAGGGGCGGCCACTGGATGAAATCATCGCCAGCACCCGCATGGTCGCTGAGGGCGTGCTGAACACCGCTAGTCTCCACCGTGCCGCCCAGGCCCGTGGCGTGCGCATGCCGCTGCTAGACGAGATCAACGCGGTGCTCCACCAAGGCAAATCCCCCAAAGAGGGAATGAAGGCCCTGCTTTCACGCGACCCACGGCCTGAGGCCGATTAAACATCCCCATGGCTGATTTACACGGTTACGAACTCCTCGATAGCGGCGCATTTCAAAAGCTGGAGCGCTTTGGCAGCGTCGTGCTCTCACGTCCCTGCGCCCAGGCGGTCTGGCAGCAGACCCGGCCTAAAGCTGACTGGCAGAAAGTCACTGCCACCTTTTTCCGTGATGGCGGCAATCAATGGCGTGGGCGCGACAATCTGCCAGAGACTTGGGCCATTGAGGTCGATGGCACCAAGTTTCAGCTCAGCTCAACCGACTTCGGCCACCTCGGCATCTTTCCCGAACAGCGTGACCAATGGCGGCGCATCCGCGAAGTCTGCACGGAGTACGCCAAACGCCACAACCGCCCGGCGCGGGTGCTGAATCTCTTTGCCTACTCGGGTGGTAGCACCTTGGCAGCGGCACTCGCTGGGGCGGAGGTTTGCCATGTGGATGCCTCCAAGGGCATGGTCGATTGGGCGCGCAAGAACGCGGCGCTCAATGGCCTGGAAGAAAAGCCGGTGCGCTGGATCGTGGATGACGTGACCAAGTTTCTGGAGCGTGAACTGCGGCGCGACCGGCAGTACGATCTGCTCATTCTTGATCCGCCGAGCTATGGCCGTGGCGCGAAAGGGGAGGTCTTCAAAATCGAAAACGACCTGCCACCGCTGCTTTCGCTGCTGTGCAAACTGATGTCGCCTGAACCGCTCGGCGTACTGCTGTCCTGCCACACGCCGGAACTGACGCCCATATCGCTGCATCACCTGCTGCAGCAGCAGTTTGGCCGCAATGGCGGCAAGGTGGAGCATGGCGAGATGCAACTCCGTGGCGCAGTCGGAGTCCTGCCCCTGCCTAGCGGCAGCTTTGCCTGGTGGCTGGCGTGATTGAGCATTCGACATTCCGCCTTCGGCATTCGACAATTCCGCAATGCTTCCGTTTCTCCTCCGCCGCGCCCTCAGCAGCGTGATCGTGATCTTCTGCGTGATCTCGATCACGTTCGTGCTTGCACGGATCACGAAAGGCGGGCCGTTTGACAAGGAGAAGGAACCGCCGCCGCACATCAAGGAGGCTCTGCTCACGCGCTACAAGCTCAACGGTACGGTGTGGGACCAATACACCGCCTACGTCGGCTCGCTGGTGCGGTTTGATCTCGGATTGTCCACACGCTACCGCGACTGGCGGGTCGCGGAACTGCTGCAGCAAAAGATGCCGAATTCGTTCGCGCTGGGATCGCTGGCCTTTGTGATCGCGAGCTGCGCGGGTGTGGTGCTGGGCAGTCTCGCTGCAATGAAGAAAGACACCTGGATCGACCGCACGGCGATGTTTGGCGCGCTGCTGTCCATCTCGATTCCGTCCTTCATCAGTGGGCCGTTCCTGATCGCCATCTTTGCGCTCTGGCTCGGCTGGCTGCCGGTGGGCGGCTGGGGCACGGTGTCGCAGATGATCCTGCCCGCGCTCTGTCTCGCGGCACCTTACATCGCCTACGTCGCGCGTTTGATGCGCAACAGCCTGCTGGATGTGCTGAAGAGCGACTTCCTGCGCACCGCACGCGCCAAAGGGCTCACGGAAACGCAGGCCGTGGTCAGGCATGCTGTCAAAGTGGCCATCCTGCCCGTGGTCACCTTCCTCGGGCCGCTGGCGGCGCATCTGCTCACGGGTTCGATGATCGTCGAGAGCGTCTTCAACATCTCCGGGGCCGGCATGATCTTCGTGAACTCGATTCAGAATCGCGATGTCTTCCTGCTCGGCGGAGCGGTCATTGTGTACTGCGTGCTGCTCGTGCTCTTCAACCTGTTCGTGGACGTGCTCTACACGCTGCTGGACAAACGCATCAAACTTTATGCCTGAGGCCGCCGCTCCAGCATCCATCGCAAGGCCAGACGGCTGGCAGATACTGAAGCGCAATCGTGCGGCGCTCATCGCTCTCGGGTTTCTGGTGGGCTTATCGCTCATCGCCATCGTGGTGCCGGTGCTGCTACCAGCGGAGCTGAAGGTCACCAGCAGCGCCTCGTTTGTACCGCCCATGCAGCATGCGGTGGAAACCCATGCCACCCATCTCCTCGGCACGGATGTGAACGGGCAGGACATGCTTTATCGCCTGCTGTCCGGCGCGCGTGTTTCCCTCGGCGTGGGCTTGGTCGGTGCGCTCATCAGCCTCGGCATCGGCACACTTTATGGCATGATCAGCGGCTATGCAGGCGGTCGGATTGATGGCGTGATGATGCGCACGATTGAGGTGCTGCAGTCGGTGCCGCGCATCCTGTTCATCATGATCCTCATCGCCGCGCTCGATGATTACGTGAAGGAATGGATCGACGGCTGGCGACTCGCCGCGCAGGCGCGCAACTGGGCAGACCTGGCTAAAACCATCAGCGATGTGAAGGCCTACTCGAAGGTGCTGGTGATGATCGTGTCGCTAGGGCTTGTGGAATGGCTCACGATGGCGCGTATCGTGCGTGGCCAGGTGCTCGTGCTGCGGGAGATGACCTTCGTCACCGCCGCGCGCGCGATGGGCCAGAGCCCGTGGGGCGTGCTGCGTCGGCATCTGCTGCCCAACCTGAGCACCATCATCCTCACCTACCTCACGCTCACGATTCCTGCGGTCATTCTCGATGAGTCCTTCCTGAGCTTCCTGGGACTCGGCATCGAAGATCCCGCCGCAAGCTGGGGCTCGCTACTCAAGGACGGCGCACAGGTCATCAACCCGCTCGAAAGCAAATGGTGGCTGCTGGTATTTCCCGCGTTACTCATGGCCACCAGCCTCCTCGCCCTCAACTTCCTCGGTGATGGCTTGCGCGATGCGTTTGATCCCAAGAGCGGGGAGTAGTTTGTAATGCCGAATGGAGATTGAGGATCAAGTTTCGTCCTTGTCCTCGTTCTCCTCATCGGCGAGCTCCTGATCCAGGGACTTTTCCAACTGTTCCAAGTAAGCGTCCATGTCGGCCTCGTTGATCGCTTGCTGAGCGGCGTGTTCGTCGGGATCAATAACCCAGAGATGCTCCGAAATAGTGATCTGGAAGTCGGTGGTCTGCACCACCACGCGGCCGTTGTAGTCGCTGAACCATTCCAGATAGAGCGCATTTTTCATCTCCCAGGGGACTTCATGCAGCCGCTCCTCTTTGAGGGCCTGCATCCACTCTTCGTCAGGCACCGTGAACTTCTTCACCTTCTGCGAGGCCGTGATGTCTCCCACCGAACCCGATTGCTTCAGGCGCAGACCTTCATCATATTCCGGCTGCGGCACGGGGTTGGGATTCACAAAGGTCAGCTTCGTCCCGGCGACATCCGGCCAGGCATCGCCACTCAAGTCGAGAACCATGGGCTGCTCGCGCCCCAGCAGCCAGATGCTGCCGATCACGCGGCCTCTGATGGTGTTGTCGATTTCACCGTGGGTGATGCATTTGTCGGGTCGCCAGGCCATGGGGAGAAGGAGGAGAGTCAAATGCTGCAGACTGCAACTCAAGATTCAGTCACGTGAAGGTTTGAGGTCATCCAGCATTTAGGAGATGGGAGGGGCCTCCGCATGCCTGGCCCTCGGGTTCATCACGGAGCTTCAGTCTTTCCGGGTTGAATCGAAAGCCAGCGCATCGCCTGCCGGACCAGCCGGTCTTCGACACAGGGATCTGCTGCTACAGTGCGCGCCACATGGCACCACTTCCTGCGCTGTTTCAGTCTCCGGCTCACCAGCACACGGGCCACCAAGCGTGCCAGTCGCTGGGGTGTGTCCAACCCGCCTGCCGCTGAAATTCGCTGCAGCCGCTCCAAGACCTGGGCGGCGTCAGAATTCATAGCGAGCTGTGTTTGCACCGAGATCAGTAGCCGCTGAAACCGTAGGCATCAAGCGTGACGAGGGCCGGACAGCGCCGACTCCGCCTCTCGACAAAATCCGCCTTTCAGGTAGAATCACCGCATGACAGCCACTGTTGAACGCATCAAACAGGAGATTCGTAATCTGGCCCCAGATGAGGTGGATCAACTGCTGCGTGATTTGCAGAATGAATACACCATGCCTTCTCCTGACGGGGATGACGAAGCCTCCATCGAGGCTGAGTGGGATGCGGAGATAGACCGCCGGGTGCAGGAGATTGAAGACGGCAAGGTGGAGCTGATTTCTGGGGAGGAATTTGAACGTCATGTGGACCAGCTTTTTGCCCAAAGAGGCCTCACTCGCACTCGTCGTGCATGACCGCTTACAATGTCCATCCCGCAGCGCGTGAAGAATTCGACGCAGCCTTCGACCACTATGTGCGCATTGATCCCGAGCTGGCGGATGATTTCGATGCCACCTTCTTTCGTTGTCTGGGTGTGATCATTAGCAGCCCGCTGCTGTTCAACATCCGTCGCATCTCCGTGCGCCGAGTGAATCTGAAGCCTCGATTCAGCGAGTATTACATCGCCTACATGATTTGGCAGGAGAAGGTCGTGATCCTCGCCATAGCTCATGCCAAACGTCGCCCCTACTACTGGCGCAAGCGCATTGGCGAGGCGAAAGAGATGTTCTGAATGAGGGCTGTGAGATTTGAAGATCGGGAGTGGCCTTAATGCGCCTGCAACCAGTTCAAGCCCGTCCCTGCTTCGACTTCCACTGGCACGCCTTTGAGGGGGAGCGCGTTTTTCATCGCATCTAGGATGATGGTGCGTGCTTGTTCGACTTCACTCTCGGGCATTTCGAAGAGCAGTTCGTCGTGAACCTGGAGGAGCATGCGGGTTTGCAGGCCTGCTTTGGTCAGGGCGGCATCGACGTGGATCATGGCGAGCTTGATCATGTCGGCGGCGGTGCCCTGGATGGGGGTGTTCATGGCGACGCGTTCGGCCTGGCCGCGGATGGTGGCGTTGGCGCTGGTGAGATCGCGGATGGCGCGGCGGCGGCCGGTGAGGGTTTCGACGTAGCCGCATTGCTTGGCATCTTCGACGATCTTCTCCATGAAGCGCTTCACGCCGGGGAACTGCTTGAAGTAGTTGTCGATGATGGTGGCGGCCTCGCCGCGTGGAATGCCGAGACGCTGGCTCAGGCCAAAGGCGGAGATGCCGTAGATGATGCCGAAGTTGACCATCTTGGCAGTGCGGCGCATCTCGGGCAGTACGCCGTCGAGTTCCACGCCATAGACGCGCGCGGCCGTGGCTTGATGGATGTCGAGACCGTTGGCAAAGGCTTCGATCATGGCCTGGTCACCACTGAGCGCTGCCATGACGCGGAGTTCGATCTGGGAGTAGTCGGCGCTCATTAGCACCCAGCCGTCAAAGCCTGGCACGAAGGCTTTGCGAATCTCGCGACCGAGATCGCTGCGGATGGGGATGTTTTGCAGGTTGGGATTGCTGCTCGCCATGCGCCCGGTCGCGGCCATGAGCTGGTGAAACGTGGTATGAATGCGGCCCGTGACGCGTGAAACGGCATGCGGCAGCGCTTCGACGTAGGTGTTGTTGAGCTTGGTGACTTCGCGGTAGTCGAGGATGTCGTGAATGATCGGGTGCAGGCCCATGAGGGACTGCAGCACCTGCTCGTTCGTTTGATACTGGCCGGTGGCGGTCTTCTTTGGTTTCTCGATGAGCTTGAGGCGATCAAACAGCACTTCACCGAGCTGCTTAGGGCTGTTGAGGTTGAAGGGCCCGCCGGCGTTTTCCTGGATGCGCTTTTGCAGTTCGGCGGCTTTCTTGTCGAGTTCGACGCCGTATTCGCGCAACGCCTGCACGTCGATCTTCACGCCAAAATTTTCCATCTTGGTAAGGACGGGCAGCAAGGGGCATTCAACGACGTCGAAGACGTACTGCTGCTCCTTCAATTCGAGGCGCATCTTGGCGGCGAGCTGCCAGGTCACATCCGCGTCTTCGGCTGCATAGTCGGCCACCTTGCGGGCATCTTCTGCCGCGACATCGGCCATGGTGGACTGGCTAAAGAGATCGTCTTTCTGCGTGCCAATGAGCGCTGTGATCGGCACAGGGGTGTAGTGCAGATACGATTCCGCGAGGTAATCCATGCCATGGCGCTGATCGGGATCGATGAGCGAATGCGCGAGCATGGAATCGAAATAGGGGCCAGCCACTTCGACGCCATGCGCGAGCAGCACACTGAGGTCGAACTTGAGGTTGTGGCCGATCTTCTCGACTCCTGCGCCGATGAAGAGGGCGCGAAATTCTTCGAGCACCGCCTTTGCGGCTGCCTTCTCGCGTGGGAAGAGCACGAACCAGCCTGCATGTGCCTGCCATGAAAAGGCGATGCCGACGATCTGCGTATCGCGTGGGTCCAGCCCGGTGGTTTCGAGGTCGAAGCAGAAGGACTTCAGCGGGGTGAGCTGTGCGATGAGTTGCTGGCGCTCCTCGGCGCTTTGCACGAGATGATACTCGTGCGGAACGTCGGCGATGGTGCGGAGCTTCGCAATTGCAGGCGCGGCAAAGAGATCCTCTGCGGCTGGCGCAGCTTCGGTTGAGGCGCTGTCAGCCTGCTCCAGTTTGCGGCTGCGACCAGCTTTGAACTCATCACCATAAACACGACGGCCAAGGGCATTGAATTCGAACTCGGTGAAGAAGGCTTTCAGCGCTTCATCGTTGTGCGGCTTGAGGATGAGATCAGCCACCTGCGCGTCATAGGGCGCATCCACGAAGATGGTGGCGAGCTTCTTGGAGAGCAGTGCATCCGCCGTGCTGGCTTCCAGTTTTTCCTTCTGCTTGCCTTTGAGCTGGGCGGTGTTGGCAATGAGGTTTTCAACGCTGCCAAACTGCTGGATGAGCGCGGTGGCGGTTTTTTCGCCGAAGCCTTTCACACCGGGGATGTTATCGACGGCGTCACCCATGAGAGCGAGGATGTCGATGACCTGCTCCGGGCGCTCGATGCCCCAGCGCTCGCAGATTTCCTTCACGCCAAGGATTTCCACATCCGCACCGGAGCGTCCCGGTTTGTAGATTTTGACGTGGTCGGAGACAAGTTGGCCGAAGTCCTTGTCCGGGGTGACCATGAAGGTTTCGATGCCTTCCTTCTCCGCGCGTTTGGCCATGATGCCGATGATGTCGTCGGCCTCGTAGCCGTCGCGTACGAGGATCGGCACGTTCATGGCCTCCATGAGGCGCTTGATCTGCGGGATGGCCATGCTGATGTCCTCTGGCATCTCCTCGCGCTGGGCCTTGTAAGCGGGGAACATCTCATGGCGTGGCGTGGGCGCAGAGGTGTCCAAGGCCACCGCGAGATGCGTGGGCTGCTGGTTTTTGAGGATGTCGAGCAGCGTGTTGGCAAAGCCGTAGAGCGCGGACGTGTTCACGCCATCGCTGGTGCGGATGGGGGCTTTGATGAAGGCAAAGTGCGCGCGGTAAAGCAGTGCGAAGCCGTCGAGGAGGAAGAGGCGTTGGGACATTGGCGGAGAGTCTAGGCAGACAGGGGAGGGGCGCAAATGGTGGTCTGAGGGCGTGGCGCGAATGACGAATGACGAATGAATTCCGAAGCGCGAATGGTTGGATGTCAGCCATTCGTCATTTCGCATTCTGCATTCGTCATTTTTCAGGCCCCCTGCAACGTGATCGCCGCATCCTCCATGGCGCGGCTGGCCTCGGTTTCATCATTGACCACCTGGGTGGCTCCGAGGCGCTTGAGGCGTTCCACATCGGAGCTGAAGCGCGCGCGGGCGAGGACGGCGATGTCGGGGCGGTGCTCGCGGATGATGGCGAGAGACTGGGCGTTGACCGTGGCGTCGGGGAAGGTGAGTGCGACCATGCGCGCGTGCTTCAACTGGGTGAGTTCCCAGGTTTCCTCGTGGCTGGCATCGGCAAAGAGCACGGCTTGGCCCTGGCGCTTGAGTTTCTGCACGGTTTCGGCGTTCAGCTCGACCACCAGTGTGAGCACGCCAGAATCAAGCAGGGCTTTGTTGAGCTTTTCACCCACCGGGCCATGGCCGCAGATGATGGCGTGACCGGTGAGGCCGCTGATGCGCTGGCGCAGATTGCCGACATCGGTTTTCACGGGCTTGCCACGGCCCCAGCCGCGTTTCACCAGCCAGTCACCGAGGGGCGTGCCGAACTTCAGCAGGGCAGGCAGCAGCCCCATGGAAAGCGCACAGGCAGCGAGGAGGGTCTGCTGGGTGTCATGGCTCCAAAGCCGGGCGCTACCTGCGTTTTGGAGCAGCACGAGCGAAAACTCCCCTGCGCTGCACAGGCCGATGCCCGCCATGAGTGCCTGTTTATGAGCGAGCCCGAGTCGGCGCGCAATGAGGGTGATGATGCCTGCTTTGACGAGCATGAGCGCCGCCGTGAGCAGGCAGATGGGCAGCCACAAAACCATGGCGGCCTTCACGTCAATCATGAGGCCGACAGAAACAAAGAACAGCGTGAGGAAGAGATCCTTCAGTGGCATCACATCCGCCAAGATGCGGTGCTTGAAGATGGATTCACTGACGGCGAGTCCGGCGACAAACGCGCCGAGGGCCAGCCCGAGTCCCAGCAAGCCGCCGACAAAGGCCAGCCCCACACAACTGCCGATGACCGAGAGCGTGAAGAGTTCGCGGCTGCGGGTGCGCGTCACCGCATTCAGCAGCCATGGAATGACCCACCGCGCGGCCACGCCCGCCAGAATCACAAAGGCACCGCCGCGCAATGCCAGTGAGCCAAGCCGTGGCATGAGTGCCGTGGCCGCGCCCTCATGCGGCAGGAGCAGCGGCAGGAACAGGAAGAAGACGATGATGAAGAGATCCTGAAAAATCGCCACGGCCAGCGCCATGCGCGCACCGGGGCTGGCTTCGAGGCCAAGGTCTTGAAAGCTCTTCAAACTGACCGCCGTGGAACTCATGGCGAGAGCGACAGACAGCAGGACGGCACCCTGCCAGGATGAAGAATGCAGCAGGGTCGAAACGACTGCGACCACCACCATGCAGAGCACCATTTGCCAACCACCACCGACGAAGGCCAGCCGCCGCAAGAAGCGCAGCTCACCGAGCGAGAACTCCAAGCCCAGCGTGAACATGAGCAGCACGACGCCGAACTCCGCCATCTGCGATACCTGCACATGCGACTCGCCACCGCCCAGCAGGGCGAGGACGCCAGAGTTGGCGATCAGCACGCCGCAGATAAAATAGCCCGCGAGCATCGACTGCCGCAAGTGGAGCAGCAGCAACGAAACCAGCACCACCCCCGCGAGCATCAGCGCCAGCAAAGCAAACAACGGCGGAATGCCCTCCGCTGCTGCCATGATAGGCAACGGGGTCATGATTCCTCTTTGTTCTCGGTGCTGAACTGGAGATTGTATAGGTTCTGATACATCGCGTTACGGCTCAGCAGTTCGGCGTGCGTGCCACGGTCGAGGATGCATCCCTGCTCCATGACGATGATCTGATCTGCTTCCAGAATCGTCGAAAGCCGGTGTGCAATAGCCACGACGGTTTTGCCAGCCGAGAGGTTGTGGATGGCTTCCTGAATGATCTTTTCACTCTCCGTGTCGAGCGCGGAGGTGGCCTCATCGAGTAGCAGGACCGGCGCATCACGCAAAATGGCGCGGGCGATGGAAATGCGCTGCTTCTGCCCCCCGGAGAGATTGCACCCGCCTTCACCGGCGATGGCATCGTAGCCATTGCTGATCTGCTCGATGAATTCATGCGCATGCGCTTTTTTGGCAGCGGCGATGATCTCCGCCTCGGTGGCATCGAGACGGCCATAGCGGATGTTTTCACGGATGGTGTCGTGAAACAGGAAGGTGTCCTGACTGACGATGCCAATGTTGGCGCGCAGAGAATCTTGCGTGCAGGAGCGGATGTCCGTTCCATCCAGCAGGACCGCTCCTGCGTCAGGATCGTAAAAGCGCAGCAAGAGGGAAAAGAGCGTGCTCTTGCCTGCGCCGCTGCGACCGACGAGGGCGTAGAATTTGCCGGGGTCGAGTTGCAGGTCGATGTCTTTGACCGCAGGCATTTCTTTTTGGACGTCGTCTCTGTCGCGGTAAAAGAAGGTGATGTTTTTGAAGGTGACCGCGCCGGAGGTTCTGCCGATGACCGTAGCATCTGGAGCATCCTGAATGTCCGGCGTGCGGTTGAGGATTTCAAAGACCATGCCGGCGGCGATGGTGGTCTTTTGCAGGAAGAGCTGCACGCGGCTGAGTTCCTTCAGCGGCGGATAGATCTGCGTGAGCGCCATCACCAGCACGAAGAACTTCTCGGCGGTGATGCCGCGTTGCCAGGCATAGACCAGACCGGCGGCGATGCCAAACGAGGCCACGGTTTCGACGATGGGACCGATCAGTTCCAGCGCCTTGGCCCAGCGCACCATGTTGTGCGTCATGCTGGCGTTGGAGCGGTCAAAGCGTTGCATCTCGTATCCTTCGCGGGCATAGGACTTGACCAGACGAATACCAGCAAAGGATTCCTGCATGGACGCCATGAGGGCACGGGAGTCGTATTCTTCCTTGGCACCGACTTTGCGCACGCGTTTGCCGAGGCGAATGATCGGGTACAGACAGGCCGGGAAAATGACTAGCGACATCAGTGTGAAGATCCAGTCGCTGGCAAAGAGCATAACCAGGATGCCGATGATCGTCACCGGACGCTGTACCACCGTTTGAATGAGCATCATGGCATTGCGCTGCACCACGCCCGTCTGGCTGATGACGGTCTGCATCAACTCGCCAATTCTGGCGTTGTTAAAATACCCCGGCGACTGCCGCATGATGCTACCGAAGGCGTCATTACGGATCTGGTACACCACCTTGCTCGTGACCCAGGCCTGCATGTAGCTGGAGAGATACCCCAGGAAGCCGCGCAGGAAGATGAGCACTGGGATGAAGGCGCAGGCGATGGCGACGCCGAAGATACCCACGGGGGTGTCTGAAGCGACGCCGAGGAGTTCCGCTGGGTTGATCACGCCGAAGATCGGGAGTTCGATGACCTGACCCAGCGTGGTGGTCTTGCCGTTGAGCACGAGCGAGAAGATGAGCTGGAAGCCAATGATCATCACGCTGGTGAACAGACCGCTGAGGATGCCCAACACGGTGCTCAGAATGAAGCGGCCACGATAGGGGACGACGTACTTCCAGATGGCCTTGAGGGTATCCATCACCACCGCACGGAGGTGCGGATCGGCGAGATTGATTTTAGCTGGGAGAGGTGGTGCAGAAGGGGCGGACATGGATGGCTTGAGTCACTAAGTGCCGCATCGTCATTCGCACAACTGGGAAGTCATCATCCCAGGTGCCGGTGATAGATGGCCTCCAGGCGGTCGAGCATGTTTTCCAGGCTGTGCTCGCGCTCAATGAAGCGCCTGCCTGCCGCGCACATGGCCTGCGTTTTTTCCCGCTGTTCCAAAGTGGCACGGATGGCAACGGCCAGCGCGGCAGGATCCTGCATGGGTACCAGTCGGCCGGTTTCGCCGTCTTTGATGATGCTCGGAATGCCGCCCACATTGCTAGCTACCACGGGCACGCCGGTGGCCAGCGCCTGGAGACCGGACTGCGGGATGGCTTCGTGAAAAGACGGGATGGCGACGATGTCGAGCGCGCGCATGATGTCCGGTACATCCTCACGATGCCCGGCCAAGGTGAAGAGGTCCTGCACGCCAAGCTTCTGAATGGCATCCTCCAGGTGGGTGCGCCATGGGCCGTCGCCGACGATGACACAGTGAATGCGCAGCCCCTGCTCGCGCAGCAGGCCAGCGGCTGCGGCGAGAATCTGCGTCCCCTTGGCATGCCGAATGACGGTGATCATACCGATGAGCGGCGTGCCTGCGGGCAGCGCTGGCAGAGGCAGCGTGGCGCGTGGCCCATCAGGATGGAAACGTTGCAGATCCACACCGGTTGGCAGCGTGGTGACTTCATCGGGCTGCAAATCAAACGTCGAAACCAGGGTATCCGTGATCTTTGGGCTGGTGGTGAGGATGTGATGGCTCCACTCCTTGTACATCAGGCGGCTGAGCGACTTGTTGGGAATGGGCACATCAAAATGGCGGCTGCGGATGATCAGTGGCACCCGCGCGATGCGTGCCGCCAGCGTCAGCATCCAGCCATCCCTTGAGCTGTGGGGATTGACGATTTCAATGCGGTGACGGCTGAGCCACCAGGCCAGCCGCAGGACATGAAACGGCAGCAGAATGCGCTGATTGAAGCGCTGGGCCAGCACCGGCACCCCCGCCTGCTCGGCACGCTGGAAAAGCTGGCTGTTGGCTGGGGCGACGAGCCAGACTTCGCTGCCACGGCGGCGGAGCCCGGTCATTTCCGCCAGGATGCGGTGTTCCTGCCCCCCCCAGCCGAGGGAGGCCTCGGAGTGGACGATGCGCCATTTGCGATGTGGGGAGTTGAAGTCAGCCATGAAGTCCGCACTGTTCCATGGCCTGTATGGCAAATGAAATAAAGGTTCTTTTTGGCAAAAAGTTCTGGCATGCGCACCGCCTTGCCTTCATATCCCTTTTTGAACTTATCTGACCCCTCAATCATGACGTCATCAACCATCGGCATCATCGGCTTGGGCTATGTGGGCCTGCCATTGAGCCTTCAGTTTGCCCGTACGGGCAGCACCGTGCTGGGATTCGATATTGATCCTGCCAAAATTCAATCCCTTGAAGCACGAGAGAGCTACATCCTGCACATCTCGGCAGACTCCGTGCGTGCGCAGTGTGACGCGGGGCGGTTTTCCGCCACCACGGACTTCGCTCGGGTACGTGAGTGCGAGGCCGTCATCATCTGCGTGCCCACCCCGCTGGCGAAACACCGTGAGCCAGACCTGACCTACGTGCTGAACACTGGGCGCGCCATTGCCCCCCACCTCCAGAGCGGGCAGTTGGTGGTCCTGGAGTCCACCACGTATCCAGGGACGACGGACACCGAACTGCGGGAAGTGCTCGAAGCTGGGTCCGGCCTCAAAGCGGGGGTGGATTTCCATCTGGCCTTCTCCCCTGAGCGCGAAGACCCGGGCAATCCGGCGAGTGATGTGGCCGTGATTCCGAAAATCGTCGGCGGATTCACCCCTGAGTGCCAAAAGCACGCGCTGAGCGTGTATGGCCGGGCCATCAAGACGCTGGTGCCGGTGGAGTCCTGCCGCGTGGCGGAGGCGGTGAAGCTGACGGAAAACATCTTCCGTGCGGTGAACATCGCCATGGTGAACGAACTCAAGGTCGTCTATGCCGCCATGGGCATCGACATCTGGGACGTGATCGATGCGGCGAAGACGAAGCCGTTTGGCTTCATGCCGTTTTACCCTGGCCCCGGACTCGGGGGGCACTGCATCCCGATTGATCCTTTCTATCTGACCTGGAAGGCCCGTGAGTATGGCCAGGAGACGCGCTTCATCGAGCTGGCGGGCGAGGTCAACACCGCCATGCCAGCTTATGTGATCAAGCGCGTGAGTGAGGCACTGGCCTCCCTGCACCTGACCATCCGCGACAGCCGCATCCTCATGATTGGCATCGCTTACAAGTCCAACGTGGATGATGACCGTGAAAGCCCGGCCTATGTGCTGTGGGATCACCTGGAGCAGCAGGGCGCAGAGGTGGACTACCACGACCCGCATGTGCCGGTGATCCGGCCCTCGCGCGAGCATGCGCAGTTTGCCGGACGCAAGAGTGTGGCTCTGGCGGCTGGAATGCTGGCGGATTATGATCTGGTTCTGGTGGCTACCAACCACAAGGCGGTGGATACGGCGCTCATCGCGGAGCACTCGCGGCTGGTGGTGGATTCGCGCAATGCACTCAGTGCCCTGATGAAGGGCCGCCCCAACTATTTTAAAGCATGAAGGCTCTCGTCACTGGCGGTGCAGGTTTTATTGGCTCTCACATCTCCGAGGCGCTCTGCCGTAAAGGGGCTGAGGTCATTGTGCTGGACAACCTTTCTCTGGGCAATCCCGCCAATCTCGATTGGAAAAAGCCAGGGGACAAGATCGACCTCGTGGAAGGGGACATCTGTGACCTGCCCCTGCTGACCAAACTGATGCCGGGCGTTGACTGGGTGTTCCACCAAGGCGCACTGCCTTCGGTTCCGCGCTCCGTCGCCGCGCCGTTGGAGAGCAATGCAAACAATCTCGACGGCACACTGAATGTGCTGATGGCCGCTAGAGACGCTGGCGTGAAGCGGTTGATGTTTGCATCTTCGTCCTCGATCTACGGAAATGCCGACGTGCCCGCGAAGCATGAGGGGTTGCCTGTGCAACCGCTCTCGCCCTACGCCCTGCAAAAGTACGGTGGTGAGCGTTACTGTCAGCTTTTCCATCAGCTCTATGGCTTTGAAGCCATTGCGCTGCGCTACTTCAATATCTTCGGGCCACGTCAGGCGTTTGATTCGCCCTATTCCGGGGTGATTGCTAAATTCTGCACCTTCATGCTGGAGGGCAAAGAGCCGGTGATTTTTGGTGACGGCAGTCAGGCGCGTGACTTCACCTTTGTGGACAACGCGGTCTCGGCAAACCTGCTCGCTGCTGAGGCACCGGCGGAGAAAGCCGCCGGCAAGGTCTTCAATGTGGCCGCCGGGCACTCCATCGACCTGATCCGGCTGGTGAAGGACATCAATCTTTTGACCGGTCAGCAACTGCAGCCACGGTTTGAACCGGCACGCGCAGGCGATGTGCTGCACTCGCTGGCAGACATCAGCGCCGCCCGTGCGGGCCTGGGCTATGAGGTGAAGGTGGGCTGGGAAGAAGGGCTGCGCCAGACACTGGAGTTTTACAAGCAGGTAGCAGGTGCTAAAAGCTAGCCCAGGCAGGCCCCATGTCTCATCCCCGCGACATCAACGATCTGTGGCAGAACCCTGCCGCGCCGTGCTTCATCATCGCCGAAATTGCGCAGGCACACGATGGCAGTCTGGGCACTGCCCATGCCTACATTGATGCCGTGGCAGCCACCGGGGCTGATGCGGTGAAATTTCAGACGCACATCGCAGCGGAGGAAAGCTCCGAACTGGACACCTGGCGCGTGAAGTTTAGCAAACAAGACGCCACCCGCTACGACTACTGGAAGCGCATGGAGTTCACGGAGCCGCAGTGGCTGGAGCTCAAGCAGCATGCCGAAGAAAAGGGGCTCGTGTTCCTGAGTTCGCCATTCTCACTTGCCGCCATTCGTCTGCTGGAGCGTCTCGGTGTGCCAGCCTGGAAAGTCGCCTCCGGGGAAGTGACCAACCGGCTGTTTTTGGATGCCATGATCGCCACAGGCAAGCCGGTGCTCGTTTCCAGCGGTATGAGTTATCTGGAGGAGATGGATGCCACCGTGGCCCTGCTCAAAGCGGCAGGTTCGCCCGTGGCCGTGTTTCAGTGTACGACGGCCTACCCGTGCCCACCGGAAAAAATCGGGCTGAATCAGATCGCGGAATTCATGGAGCGCTACCAATGCCCGGTGGGATTGTCCGACCACTCAGGCACCCCGTATCCTTCATTGGCGGCGGTCACGCTGGGAGCAAAGTTGATCGAGGTTCACATCACGTTCAGTCGTGAAATGTTCGGGCCGGATGTTTCCGCATCGCTCACCACCGATGAGTTTAAGCAGATGGTGGCAGGAGTTCGCAGCATCGAAACCATGCAGGCGAGTCCGCTGCTGAAAAATGCCTCGGCAGAAACGATGGAGCCGCTGCGCCGCATGTTTGGCCAGAGCTTGGTGGCTGCAACCGATCTCGCTGCGGGCACGGTGATCACGCAGCAAAGCCTGTCCTGCCGCAAGCCGGGGCACGGCATCGCGGCCGCGAATTATACCACCGTCATTGGCAAAAAGCTCAGGCACGCCGTCAAGGCCGCGCAATTCCTGCAACTGGAAGACTTTGAGTGATGAACCTGATTTTAATCGTCGATACGGTGCAGTTCTACCGGGATGTGTTCCGCTCCCGGTTGCTGGAGGAGCTGCTCGCCGATGGCAACAATCGCATCACGGTCTATTGCACTTTCAATCTGGAGGCCACGACGAAGGAGTTTCAGCATGAGCGCTTGCGCATCGTGCCGCTGAAGCGCAAAAAGCCGACGTGGTTCTCTTCGCTGCTGTTTTCTTGGGCCAAGGATCTGTGGACGGTGGAGCAGCCAGAGAGCAGTTTCACACAGAAACGCATGGTAGAGGCGCTGGCTAGAAAGCGCAAAAACCTGGACTTCCGGCTGGGGCTGGCCCGTCTGGCCCTGCGCATGGGGCTCACGTCCCAGGGGATCATCCGCTTCATGGAGCAGTTCGGGCACGATGCCGATTTCGAGCGCCTCATTCAGGAGGTGAAACCGAATGCCGTGGTATTTGCCAACATGATTCCCTCCGATCTGGAGTGTCTCAAAGAAGCACGGCGGCACAAGATTCCGCTCATCCTTGCCGTGGCGAGTTGGGACAATCCGACCTCCAAAGGGCCGCTCACTGTGTTGCCAGACTACACGTTGGTTTGGTCCACGGAGATGAAGCAAGAAATGGTGCAGTGCCATGGCTTGCCTGCGGAAAGCATGGCGATGGTGGGGGTGATTTATTTTGAGAATTACTTCGCACCGGAGCGGCTGATGACGCGCGAAAAGTTTTGCGAGCAGCTTGGTGTGTCACCGGAGACGAAGATCATTCAGTTTGCCACGGGGGATAGCGCCATCATCCGCTGCAATCAGCCGTTTGTACGCCTGCTGCAGCGCATTGTGGCGGAGCAGCCGTTTGACCATCCATGTCATCTGTTGGTGCGGGTGAGCCCGAAGGACATTTACACTTTGTATCAGGAGTTTGAGGGCAAGCCACACAGCACCATCCAATACCCGCTGGGGGAAGGGGCCGCGTATGGGCGTCACTCATGGATACCCAAGGCGGAGGAAGATTACGAACGCGCCTCCACGCTGAAGAACACCGACGTGCTGCTCACGAGCGGTTCGTCCATCATTCTCGATGCCTGTTGCTTCGACATTCCAGTGGTCAATCTCGCTTATGACGCTGGGTTGGATTTGCCCCCCTGGCAGACAGTGACAAGGTTTTTCAAGTTCAGCCATGCCAAACCGGTGGAGCAGGAGGATGCCACCTGGATGGTGCATGATGACGAGCAACTCATGGCGGCGCTGCGGGAAGTCATCAAAACCCCGCAGGTGCGCCACCTGCAGCGTCAAAATCTGCTCTCGCGTGTGGTTTGCTACACGGATGGCAAGACCTGCAAGCGCTGGGTGGATGCCGTGACCGCTTTCGTGCAAGCCAAAGCAAATTAATTCAGCGGGGCATCACTCCAAGTGTGACGTGCCAAAGTGCAGCGTTACGCGAATCAAAAGCCATCATTGGCAAGCATCTGGTTCAAAGGCACCAAGCGATTGGGATTACTCTTCATATCGCGCTGGGACGCCCAGCGGGTGTATTTTTTCTTTAGCGCAGCTACCAGACCTCGGGTGCGGCGGCTGACACAGCGATAGCTGGGTTGCACTTGGATGCCTGCATCACGGCACATCTGCATGCCCTCGGGCCGCCACATGCCACGACGGATCGCTGAGCCTGCAAGGTAATCGATGGTCGATTCTTCCTGCCGGTGATAGCGTAAAAAATACAGGTCACGACAACGATCACTGCCAGTGGTGAGGAAGTCCCAGGCCGTCTCTCCAGGCTTCAGCATCTGGCGCAGCGTGTCCGTACGCCAAATGCAGGGATCTGCTTTGGTGCGGTGTTTGGAATCACGGCCAATGACCCCAAAACGCGGATGGAGGGTCTCGTCATAGCCTGGCTCAAGTGAGCCAAAAGCACGGTAAGACAGTGCATGCACCTGATGATCGACACAGTACTTAAAATCATCCAGGAACTGCGCTGTGTTCACCGGGCGGGGAATAAACTGGTCCTCCTGAATGTAAACCACGTATTCAGTGTCGATGTGCTTGAGCGCTTCGATGAGATTGTCGGCCCACCCACGATCATCCCCGAGAGCCAGTTCTCGCACCAGCCCTTCATCAAGGCGGAAATGGTTGGTCATCAGGCGAATCTGAAAGGGACAGTCAGGCCAGTACTTGCGGAAGAAGTGGAAAAAGGGGTGCCACGAATCGTAAAAGGCGTCAAAACTGGAAACTAGGACGGTCAGGCCTGGAAGGGAGTCAATCATGGCGTCTATACGGAGCGAGGTGGGTTGGAAAAAGGGTACAGGCCATATTTGGCGCAGTCAATCGTGGAGACTTTCAGGCTGAAGGAAAGGAGATGCGAAGAGAATTTGGCATGCCGGGCCAAAGCGGGTGGATGGTGCTGATGGCCAGTATTCACTTTGAACTGGATTTCAAAGATCACCTCTACAAAGGATGGTGCTCAACTATGAAAAGGGCACTCATCACCGGCATCACAGGGCAGGACGGTTCGTATCTGGCCGAACTGCTGCTGGACAAGGGCTATGAGGTGCATGGCATTATTCGTCGCTCTTCGAGCTTTAACACCGAACGCATTGACCACATTTACCAAGACCCACACATGGTGGATGGAGTGCGGTTGAAGCTGCATTACGGTGACCTGTCGGACGCAGTGCAGATGGTGAAGCTGTTGTATGAGCTGCAGCCAGATGAGATTTACAATCTAGGCGCGCAGTCGCATGTGAAAGTGTCGTTTGATATTCCTGAGTACACGGGAGACGTGGATGGACTGGGTACGCTGCGCATTCTGGAGGCCATTCGCGAATCCGGCCTGATGAAGAAGACGCGCTTCTACCAGGCCTCGTCCTCGGAGATGTTTGGCAAGGTGCAAGAGGTGCCGCAGACGGAGAGCACGCCATTTTGGCCGCGTTCGCCGTATGGCTGCGCCAAAGTTTTCGCCTACTGGCTGACCGTGAATTATCGCGAGAGCTACGGACTGCATGCTTCCAATGGCATCCTGTTCAATCACGAATCACCACGGCGTGGCGAGACGTTTGTGACGCGGAAGATCACGCGAGCTGCGACGCGTATTAAAATGGGCTTACAGGACAAGCTCTACCTTGGAAATCTCGACGCAAAGCGCGACTGGGGCTTTGCTGGGGAGTATGTGGAAATGATGTGGCTCATGCTCCAACAGGAGGCTCCGGATGATTTCGTCGTCGCGACCAATGAGACGCACAGTGTGCGCGAGTTTTGCCAGGAGACGTTTGACCTGCTGGGCCTCGACTGGGAACAGTACGTGGTGCATGACACCCGCTACGAGCGCCCTGCGGAGGTGGACCTACTCATCGGCAATCCCGAAAAAGCGCGCCGACAACTGGGCTGGGAGCCGAAGGTGCGGTTCAAAGAACTGGTGAAAATAATGGTGGATGCCGATCTTAAGCTGGCTGAACACGAAGCCAAGGTGAGGAAACTCTGAAGCATGATGAAGCTGTTTATTTCCGGGCATAAAGGCATGGTGGGAGGAGCACTGGTGCGGCGCTTTCAAAAGGTGCCTGGCGTCACTTTGGTCACGCGCACGCGGCAGGAGCTTGATTTGACGGATCAGGCAGCGGTGGCGGCGTTTTACGCAGCGGAAAAGCCAGACGCAGCGATCATCGCGGCTGGCAAGGTGGGTGGGATTCACGCGAACAGCACCTATCCTGCCGAGTTTCTTTATGAGAATCTTGCCATTGCCAGTCATTGCATCCACAGCGCCTGGACGTCGGGGGTGAAGCGGTTGCTGTTTCTCGGCAGTTCCTGCATCTATCCGAAACTGGCACCGCAGCCGATCACGGAGGATAGCCTGCTTTCTTCGGCGCTGGAGCCAACCAATGAGGGCTATGCCATCGCCAAAATCGCTGGAGTGAAAATGGCGGAGTACTACCGCAAGCAGTATGGCGTGGTCTATCACTCGGCGATGCCAACGAACTTATTTGGTCCCGGCGACAACTACCACCTGCAGAATTCGCATGTGATGCCAGCACTCATTCGGCGATTTCATGAAGCCAAAGAGGCCGGGCAAAGTGAAGTTCAGGCCTGGGGAACCGGCAGTCCGAAACGTGAGTTCCTGCATGTGGATGACCTCGCGGATGCCTGTGCATTTTTGCTCGATCTGGCAGACCCGCCGGATCTGGTCAATGTGGGCTTTGGCGAAGACATCACCATCCGTGAACTGGTGGAAATGGTGGCCGAAGTCGTGGGCTATGCGGGGAACATTGTGTGGGATGCATCGAAACCCGATGGCACACCGCGCAAGCTGCTGGATACCTCGCGCCTCAATCAACTCGGTTGGGAGCCTCGCATCCCGCTCAAAGAAGGACTGGTGCAAACCTACCAGGCCTTTCTGGAGGAACTACGCACCCACCATCTGCGCAGCGAAGGACGGGGAGTGCGTTAGAGCGCCGGTAGCTTAGCGGCGCTAATGTAACTGAGGTCCGATCAACCTGGAGCAAACAAGCCGTTGGTCCATTTCATCCGACCTTGCGGAGAAAACACCGTGCCGAACAGGCTCTGAAGATTGTAGCCGAGAGGGTGGAGAAATTGATGAATTTCGTGGAAGCAGCACTGGCCTTCATAAAGAGGAACCAGCAGCATTTCGACATAGATCCAATTGACCCATTTCTCTTGGAGAAGCCTTTGCGCGCCTTCCAGAACTTTCAAATCATATCCCTGCGCATCAATTTTCAGCAAATCGACATGCTGGATATTGCTAGCAGCGCAGTAATCATCAAGGGTGATGACCTCAACTTCCAGCGAGGTTTCCTTGGCCATATACGAGGCTGGTGCCCATTGTGCAGAGTCGGAACTGGCAGCTAAGAGGCTGTTTGTGACGGACTTAGCGTTGAGATTAAAAGTGCTCGTGCCCCGAGTTTTCCCAACAGCTTTGGCGTTCACAGTGATGTGCGGATTCTTGGCAGCTTTTTGCCGCAATGTTTCCAGAGCTTGCGGCGTGGGCTCAAAACAATGAATGTCTGAGTCTGAAAATTCCGCGAGATACTCGTCAGCAAAGTGTCCCACGTTGGCTCCTACATCGAGACAAAGACGAAACGGCTGGGGCTGGCGGTCTTTGATGTATTTGAGAAAGGGGCCTTTGATCCCGGTAGCAGTCGTGCCGGAAGTCTTGGACAGTTCATAGCCAATGCCACGAAGCAGTTTGTTGAGGGTGCGTCGCATGAAATGAAGTGGTGCGGGAGGGCGGCAATGGCCTAACAGATGGTCCGAAAAACTCAGAGGGGCGTGACACGGATGATGTCGTGCAGCACTTCAAATCGGCGTTTGGGGGTGAACGTTGCGACCAGTTGCTCCGTCTCAGGAATGGTCGGGTAATCCTCGCCGCCATCAAAGAAGCGTGCGTCATCAATGAGCACTGCATGGGTCTTGATCGGATGATCAAGCACCTGTTTCATTTCAGCGATGATGGGTGTTTCCAGCGGGCCGTGTGCGGTGCCATCGCCGGAATAGTGGGCGTCGAGCCAGAACAAAGCTGGAGCTTTGAGTTCCGCGAGAACCTTGCCGATCATCTGGCCGCTGTCTCCGTGCAGCAGGCGGACTTCCTTGTGTCCGGCAAATTTCTTCACCGCAGCAGCATAGAGGGCGTCATCCAGTTCAATGGAATAGATGATGTCGAAATGGCCGAGAGCGGTCTCGATCATCTCCCCGTGAAACGTGCCGGTCTCCACCAGGATGCGCAGGCCGTAGCGCTTTGAGTGACTGAGGACGCATTCTTCTTTGACAACGTGCGGCGGTGGCGTCTGAGCTGGAGGTGTCGTTGGAGGGCATGGGGGCGAAGGGCAAAGTTCTACTTTGTCCCGCGTGAGACGTAATGCAATTGCTTCTGCGCATAGGGTGTCAGCTTGGCGATCTGCGCGGCGATGCGGGCGGAGACTCCCGGTCCGCCATAGAGCGCTGAAATTTCGTAGCGACCATGGGCGAGTTGGCGCTGAGTAGCGGCTTCAATCTCTGGCTGGAGCGGCTCCACTCGCACGACGGAGGGCGACCACTCTCGCCCATCCTGACGTGAACCGACGAGGACGACGGGCGTGCCGAAGAAGGAGGTCTCGCGCACAAAGGAGGAGGAATTGCCGATGCAGCAGGCCGCGTGGTTGAGCAGCGGGATGTAGATGTCCGGCGGCAGGTTCTTGTAGGCATGCAGCGGGAACTCATGATTGAATTCCCGGAAGCGTCGGATGGCCTGTGACACCAGATCCGAACCGGCGTCGATGTTTGGCCATAGCAGCACGGTTTGAATGTTCAGGCGGCGCACCGTTTCCAGCACGGCTTCCATCTGCTCTTCCTGGTGGCCAATGTCGGTGGTCACGGGATGAAATAGCACGAGCAGATAAGGCTGGGAGAAATCAATCGAGGTGCCGACGCCGAGGCGTCCCAGGACATCCTGTGGCAGATCATTGGAGGCGGCCTGCACGACGTCGCTGGTGGGGCAGCCGAGCGGGAAGACGGTGGCGGGGTCTTCACCCATAGCGACGATGTACTCCGCCGCACGCTGCGTGGCAGGGAAGTGATAGTGCGCCAGCTTGGTGATGGCATGCCGGGTGGACTCGTCGATGGAGCCAGAAATTTCACCGCCTTGCAGGTGGATGAGGCAGATGTTTTGATACACGGCGGCGATGGCGGCGGCCATGGCTTCGTAGCGGTCGCCGATCATCAGCACGAAATCGGGTTTCATCCGGTTGAACTCCGAAGCGAACTCGATCACTGCTAGGCCGATGGATTTGACCATCGTGATAGGCACGGAACCTTCAAGCTGGAGATAGACCTCGGACTCAACGGGAAAGCCATCTGCCTCGACCACGTTGCGCGCGTTGCCGTAGCGGTCTAGCAGCATCGAGCCAGCGCAGATCGTCTGCATATCCACGTCAGGCTCTTGCTGCAGCGCCTGCATGACGGGCTTCATGCGGGCGTAGTTCGCGCGATTGACCAAGACGACGGCGATTTTCTTTTTCATGAAGGTTCTTTTCTGTGGCCGACGGGCAGGTGGCGCGTTTCGGCATAATAACGGGCCAGTTCGATTTCTTCTGGCTCGTCGATGTTTAGCAGCAGCCGCTCCACCAGATGCGCGCGTGTGCTGCTGGTGAAGATGCGCTGCTCATCCATCAAACACGCGCGGGTGAGTGCGTAGCAGGCACCGTTGCGGTAAAACAACGACTCCAGGGACTGGCGTTGCTTCACCCCAGCTCCGGCCTCGGCATAAAAGCTGATGACGTTTTCGTCATTCACGCGCAGCACTTTGTGCGGATGAAACTTGGTGTCCACGCGGCTCACGGTCACGGCGGAACCGGCATCGGTTTGCGCCAGCAGATCCATCACGCCATTGACGTCCTCCGGCTGGCGGAAGGGGCAGGTGGGTTCCACGATCAAAATCACATCGTAAGTGACGCCATCAATGCGCTCCATTTCCTGCACGGCATGGCAGAGTGTCTCCACGGCACCAGCGGTGTCTGAACTCAGCTCCGGCGGGCGCAGGAAGGGCGCATCGAGACCATGCTGGCGGCCTTCAGCGGCATAGCGCTCCGAGTCTGTGGAAATGATGCGGCGGTCGATCCATGAGCAGGCGTCGGCATTCAGCACCTCGCCGACAAGCGCGATGAGCGACCGACCTGCGATCTGCTGCATGTTTTTGTCTGGGATGCCCTTGCTGCCGGAACGTGCCGGCACCACGGCGAGGATGCGACGTCCGTGTTTCATGAGGCAAGACGGATGGACTGGCCGCTGGTGGAGCTTTGACGGCAGGCATCCACGACTTCCAGAGCAGCGATGCCATCGGCAAGCGAGCAGGAGGGCGCGGTGCGGGTGCCACGAATGAGTTCGAGCAGCTCGGATGCAGCGCCCATGAACATCTCATTGCGTTCGCAGGTGAAGGTCTGGTCCTCCCATTTCAATTCACCGGTGCGGGAGAGTTTCACGGCGTTCTCTTCATAGGACCACATCAGCGTGCCGGTTTCGCCCACGGCGATGATGTGCCGCTGGTGCGGACGGCCAATGAGGTCGAGATGCAGATTGGCCTTCATGCCGCTGCCGAATGAGGCGATGACATCGACGTTGTCATCCGCGCTGATGTCGAGGTCGGAAATCTTATCGACCGAGGCCATCACGGATTGGGGTTTGCCGGCAAACCAGAGCAGCAGGTCAAGAAAGTGGCTTTCATCCAGCAGCGCACCGCCGCCTTGTTCCTTGTTCGCCATGAAGAAGTCCTGGTAGCGCTCCCACGGATGCCAGTCGGCCAGATGCGCGCTCATCACGAAACGGATGTGCCGCACCGCGCCGATCTCGCCACTTTGCAGGCGGCGGCGGAACTCCGCCACTGGCGGCCACCAGCGGTAGGTGTAGCCCAGCAGCACATGCGCACCTGCGGCTTCCAAGCGGCGGCAGCTCGCGGCATCAATGCTCAGTGGTTTCTCACAGAGAATCCAGCGACCACCCGCACCTGCGGCGATGATTTGATCAATATGAAAGGCGGGTGGCGAGGCGATGACAAAGCCATCGAAGGCGGTGGTTTGCAGCGCCTCGTCCAGATTGCCGAATGTGGATGCCAGGGGACCTTCCGCCGCAGCTTCTTGCTGGCGGTCAGCACGCGGATCGAAACCGCTCACGGTGCAGCCGAGCGCACGGAGATTGCGTGCATGGCGTTTCCCGGCGGAGCCGAGACCAATGACGAGAAGGTGGAGGGTGGGGGCGCTCATCGAAGCTGTTCAGTCATATCCACGTAAACGTCCGGCGCGAGGTGATACTCGATCAGGGCGGGTGGGTTGCCAGCGTGCTGCCATTGCTTGATGGCAGAGTCAAGCGCCGCCGTGTTGGGCGCGTCCCAGGTGGCGAGACCCATGGCCTCCGCAACACGTAGCAGGCGATGGTCTGGCAGCGTCAGCGGCTGCTGTGACCAGCCCAGTTTGCGCGCACGGCCACGGATGCTGCCGAGGTAGCCGTCTCGCATGACAAGAACGAGGAGGGGCAAATGGTGATCTACAGCGAGTGAAAGCTCCGCGAGGTTCGCACGAATGCCACCATCGCCAATCCACAGCACGGAAGGCTTCGGCGCACGCGCGAGCGCGGTGCCGAGGGCATAACCCACGCCTGCGCCGAGATAGCGGCCATTGGGCGTGCCGGTGAGATCCAGGTGATGCTGCACGCGGAGAAAATGCTCGGCCCAGACGGTGAAGTTGCCGGTATCGACGATGTGCGCCGCATCAGGCAAGCGGTCTTGGACGACCCGCATGGCCGCGTGTGGTGAATCCTCCCATGGGGCCATGGCCTGAACGAGCTGAGCGTGAGCAGCGGCGACTGCATCCAGTCCCCAATTCTTATCCTGCAAGGCATCGAAGAGTTCGGCGGCATCGGCATCGCTCAAAGCACTGGCGCGAGTGCCGAAGACATTGTCGGGGAAGACGCGTTGCTCCTGCAAACCGGGGGCGTCAAACCAGAGGGTATTGGCGTGGGGTGGAGCAGGGGAAAGCATCTCGCCGCTGCGCACACCGATGCAGATCAGCAGATCGGCCTTTGGCAGCAGCGTTTTCTCTGGCGTGTTCGGCTTGCCATCGCCGGTGCAGATGCCTGCACTCTGCGGCAGATGCTCTGACAGCGCGCCTTTGGCGGCGGCGGTGGTGAAGACCGGGATTTGCAGTGCGGCAAGCTGTGTGCCCCAAGCACTGCGGGTGGCCCAAGTGCCGACGAGCAGGGCAGGGCAGGTAGCTGCGGCGAGCTGTTTGCGCCATTCAAGCTGTGGGGCGCTCTGCATACTGCGTGGTGTTTCACGCACGGTATCGGTGCGCGGCACCAGATCCATGTGGACCGGCCCTGGGCATTCCTGTGTGGCCTCGTGCCACAGGGATTCGATGGCTCCAGCGGTTTCGTTGAAACCGTGGAAACCGCGCAGGAAGTTGGCGGCCACATCGAGATGATTGAGCCATTTGTGCCTGCGACCGGAGGCTTCATTCGGCGGATAGGCCTCGGAGATCGAGAGGCAGGGATAACCCTCGTAGCTGTTGCACAGCAAGCCGGGCGCGAGGTTCATGAAACCGGGGCCTTTGATGGTGATGCACGCTGCGGGCTTTCCTGTTTGCCGTGCATGCGCTCCGGCCATCAGGGCGGCGACTGCTTCATGGCCGGTTGCGGTAAAGGCACCACCGGCGTTTTCAATCTGCGTGATCAGTTCCAGGCTCGGTCCACCACCGGGCACGCCGAAGACGCGGCGACCGCCGAGCGTGGTGAACTGCTGCGCGAAGGATTCAAAGGCCATGTGGGGTCAGGCTTGAGGGGCAAAGAAATCGCGGATGCGCCCGGCGGCAAATTTCAGCACGATGTCCACGGCATCCGGGCTGAAGCCGCCGATGTGGGGGGTGATGAGGCAGTTGTCATGCGTCTGCGCATACTGCCAGACACGGCTGTTTTGGATGGCAGGTTCGCCTTCGAGCACGTCCGTGCCGTAGCCGCCGAGATGCTGGCTTTCCAGCGCCTGCAGCAGGGCGTCTTCATCACAGATGGCACCGCGTGAAGTGTTGATGAGGATCGCACCGGGGCGCAGGAGGGCAAACTCACGTGGACCCACGAGGCTGCGTGTTTCATCGCTCAGATGGACATGAATGGAAACGGCGTGGGCGTTTTGCAGCAGGGTGTCGAGATCCGTGCGCTCAATCGTCGCTGGCCACTCAGCCTCTGGTAGGTGGGGGTCATGGCCGATGACGCGCATGCCAAAGGCGGCGGCGTAGCGGGCCATCCAGCCACCGATGCGGCCGCAGCCGATGAGGCCGAGCGTGCGCCCTTTGAGCAGCATGCCGGGAAACAATTCGCGGTCCCATTTGCCCGCCTCGACGTGGCGATTGGCGGCACGCAGATGGCGTGCGCAGGCCATGAGCAGCATCCAGCTCAACTCGGCGGCTGGGGTGAGTTCGTTGAGCACCTGCTTTTGTCCTTTGAGCGTGAGCAGCGGGATATTGCGCGCGGCAAGCGCTTTTGAATCAATGTGATCTGCGCCGGTGGTAGCGGTGGCGATGAGTTTCAGATGCACCGCCGAATCCAGATCCGCCTGGCGCAGTGGCACCTTCATCGAGGCATCGAGAATGGCATGCACCTGGGGCAGCAGTGGCAGCACGGCGTCGGGTGTCGTCGCTGGGGAGAGCACCTGGAAACCGCTGCCGAGAGTGGTGGTGACGGCGGCTATGCCGGATGTAGGTCCGAGATACAGGATGGGCAGGACTTCGGGCATTGTATTAATCCGGCGAGATGAAAGCGACTTGAGCTTTATAGCGTTTTCCGAAACTGATTTCTGAACAGCGGCCATGAATCCAGGAATTGGACAGGAGGGCGTAGGATGGGTGTGGCGACAGCCCGCCCGTCTGTGAGCGTACGGCAAACACGCTGGCGTACGAACGTCCTCGCAGTCGGGCGGTTTGGCGAAGTGATAGCTGGAGCATCCGAACATTCTCGACGCCAAACACACCCAACCTACGGTATGAAGCGCGTTGCGATGCGGAGTTTTCGGGACTGCCTTTCACACGAATGCAGAGGAATGGCCACGAATGGGCGCGAATCGGAGTCAGACTCGGTGCCGTTGGTGTTGCATGATCCGGTGCTGTCATGATGCCGCATTAATCGTTCAGTGGTTTTACCACACCACCGCCGTCACGGGCCATTTTTTCCGAACGTTTGCGCAGCCACTTCCTGAAACTACGCTTTTTCCAACTGCGGATGAGTTTGGAAAGGATGTCGGAACCCTGCGGCGGGCAGGGGCGTGGCGAGCCGCTGAGTGGCACATTCTCCTTGTTGAAGAACTCCAGCGTGGAAGGCTTCCAGAACAGCCCTTTGATGGACTCCTGGTAGGTGAGCAGCGCTTTGCCTTCCGGGCCGATGTAGAAATGCCCGCTGTGATCCTCGCGTGCGAGTTGCTTGGCACGGTTTTCTGCCTGCCAGATGTTCATGCCCGGCGAGTTCGCGACCGCCTGTAAATGAGCAGCACTCCACAGCGTGGCATTGAGTCCTACGCACGGAGGCTCGGGCAAGATCGCATGCCAGGTGGTGTCAGGAATGGGGGTGCCTAATTTGTGAGAATAATCAATGCCGAGATAGCGACCCTGCAACTGGCGGAAGCGCTGGACTGCGGACAGCAGGTCCTGCGTGACAACGGGCTGGTTTAAAAAGAAATCATCGAGCAGAAGCAGCAGCACATCTCCCGGCACTTGCGGCAGTGCGGCACGCAGGTTGTCGCCCCATTGATGGTCATCACCCACCTTGATGGTATGCACGCGCGGGTCGTCGTAGCTGAGGTGATTGGCGATGAGATAAATCGGCGCAGGAATATCCGGCCAGTACTTGAACAGGAAGTGGAAGAAGTACGGCCAGGTGTCCGAATAGAAATCGCACGAGGGCACGACAAGCGTGAAGGCGCTGTCCGGCTGGTTGTCCGTCATGGTGTCGAGAAGGGTTTACTCAATGACGCAGTAGCTCGTGCGCGAGGTGTAGGGCAGACGGCGTAGGGAGATGTTTCCCAGGCCGAGTGCTTCCATGACCGCCAGCGTTTCACCGGGGGTGGCGTGCTCGTTGAGTTCATCGAAGCCGAGGACGCTGCCCTTGGTCAGGCGCGGCTTGAGCAGTTCGAGGCACTTCTTGGTTGGCGCGTAAAGATCGAGGTCGAAGTAAGCCAGCGCTACGATGGTCTCCTGATGCTGCTCAAGATAGACGGGCAGTGTTTCGCAGACATCGCCCTGCACGAGTTCGAACTTGCGGATGTGGCCGAGGGGATTTTCCGCTTCATGGAATTCCATGATCTTGGTGAGGTACTCCTTGTAGCCTTCGGTGACGGAGTAGCCGCCCTGGCGCATGATGCCGCCGTCGCCATCCTGGTTCGCGGTGTGCGGGAAACCTTCAAAGGTGTCAAAGGCGATGATCTTGCGATGACGGTGGAAGGGTTCGTAGATTCCACGCAGCGCTGCAAAGGTGGCGATATTCTGGCCCCAGCGGGTGCCGAACTCCATGATCACACCGGGAAGCTCGACGATCTTTTGGTACATGAAGTCCATGAACTTGAGCCGCGCCCAGGTCTTGGAACTGAGGAAGAGGCCCATGTTGTCCATGCGCTCTTCGGCTGGAATGGGGCATTGCTCGATGAGACTGGTCATCGCCTTGCGGCGTTCACGCTCATCGGCGGAGGCAAAATTGACGACGTTGAATGAATCACTCATGAGGTGGTCTTAGCGGTTGGGGGACCAAACGATGAGCGAATGCCCTTCGATGAAGAAGCTGCCGCTGTGGACACGCTGCTTGCGGTGGATGGTGAGCTTGCCTTCGCGTTCGAGTTCTTCGAGACGCGGCAGGTAGCCTTTGAGGTAGTTGCGCTTGTTGGAGTACAAGACGGAGAGCTGGTCGTGCAGGTCGTCTTTCTCCAGCACTTCGTTGATCGGCTCAAAGTGGACCACAAGCTCGGGCTTCTTCTTCAGCATGAACTGGATGAAGGCCTCATGGCGGGGACCCACCTGCTCCAGCGCAGCCACACTGTAGGCGACGCTGTTGGGCAGGAACTCCAGCGTTTCATCGGGATGATAGAAGTCGAAGTTGCGACCTTCGAGATTCGGATCAATGCCGCTCTCGGCCATGCCGTTGAGGATCTTTTGCGAGGCGGTGGTCCAGTCTAGGCCGACGAGATGCGCGGTGGGGTTGATCTTGCGCGCGCGCAGCAGGTGGTAGCCGGGGCCACAGCCAAATTCATAGATGCCAGCCGCGTCCTTCATGTAACGCTCCATGGCGTATTCGACGAGGAGGCAGATGATGCGGTAGTCGAAAGATTCCGAAACCGGACGCACCCAGCGCCTGCGCCAGCGCACGATGGGGTGCTTGCCAAAGTAGAGGGGCACAGCGGCGTCGGGGTTGCCGGTTTTGCAGAAGATGTCGAAGTTCTCGCCCCAGCCACGTTCCCAGTCGCCGATGCGGTGCTCGCCAGCGACCTTGAGTTCGGGGTTCACCAGCGCACGCACGGCTTCCAGGATGTACTGGTCGCGCTCCTCGGGGGTGATCTCGGTGAAGCGCAGGTCGAATTCGGCGAGGCGCTTCGTGAGGCGCTCGCTGATCGGCTCGCCCATGATGGCTTCGAGGTCGGCGGGCTGGATGGTTTGGACGGTCATTGGCGGATGTTGGGATAGTTGGCCTTGAACCAGGCGACGCTTTTTTCGATGCCTGCGTCGAGCGGGGTGAACTGGAAATCGGGGAGGTAGGTGCTGAGCTTGGTGGTATCTGACGGCTTGCGGAACTGGCCGTCGGGCTTGGTGGAGTCCCACACGATTTTGCCGGTGAACTCCATCTTGTCGGCCACGATTTCGACGAGTTCCTTGATGCTGCGCTCGATGCCGGAGGAGAAGATGATGGCTTCCTCTTCGTGGTAATTTTCCAAGGCCCAAAGCGAGAGCCGGGCGACGTCATCAACATAGACAAACTCGCGCAGCGGTGTGCCGCTGCCCCAGACTGGCAGGTCAGCGCCCTCTTGCTGGCGCAGGAAGCAGCGGTGGATGAGGGATGGGATCACATGCCCGCCCTCCATGGCGAAGTCATCGCAGGGGCCGTACATGTTGGTGGGAATGGCCACGATGAAGTCGCAATTCCACTCTTTGCGGTAGGCGGCGCTTTGCACCTCCAGCATGCGCTTGGCGTAGGCGTAGCCGAAATTGGAGGGATGCGGTGCGCCGTTGTGCAGGTTCTTCTCCTTGAGCGGGTATTCCGTCTTGTCTGGAAACACGCAGGTGGACATGAACGAGATCAGGCGCTTTACGCCGGTCTGGCGCGCGGCCTCCAGCACGTTGAGATTGATCAGGATGTTGTGCCGGAAGTACTCGCCGGAGTGGATGCTGTTGCTGCCGATGCCGCCCACGACGGCGGCGCAGTGGATGACGTACTCCGGTTTGTGAGTGCGGAAGAGCGCGGCGGTGGCTTCAAAGCTCGTGAGGTCTGCATCCTCCCGCGTCAGATACACCACCCCATCTTCGCCTAGCAGACGGCGAAGCGACGAACCCAACATGCCGGCGCTGCCGGTGACGAGATAACGAGCCATAGATCAATCACGCATTCGCCGTTGGTTTCCGGCGGTGCCATGCGATGGTTCTACGAAGTCCCTCGTCAAAGTCAACGTATTTGAGGGGGCCGAACTCCCGCTCATACAGCCCCATGTCGATGCTCACTTCAGCAGGTGCGCCTTCAAGGGGGAGGGCGGTCTCTGGCAGGCGCACAGGCACGCCGAGTTGCGCGCCGATTTTCTCGGCGACTTCGCGGATGAGCAGCACGCCACGGCCACCGACGTTGTAAATTGGTTCACGGCCTTTGAGCACGGCACGCAACATGATGCGCACCGCGTCCGGCGCGTAGCAGTAGATGCGGCGGGCTTCGCCATGGTCCATCATGGCAATCTCGCCCTGGTGGAGCGCTTTTTCGATGAAGGTGTAGAGCACCCGGCGGTCATGCGCATGCGCTCCGGGGCCGTAGGCGAGGGCCAGACGGGCGGACACGGCCTGGATGCCACCGGCGCGTGCGGCATTGCACGCGGCCTCACCACAGCGCTTGCCTTCGATGTAGCAGGCACGCGGATGGGTGGTGTTGGTGGTGCCGATGGAGTCTTCTCGGTTTGGGTCACCGGCAGGCAGGCCGACGTAGAGTTCGCTGGTGCTGACAAACAGGAAGCGTCCGCCGGTGGGGACTTTCTCCAGCAGATCCAGCGTGGCTTCGGTGTTGAGGCGGATGGTTTTACCGGGGTTTTCCAGGAATCGTCCGGGCTGGCCGTAACCGGCGGCATGCAGGATGACCTCCGCCTGGTCGAGGCTGCGGCGAAAGGCGGGATCGGTCAGATCGCCACGACGAATGGAAATCTGCGGATGGTCGAGCATCTCGGCGATCACGCCCGTCACCGGGCTTTGAAACGTGACCTGCAGGCGCAGCTTGGAGCCTTCGTCGATCAAACGGCGAAACGCGGCAGCCATGTGAATGCCCACGACACCCGAGGCACCGGTGAGCAGCACGCGGCAGTCTTGCAAAGGTTCGCGGGGCACACCGTCGAGGGCGATGCCGGCATCGGCGTGGAAATAAGATTCAGACATGAAGAAGCTCGTCGTAGCGGGCGCGGATGTCTGCGGCCAGCAGGCCGCAGGCGCGATCATGGTAATCGGCGTGACCGTAGGAGGTGAGGAACTGGCGCGGCACGCCCATGCTGCTGAGGGCGATGCGCTTGCCACGCAGGGCCTGCGTCACACTGGCGGCCAGGGTACCCTCGTAAAACGGCTCCACGCAGAGGATGCGGCCATCTCCAGCATGTTGTTGGAGCGTGGCGGCATCAAAGGGGCTGATCGTGGTGTAGTAGAGGATCGTGGCGTCGGTGCCTTCAAGGGCTTCGACCACGCGGTCCAGGAACGGTCCGACCGTTACAACCGTGGGGCCTTTACCGCTGCGAATAACTTCCGCCTTGCCGAAAGTAACGGTTTGCGCGCTACGATTTGAGCGCTCCGATAAACGGTAATAGGTCGGGTGACCGCTGGCGTAGGTCTGTGACATCAATGCATCCAGTTCCGCCGGATGACCTGGGACGATGATCTCCACACCGGGGATGGCCTGCATCAGGGACACATCGCCGGGGCAGTGGTGCGAGCAGCCGAGCGCGGCGTAGTCATACGAACCGCCGACGGAGACGAAATTGCCGCCCAAGGACTGGTAGCCGAAGTCCACCTTGATCTGCTCAAAGGCGCGTTCGACGACGAAGGGCGCGATGCTGTGAAACAGCGGGATGAATCCCTCCTTGGCCAGACCTGCGGCCACGCTGACGGTGGCCTGCTCCAGAATGCCGATGTTGAGGACGCGCTGCGGGTGCTTTTTGAAGGCGTTGCGGAAGGCAAAGACGCCGATGTCGCCGAGCAGGACGACGACGCGCTCATCTTCGTCCAGCAGACGTTCCGTGGTGGTGACAAACTGCTTTCTCATGTCAGTTGGGCCAGCAATGCCTCCAGTTCATCCGCCTTGGGGGCCTTGTGATGCCAGGCTGGATTGTTTTCCATGTCTTTGCAGCCATGACCTTTGATGGTGTTGGCGATGACCGCACGCGGCACCGTGCCGCCGTGGGGTTCGAGAGCGGCGCGGATCTGCTCATGGTCGTGACCGTCGATCTCGGTGGTCTCCCAGCCGAAGGAGCGGAACTTGGCGCTGATGTCGCCCAGCATGAGGGCGCGGTCGCCGGAGTGGTTGTAATCGACGACGCAGGTGAAATTTCCGAGCTGGTGATGAGCCGCGAGGAGTGCGGCCTCCCACACCGAGCCTTCATTGCATTCGCCATCGCCGACGATGCAGACGACGCGTGAATCGGAGGCGCGAATTTTCAAGCCGAGCGCCATGCCAGCCGCCATGGGCATGCCGTGGCCGAGGGAGCCGGTGGAGGCTTCCACGCCGGGGACTTTGCGTGAGTCTGGATGACCGCCCAGTCTGCCACTGGAGGAGGCGAAGGTGTTCAGTTCCTCCTTGGGAAAGAAGCCGCGCTCGGCCAAAATGCCGTAGATGCCGAGGGAGGCGTGGCCTTTGCTCAGCACAAAGCGGCCGCGCTGCGGGTCCTGCGGCTGCTGGGGATCATGGCGCAGGATGCCGTTATACAGCACATACAGGATGTCGAGAATGGAAAAGGCGCTCGCAATATGCCCCTCTCCCGCGACGCTGGCTGCGCGGATGATGTTTTCACGTATGCCTCGAATTTGGGCCTCTATAGCGGGTTGATTCACTGTGGCGGATACAAAGCCAGCGTGCCTCATGCGGCAAGACGAAATCGTGACTGAATGGCGGCGGTGACTTCCGCCACGGTGATGGCGCTCATGCAGCGGACGATTTGGGTTTTGTCACAGGCCAGTTCCGCGCCGCGTACGGCGATGCAGGCGCAGTCACGGTGCAGGATGACATGCGCATCCCCAAACGGACGCCAGCGTTTGACCTGCGAGGGGCCAAACAAAATGACGGCGGGCAGTCCCACCGCCGAGGCCATGTGGGAAGGGGCGGAATCCATGCCAAAGAAAAAGTGCGCCTGCCGCATGAACGCAGCGAGATGACGCAGGCTCATGTCTCCCAGGCGTGAGAGGCAGGGCTGGCGCACGAGGCTGACAATATTGCGCGCACGCTTCAATTCATCCGCTGAGGGGCCGCAGGTCACCACGGGCTGCCAGCCCTGGGCCGTGAGCCAGTCGATGACTTCTGCCACACGCTCGTCGTGCCAGCATTTGAACAGCCAGCGCGAGGTGGGATGCACGACGACGAGTTTGTCTAGCTGCACATGGTGCGCCGCGAGCCAGTCGCGCGCTTCTTGCTCTTCGCTAGGCGTGGGTGGGAAGTCCGGACGGATGTCGTAATGCGGTATGCCCATGCGCATGAGGAACTCGCGCTCGTGCTCCATCACATGATGGCTGCGGTTTGGCTTGCCGCCATAGCCGTTGAAGATATGGGGTTTCAGCTTGGAACCGGCGGTGACTTGAATGGCCCAGCGTCGGCTGGCACCGCTGAGCGCGGCGTACCACATGGCGCGGTCGCTCCAGGTGAAATCCACCACGAGATCATAACCGCCGGTCGCCACGGCGCGGGCCACGCGCAGCTCATCACGCACACGGGCGAGACCTTTGAGTTTGCGGGGGGATTCGATCACCGCATGAATCCAATCGAAGCCAGCAATGAGGTCACGGCTGCCGGGGGAGACGATGACATCAAGCTCTGCCGTTGGAAAGGCATCATGCAGGGCACGGAACGCAGGCACGCCGCAGATCACATCGCCGAGATGCTTGTTCTTGATCGCAAGAATGCGTTTGGGTTGCCAGGGACTGCTCACAGCGCGGCGGGTTTGATCCTGGCTGCCTCGGGTTGCTCGAGCAAGCGGTCCAGCAGCATGATGAAACGCTCTTCCGGAAAGGTCCAGTCGCCGCGCGAAGGGGCGGGTTCGTTGGACAAGAAGGTGAGAGCTTCATTGCCGCAGATGCGTGCTATTTGGGTGCCGTGCGCCGAGGTGTAAACCGGATTTCCAATCGGGCCGGGAGTGAGCATCACGAGCAGGCTGGACTGGCAGAACAGCACATTGCAGATGCCTTGGCCGATGGGACCCATGACAAGCGGCGCAGCGCGGAACATGCCGATTTGATCTGGCAGTGAATGCTCGCCGAGGCGAATAACATCGACGGGACCGATTTTGCTGCGGAGGATTTCAACGATGCGCTCCTCGTTGATCAACTGCTTGTCCGGCGCATCCCGTCGCGTGATGAAGATGGGGCGGCCTGGACCGTTGGCGACGGGGTAGCTCGCGGCGCAGCTAGAGAGTTCGTTGTAAAACGGCGGCGGGCAGAGCGAGGACTTACCGTAGAGGTTCGGGACAAAGATCAGGTCATCCACCTGCATGGTGCCGCGTGTGCCTTCGATCAATTTTGAAGGATCAAGCCCTGCCCAGGTGATGTAGCGCGCCTGCCAGCGCGCATGACCCGGGGCGACGAGGATGCGGTAGTCCGGCAGCGCACGCAGGTAGTCCCGTGCTGCCATGAGACGTGGCAGATGCTGGAGCATGAAGTGGCCGCGGTTTTCATGGTTGCGGCCTGTGAGATGGAAGACGGGGCCTTTAATCCGGGTTGCACCAAGCTTCAGCGGCCGTGAGATCTTTAGCTTCGCCAAATTGTAGGGCCGGACCCATGGCTCAAAGAGGCTGCCGTCCTGCAGGAAGACCTGTCCCTGATCACCGGTGAGCCACACATCGCGGAGCCGGAAGAGTTCGGCAGCAGGCCAGTCGAAGGCATAGTTGGCGTGTTCGGGGCCGCAGACACGGGTTTCGAGTAGATTGGTGTCGCTACGCGTGCCGGATGCCAGCAGGGTACTGCGTTCCTGTAGGCCTGCGGCGTGATCCGCCGTCGAGACACGCAGAGGTAGCTTGCAGAGCCGGAGAAGGAGATTGTAAGCATCCAGAATGCTGCGGAAGGGGGACTTCATGCGTGAGCTGAAGCGCCTCTAATCTTCGATTACAGCAAGTGCAAATCAAATGTCCTGAGCCGACTGCGGCCTGCAAATCCATAGCATGGTATGAGCGCTGCGGGAAAGCAACGCACAGGCTCATCATCACATAAAATTCAATCGCGGTCGCATGCAGGATGAGGGGGCAAATCTGTGTGGCAAGCCCTCGTGTCAACATGGGCGCTTCATTGAAGTAGTGCTCAACATTACAGTAGGAATTATGCCCATTAAAGACAGGCGCTAGCAGAAGGGAAAACGGGCGCTTTTGGTGAAACGTTTTTCAGCCTGAGCGGTTGTTGCCGACCCACACCCCCCACCTTCACAACCTTTCTTTTTCACGATCATGCTTGTTCACCATTATGTTCCTTTTTCCAGCAATGTCGGCGACCTGTTTGTGCGCGACGGTATCCATCAGCGAATGCGCGAAGTTTTTCCAAATGTGCGCATCGTCGAGCTGCCAGCCAACGACCCGCACCGCAGGTCCGGTGTGACTGTTGGGCTGCAAGGGGCCAATTTGGAGTGCACGAATGCGGAGGCAGATCTTGTCATCGTCGGCGGCAGCAACATGTACGACGGTTCGGACTGGCGTTTCAAAACCAGCGTGGACGCCATCAAGGAGCTGATGCCGCCGCTGGCCTTCATTGGTCTGGGGGTGGGTTCCATCCGTGGCGATAAGGCGCATCTGCTTTCCGAGCGTTCGCGGCAGGAGATTCAAGTGTCGCACCGCAAGGCCATCGCCGTGGCTGTGCGTGATGTGGACACCGTGGACTTCCTCGCGGGGCTTGGGATCAACTCCACCTTGATCGGATGCCCGGCCACTTTCATAGGCCAGCAGCCGCTGAAGCCAGCGGCTCCGCAGCGGGTGCTGGTCAGCGCCCCGCCGGAGCGTTTTATGCCCAAGCTTGGGCACAAGGGGTATCTTGCGGGAAAAATCATGGAGACCGCATTCAAGCAGGTGCTGAGCACACTGAAGGCCTCAGGCACCAGCTTTGATGTCGTGGCGCATGATGGTCAGGATATGCCGTATCTGCCGCAGTTTTTGGAGCCATTTGGAAAAAAGCCGCTTTATTACGGAATGGAGACGATGAGTTATCTGGACCTTTTTCGAGCAGCCGATCTGGTGGTGTGCTACCGGCTGCACATGGCCATCACCTGCCACGGCCTGGGAGTGCCGTTTCTGCTGGTGAATTTTGATAAGAGGACTGCCGCGTTTCGCAACACCTTCGAGGCGCAGGACGTCACTTTCGATGCCTTTGGTCTGCGGGATCAACGGCGTCTGTCCGCCACCGTGCGGGCTCTGGTGAATCCGAACGCCGTCCTGCAAGCTGCATGGGGGAGGGCGGCGCGGCGTCGCGATGATCTCCGGGAGGTTACGCAAAAATTCTATGCCGAACTGGCCACCATGGTGCCATCCTACCGCTGAGACATGAAGGTATTGCATTTGTTCATCAGCATGCCGGTGGGGGGCGCAGAGGATCTGGTGCTCTCCATGGTGCGGCATCCCATGGTGGGGTTTCAGGCTGAAGTGGTCTGCCTCAAAGAGCTGGGCGTGAGCGGGGAGGAGGCACGGAACGAAGGACTGCCCGTCCATTTGCTGCCACTGGTGCGCAGCAAGCGCTTCCACCCGCTGGCTCTGCTGCGGCTGGCACGTTGGATGAAAGAGCAGCGTTTTGACGTGGTCCACTCGCATGTCTATAACGCGCACGTCTATGCCGTGCTGGCGGCGCGGTTGGCGGGACTGCCGGTGGTGATGCATCATCACAAGACCTTCAACCGTGAGCGGCGCAGACGCTGGCTCACGCTGCGGCTGCTGGCCAAACTAACGGCGGCACAGATCACCCTGTCCGAGCAGACACGGGAGGACATTATCGCCGCCTTGAAGGTGCCGCGTGCAGCCACCCATGTGATGACCAACACGGTGGACACAAGGACGTTTTACCCGGCACGCAATCGTGCATCTCTGGGGCTGGATGAGCAGGCGTTGATCGCCGGCGGTATTGCATCACTTTCCACGCAGAAGAATCATTCGGCCACCGTGCGCATGATGACCGGGCTGAAACAACGCCTGCCTACAGCGCAGGGGATCATTTTTGGCGAGGGTATGATGCGTCCTACCTTGGAGGCAGAAATCGCTGCCGCAGGTGTGGGCGATGTGCTGCGACTGGCCGGCAACAAACGTCCCATCGCTCCGTGGCTGCAATCACTCGATGCGCTGCTGCTGCCTTCCACCTGGGAAGGGCAGCCGATGGTACTGCTGCAAGGCATGGCCTGCGGCGTGCCCATCGTGGCCAGCCGGATCGAGGGCAATATCGCGGCGCTGGGTGCGGATCATCCCGGCCTGTTCAATCTTGAAGACGACGCCGATTATCTGGACAAAACGCAACGCTGTCTGACGGACCCTGATTTCCGCAGTCGGCTGCTATCCTACCAGAATGATCAGTGGGCGCGGCAGCCCCGCATGGAGGATTACATCCAGGGCTTGTTGCGGATCTATGAGGGGCTGGTTCCGGCCTCGCGCTGACGGCCGCATGCGACCAAGCACTCCAGGCCATTGAGCGCATAAGTCTCCCGCTGAAATTCCCATTGGCCATTGCAAGCCTGAAGAAGTGACTCAAGCTGGGCCTGCGTGCGCATGAAGCGGCCACGGTCCAGCTTGCGGGTGATCCAAGCGAGCGGACGCAGCAAGGCGTAGCGCGGCAATACCGCATCAATGACCACCACATGCCCCTGCGGACCACTCACACGCAGCATTTCACGCACCGCACCCTGCAGTACATCATCTGGCAGGTGATGTAGCAGGCCGCTGTTCCAGACAGTGCGGAAGGTGGCGTCGGGAAAGGGGAGCGCATCGGCGGAACTGACGACACCACGCACGCCGGATTTTTGCAGCGCCGCGACATAGACCGGGGAAACATCCACACCCGTAACGCTGTCAAAACCCTGCCCGGCAAGGCGTGAAAAGGGGCCGCAGCCCACATCCAGAGCGTCGCCACTGATGCCGATTTGCTTGGCAATGCGGGCAATCATGGCGTCCAAACGAGATTCAGAACCGGGTGCGAGCAAGAGCGTGGCAAGGCGGTAAACCGGTGGCCACTCCAGCAAACGGTGAAGAGGATTTTCGCCTGCGAGGCGCTGTTCGTTGTCAGTCATGAGGGGGGAAGTTCGGTAATGCCGACACGTGATTCGACAATGTAGCGAGGGCGGCCCCGCGTCTCGTCGAAATTGCGCCAAAGGTACTCACCAAGCACGCCGAGCATGAGCAACTGAATGCCTGAGGTGACGAGCACGACGCAGATGAGTGAGGTCCAGCCTTCGACCGGTTTGAGATAAACAAAACGCAGCACAAAGAGTATGGCTGCATAGAGCAGTCCGAGCATGGCGATGGACACGCCCAGGCCGGACATGAGGCGGATGGGCGCGTAGGAGAAGCCCACGAGGGAGTCGATGACGAGCTTGATCTTTTTGGATAGCGTCCACTTGGAGCGGCCCGTGGCGCGCGACTGCTTGGTGTAAGGCACGAATTCCTGCTGGAAGCCGAGCCATTGGATGAGTGCGAGGATGGAGGTGTTGCGTTCGCGGGCCTGATTTAGGGCGTTGGCCACACAGCGGTCAAAAATGAGGAAATCGGCACCTTCCTTCGGCATTTGCGGCAGCGCAAACCAGCGCATCATCCGGTAATAAAGCCGGGAGAAGATGCGGTTGGAGAAACTGACGCCCTCTACTTTGTCGCGTGCGGCCCAGATGATGAGTCCGCCTGCTTGCCAGCGCTCCAGCAGGGCTGGAACAATCTCCGGCGGGTCTTGCAGGTCTGCTGCCAGCAGAGAGATGACATCTCCCCGTGCGTGCTCGATGCCAGCGGCGAGGGCGACATGGCTGCCAAAATTGCGTGAGAAGCGCAGCCACTTCACCCGTGGGTCACGCTCTCGGATGCCGGTCAGCAGGGCAGGGGTGCCATCTGTGGAGTGGTCATCGACGATGATAATCTCGATTTCAAAGCCGAGTGCGGGCCAGTCGATGGCGGTGATGCGTTCATGGAGCACCGGCAGGTTCTGCGCCTCATTGTAGGCGGGGATGACAAAGGAGAGCAGTTTCATGCGGATGCTTCGAAAGGACGTGCTGGTGAGCCGAGAACGGTGATGCCTGGTGCGACGTCGCGGGTGACGACGGCGGCCATGGCCACCAGAGCGCCAGCGCCGATGACGGTATTTTCCCGGATGCTGCTGTTGCTGCCGAGATAGGCACCACGGCGGACGATGCAGCGCCCAGACACACACACACCACTGGCGATGGTGCTGTAATCCTCCACCACCGTGTCATGGGAAATGACGCTGTTTGGCAGCACCATGACGTGGTCCCCGAGCACCGCGTCAGCACAGACGCTGACATTGGCCAGCAGCACGGTGCCGCGCCCGACTTTGGCGGAGGGAGACACGAAGGCGCGCGGATGCACCACAGTCATCCAGCGGTCATGTGGCACACCCGTCTTGGTGATGAGCGTGGGTTTCAAATGGCGGCTGCCGGAGGTGCCGATGCCGTTGACGAACAGACAGTCAGGGTAACGTGCCGCGTCCGCCAGCCCGCCTAACACCGGATGGTCGCCGACTTTGCTGCCATGCGTGGAGGTGTCATCGTCCAAAAAACCGTGAACCGCCAGCGGCTTGCCTGCTGCGGCGAGGCAGGAGATCGTATCGGCGATGTCCATGCCCATGCCCCGAGCGCCAAGGATGATGATGCGTGCTGGAGTCATGTGGGACCGATAAATGCCGCTGAGGTTTGTTCAAGCGGCGGCATCATTTTTCTGAGCCCAGCCCGCAGCCGCATTGCAGGCCGCCAGCCAAGCAAGCGCCGCGCCCGGCGGCAGTCCCCGGCGTGATTCAGGGAAGGGCTTGCTGCGCTGGTGTGCAGCGTAACCGGTTTGCCCAGCATACGTCCCGTGAGACGCAGAAAATCAGCGAAACGCAGCGTGTCAGGACCGGCCAAGTGAAACACGCCGGTGGCATCGGCCTTAGCGGCCAGCGCCAAGCCGCGTGCGAGGTCGTCGATCCAGATGGGATTGATCAAAATGCCGCCATCACGTTCGAGCGTGATCTCACGCCCTGCGGCGACAGCGGCGATCATGCGGTTGATGAGAAAGTCGTCACCGCCGGGACCGAACGGGTGATAGACACGCACGATGGCGGTGGACAGCAGCGCGGCACAACTGCGCGTCAGCAGTTCCGAGCTCGCCTTGGCCGCACTGTAAAAGCTGGTGGCGGAATAATCGTTGTCCGTTTCCTGCGCGATGCCACCCGGTGGGGAGACCACATCTCCGGTGGAGACGAAGACAAAGCGCCGCACCTTGTGGCGGACGGCCTTTTCCAGCAGCCTGCTGGTGGCCAACACCCCGCTTTCGACCTGACGCTGCAGCTCCGAGATGTCCCGGCTTTGGACACGCGGATTGGCTAGATGAATGACGCAGTCCAGCTTGTTCCAATCACAGTCGGGTACGCCGCCGTCTTCAGCACGCCAGGTTTTCCAGCCTACGCCGTTGCGTTTGCGTCTGGGAGTCTGAGAAGTTGCGATGACATCCCAGCCGCTGGCGCAGAGAATCGGCAGCAGCGCGGAACCAATGAAGCCGCCACCGCCGGTGACGAGACAGACGGGTTTCGGCTTCTGACTCAGGCCTTCCAATTGAAGTCTGGAATTTCGGCGAGGCATCCGGGGTGCTTTTCGAGATACGATTTGAAGTACTCAAACGTGAGGCGCACGCCTTCGGTCAGCGACACACGCGGCTTGAAGTCCAGGGCGGCGCGCAGACGGTCAACCTTCACCCAGAGGCGTGGCACATCGGCAGGGCGATCACCTTCATAGATCGGCTTCAGGTCGGGACGTCCCACCGCTGCCATCACGGCACCTGCGAGATCATTGAGCGTGGTCTCTTCGCCGTAGCCGAGATTAACGAGTTGGCCGTCGAGTTTTTCGCATTGGGCGATCCGCCAGAACATCTCCACACAGTCGCGCACATAGAGGAAGTCACGGGTGTTGGTGCCGTCGCCAAAGATGACTGGCCTCTGGCCATGCAGCGCGCGCAGAATGAAGCGCGGGATGACCTCGCCTGCATCAGCTTCAAAGTGGGAGCGGGGGCCGTAGTTGTTGAAGGTGCGGATGCGTGTGGTGTTGAGCCACTTGCATTCATGAAAGGCGGCTGCGTAGTGCTCGCCTGCCAGCTTGCTGGCGCCATAGACGGTCAGCGGCCAGGTGGCGGTTTCTTCCACGATGGGGAAGTCCTTGGCGCGGCCATAGACTTCGGAGGTGGAGACATAAACAAACTTGCCCACCTTGGCGCGCTGAGCCGCCTGCAGCATGTGATGGGTGCCGGTGGCATTGACCTGATGATTTTCATGCGGGCTGTGCAGCGAATGGCGTACGCCCATGCAGGCCAGATGAAACACGTAGTTCACACCCTCGCAGGCCTTCTCGCAGGTATGCAGGTCCAGGATGTCACCGTGGATGACTTTGAGATTCGGATTTCCCGCCACGTCAGCCAGATTCTCGCGTTTGCCGTTGCGGAAGTTGTCCAGCACGGTCACGCGATGGCCCAGCTCCAGCAGATGCTCGACGAGATTGGATCCAATAAAACCGGCACCGCCGGTGACGAGGATGGAGAGGGAGGAGGACATCAAGAGAAATAGGAACGCAGCGAATCGGCGGCATAATCGACCTGCTCGTCGGTCAGCTCGGGGTAGATCGGCAAGCTTAGGCACTGGTCTGCCACCATTTCGGCACCGGGGAAGTCGCCCTTTTTATGGCCGAGGTAGTCGAAGCATTTCTGCAAATGCACGGGAAGCGGATAATGCAGCGCACTGCCGACATCACACTTCGTTAGGTGATCACGAATCTGGTCGCGCTCAGGATGCCGGATGACATAGAGATGGTAAACGCTTTCGGCGTAGTCTGGCTCGATTGGCAGGGTCAAGGGCAGCCCCTTCAGCTTCTCGTGGTAGCGGTGGGCGATTTCGCGGCGGCGCTTCGTCCACGTGTCCAGATGTGCCAGCTTCACATTCAGCACGGCACCTTGAATGCCTTCCATGCGGTAGTTGTAGCCGATCTCGTCGTGGTAGTAGCGCTCGGTGGAGCCGTGCTCGCGCAGGGCCTTGGCACGCTTTGCGAAAGCTTCCGAGTTGGTCACCAGTGCGCCAGCTTCACCGCAAGCACCGAGGTTTTTGCCGGGATAAAAGCTGAAGCCGGACATGGCGCCAAAGGTGCCGATCTTGCGGCCTTTGTAACGTGCGCCGTGGGCCTGGGCGGCGTCTTCAATGAGGGGCAGGGAGTGCTTGCGGCAGACCTCAAGCAGCGGGTCGAGATCGCAGGGCTGGCCGTACAAATGCACCGGCATGACGGCGATGGTGCGTGACGTGATGGCTGCCTCCACTTTGGCCGGATCAATGTTCGCAGTCAGCGGATCGACATCGACAAACACCGGAATGGCGCCCGTGTAAACAATGGCCCAACTGGTGGCCACGAAAGTCATCGGGGTGGTGATGACCTCATCTCCCGGCTTTGCATTGAGGATGCGCAGCGCGACGTGCAGCGCAGATGTGCCGCTGTTAAAGCCCACGGCATGCGAGGCATCGCAGTAGGTGGCGAAGCTTTTTTCAAACTGCGCTACGGCTGGGCCGAGACAAAAACTGCAGTCATCGAGCTGAGTGGCAATGGCACGTTCGAGTTCGCCACGGATGGCGCTCGTTTGCATTTTGAGATCGAAATAGGGAACCTTCATGTGTCGTCTTCCAGATAACGCAGGATTTTTGCTGGATTGCCTGCGGCGATGGCGCGCGCAGGGATGTTTTTGGTCACCACGCTGCCAGCGCCAATAATCGCATTCTCACCAATCGTGATTCCGCACAAGATGGTGCTATTGCTGCCAATGGAGGCGCGCTTGCCGATGATCGTGGTCTCGCAGGACCAGTCAGACCCGGACTTCAGCGTGCCGTCGGGGTTGGTGGCGCGGGGGAAGCGGTCATTGATGAACATCACGCCGTGGCCGATCATGGCCTCATCGTGAATCTCCACGCCGGAGCAGACAAACGAGTGGCTTTGCAGCTTCACGCGCTTGCCGATCTTCACACCGCGCTGGATCTCGACGAAGGTGCCGATCATGGAATCATCACCGATTTCACAACCGTAGAGGTTGATGAAATCGTTGAGCCGGACGTTTTCGCCGAGCACCACATCTGGGGCGATTTTGCGCATGGTGGACATAAAGAAGAGCGTCAGAGGACGATGCGCTCGCCACCTTTGCGGAGGGATTCCTGCGCGGCTTCCAGCATGCGCACCACGCGCAGACCGGCATGGCCGTCTGCCAGGGGTGTTTTATTATTGCGCACGCAGTCGGCAAAGTGGGCGGCCTCCGCGGCCAGCGCCTCACGCTGGTCCAGCTTCGGTGCCACCATGTCTCCCACGCGGTAGTCCACGCGGAACTTAGCTAGCGAATCCTGGTCGAGCTGGCTGACGACGATGCCCTTGTCATACACCTTGACCTTCTCGCTGGCGGCCATGTCGTCATAGACGATCATTTTCTTCGTGCCGCAGAGCAGGGTGTGGCGGATCTTGACGGGGGCCAGCCAGTTCCAGTGGAAGTGGGCCACCATGCCGTTTTCAAATTCCAGATGGAGATAAACGAGGTTCTCATGCTTTTGACCGCAATGGCAGGCACCCATGGCACGCAGCGCGATAGGCTTCACGGGGAACAGATGGTCGGCGATGGAAAGGTCGTGCGGTCCCAGATCAAAGAGCACGTTGATGTCGTGCTGGAAGAGTCCCAGGTTGATGCGTACGGAGTCGAAGTAGAGCAGGTCTCCCAGTTCGCCGGAATCGAGCATCTCCTTCATCTTTCTCACGGCACCGGTGAAGAGGAAGGTGTGGTCCACGGCCAGCACGCGCTGGTGTTTTTCTGCCAGCTCAATCAACGCCTGCGCTTCAGCGGAGGTGTGCGTCATGGGCTTTTCGATGAAGACATGCTTGCCAGCTTCAATGGCACGCTTGGCAATCTCGAAGTGGGTCGAAACCGGGGTGGCGATGAGAACGGCATGCACCTCCGGGTCCTCTAGTACATCCTCCAGACGGCCGGTCGTCCGTGCGGCTGGCCAACTGGCAGTCGCCTGCTTCTGCCTGGCCGGGCTCAGATCGCAAATCCAAGAGACGGCACAGTTTTCTTGCGCTCCAAAATTTCTTGCCAGATTCGGACCCCAGTAGCCAAAACCAATCAGTCCAAAGTTCAACGCGGTCATGGCAATTCCCGGTTGTGGTTGTAGGACATAGGCATGAGGGATTGCATAATGATCTCGCGGTTGGGAACGGGCTTCATCTTGACTCGATTATGGTTAAATGGCAAAGCCGTCCTCTCCACGCAACCGATAAATCCACCATGCCCTCATTCCTACGCGCCCTGCGCCGCCCTGCCGGACTCTTCCGGGCAGGTATCCTTGTGTTTCTGCTGGCGCGGCTGTGGCTGGTCTGGGCGGGTGCGTTCACCTCGCCTTTCCCAAGAAACGGCGCGGATGCGCTGACTTACCTGTGGCGTGGGGAGTACATGATGACCGGATTCAATCAGGATCTGCCTGCGGTGCATGACATCTTCGATCAGACAACCGAGGCGGCGCAGGTGGTCAAGGATGGCGGAGACTGGCAGTTTTTCACCAATCTGCGCATTCAGGGCAGCATGTCTCCGGTGCATGACCTGATCGTGTGCGCCTTTCTCAAAACCGGACTGCCACTGCGCTTTGTTTACGCCTTGGTGGAGACCGTGGGTGTGTGCGTCATGGCATGGGCTTTCGCCTTGCTGGGACTCCGGCTCGTAGGTCCGCGAGGAGCAGGGATGGGCATGCTACTGCTGGCCTTCATGATGTTGCCGCGGCAGGGGATAGCCACCTACATTCCCTCCACCTTGTGCTGCTCGTTGGCGGTGCTCCTGTGGGCGGTGTTGATTCACCGGCCATGGCGGCCGCGCTGGCCGATGGTGGCGCTCTTGGCTGCGCTGATCACGCTATGCCACCCCGTTGGGCAGGCGCATCTGGCCGGTGCTGGCATGTTTTATTTTATGCTGCTCTGGGGGCATGCTGGATCTTGGCGGGACAAAATCATTCGTCTGGCCGCCATGGCGGGTGTTTTCTTTGTAGCGGTCTGCCTGCCCTACACCGCCTACCTGATCTGGCCACAACTGCGCCCCTCGGAACATGGCATCGGGCTTGATTTTGACTTCCTTGGTGGGCTGCAAAAGAATGCCAGCTACGCCATCAAGATGATCTGGAATGTGCTGCGCTGGAATCCGCTCTTTGCGGTGCTGCTGGTCTCTGCGCTGGTGAAAACCGCGCGCTTGCCGCAGCGCTGCCGTGCCGCAGGGGGGGCAGCGCTCGTGCTGCTCCTCGTCTCCATGGTTCACATGGTCACCGGCTTTCCGGCGGAGACCTTCTCGCGGCTGTTGGTCATTCTGGTGGTGGTTGCGGCGGCTCTCGCCGGGCGCTTCTTCGTCAGCGGTCTCAAGTCATCTTTTTGGCGCGGTGCTGCAACTGTGGGGGCGCTGGGGACGGCCATTTGGTTTCTTGTTCCCAATGGTTTCATTGACCTGCATGCCACCCCGACCGTCGTCAGTATCGAACGGCTCAGGGAGCGTCTGACCCAGGAGAATAAAGAGCGATCCATCGTTTATCTGGATGGTGCCACGGCTTTTCAATCGGCCCTCATGGCCGGTGGGGCATCCCACCACGCCATCATCGTTAATAATTACAAGGACCGTGCCAAAGCCATCGCTCATATGGATGTCGCGCAGCCGCACCTCCTGATGCTCACGCCGCCCAAGGCGCTGAACTCGGTGTCGATGATCCGACCGTACTCAGTGCGGATGAAGCGTTTTGGCTTCTGTCTGCCCTTTGTGGAGCAGGTCGATGTGGACAGCCAGGATGGCTCACCTTTGAATGCCGTGTGGGTGAAATTTGAAAGTCACACGTCAGGCTTCGACATCGCATTGTCATGGCGTGATGCGCAAATGCGCACGGTTGAGGCGGTGGTGCAGGTGCCGGGGAAACACCAGGGGTGGCTGGAACTGCGCCCGCCGGCGGAACTGAGCAGCGCCACCCAGTTGATCATGCACACGCCGCGCAAAGACGCCTGGATCACGGGCGTTGCTTCCACATCCAGCGAAAGCCTGCGCTGGCCCTGGGGGAAGCCATGGGCCATCAGCTACTATCCACGTTTTGCTCCGGGACCGGAAGCTTACCGCATACGCTTTGACTGGCCGGCGTTGTTTGCTGAGCAGGGCATGGAAGCCGTGCTACCGTTGTTGGCGGATGACCTCAAGATCGAGTCGGATGATACCGGCCTGCTGCTGCTCCGAGGCTCCCGCCGCAATCCCAATCCCCATCCATGAATAGCCCACCTTCCGCAGACGCCTACGTACTCCTTGATAGCGGCGGCGGGCGTCTCCTCGAAAAGCTTGGCCCGCTGGTGTCATCACGTGCTGCCCATGCAGTCTGGTGGCGGCGCAAACTGCCCGGTGCAGAGTGGCGCAAGGCCGTGGAATTGAAGCGCGAGGTGAAGGAACCCTTGAAACTGCACATCGGCTCGCTGCGCTTTCTGCTTTCTCCCCAAGGTGGAGTGCGGGCACTGGCTCCCGAGCTGCAGGAGCAATGGGAGCGGGTCAGCAGCTTGTGCGCGGCGTTTGCGGAAAAACAGCGCCGTCCGGCGCGTGTGCTGCATCTCTTTGGCGGTGCGGGTGGTTTCACGCTGGCAGCGGCGCAGGCCGGAGCGGCAGTGGCGCATGTGGACACCTCGGCAGATGCCATCAAGCGCGCGCGTGACCATGCGGCGCTCAACACCCTGGCCAACCGTGAAATCCGCTGGGTGGTGGATGATCCGGTGAAGTTCGCCCAGCGGGAGCGCACGCAGACGACGCGCTACGATTTGATCGTGATCGACCCCTACACCCCCAAGGATGCGAAGCGCGGTGGATTCGAACTGGAGCGCGATCTCGGCGCGCTGCTCGGCACCGCCAGTGGTTTGATGTCCGACAAACCCATCGGTGTGCTGCTGTGCTGCCGTCAGGGGGCCGTCTCGCCTACCACGTTGCAGCATCTCATGCGGCAGGAGTTCAGCATTTTCGGCGGGACGGTCGAGGGCGGGGAGATTCTGCTCAAAGGTGCCGAAGGGGTGCCTGCGGTTCCAAGCGGAACTATGGCTTGGTGGATGAAATAGGTCAGATCGAGCGTTGGTGCTTTCTCGACCATGAAAAAATTGTGCCTCTTCTTCCTGCTGGCTTGTCTCTCATCACCGGTGTGCGCTCAGCTCCGCACTGATGGTGCCACGGCTTCGTTCCAAGGCAGCCTGCCACCGAAACCCACCGCCGCCTTATCGGCAGAACAGGAGGCTGGAATCGCCAGCGAACTGGCGGTGGTGACGCAAGCCTTTGAAGCCGTGAAGCAGCACCCGCGCGCAGCGGATGCAGACATTTTCATCAAGGCCGTGCGCTATGCACTGGAGTTCCATGAATGGTATGACAAGAAGCCCGAGGATGGAGTGAAGAAGGCGACGGCGCTGCTGGATGAAGCGAAGAAGCGCATCGCCGCACTCAAGAAAAACGAAACGCCGTGGATGAACGGCAGCGGGCAGAAGGTGCTGGGCTTTTACTCGAAGATTGATGATTCACCGCAACCCTATGGCGTGGAAGTGCCGGAAGGTCTGGAGTTTGGCGCGGGCAAGAAACCGGTGCCGATGTGGATCTGGCTGCATGGCCGGGGCGACACCGCCACGGATCTGCCGTTTGTTTATTCACGGCTGATGGCGAAGAAGCCGGGGCAGTTTCAGCCGGCGGGCACGATTGTGATTCATCCCTTTGGGCGGTACTGCAACGGCTTCAAGAGCGCGGGCGAGACGGACGTGTTTGAATGCCGTGATGATGCGACCAAGCGCTTCAATGTGGACACGAACCGCGTGGCCATTGCGGGTTTCAGCATGGGCGGCGCAGGCGCGTGGCATCTCGGTGCGCACTATGCGGACCAGTGGGTCTGCGTGCATACCGGAGCGGGCTTTGCGGATGTGAAGCGCTATCAAAAACTCACGCCGGACAAGTATCCGGTCTGGTATGAGCAGACGCTGTGGGGCGTGTATGACGTGCCCGACTATGCGCGGAATTTCTTCAACGTGCCGCTCATCAGCTACAGTGGCGAGATCGATGCCCAGCGTGACAGCGCCGAATACATGATGGAAGTGCTTGGCAAAGAAGGGCTGCACCCGCCACATCTCATCGGCCCCGGCATGCCGCACAAGTACCACCCCGAGGTGATCAAAGAAGTACAGGCGTGGGTGGAAAAAGCGGTCGCCAAAGGGCGCGACCTGTTTCCTGACGAAGTCCACATCCAGACCAAGACCCCCTTCTATGGCCGCATGAAGTGGCTGAACCTGCATGGGATGGAGGAAAGCTGGAAGGAAGCGCGGCTCGATGCCAAGGTGGTGGACGGGCAGACGATCGAGATGAAGTCGCAGAATGTGACGCGCATCGTGTTCTATCCGCCGCCGCAGGCGCGGAAGGGCGGGGGAGCGCTCAAGGTGCTCATTGATGGCACCCCGCTGAAACTCAAAATTGGTCCCGTGGCATCGCAGTTTGAGACCTTCATGAGCCCCGGCCCAAAGGTGGCAGGGGCGATGTGCCGCCTAATCAAAGAGAACGGTAAGTGGCGTGATTTTGGCAATGCGGAGCCCTTTCCGCACGACACTCCGGCCGGGGGCAAGCCGGGTGCCCATCCGGGGCCGATGGATGCGAGTTTCATGAAGCGCTTCCTTGTAGTGCTGCCAGATGGAAAATCATCCTCGCCTGCGGTCGATGCGTGGGTGAACGCCGAGGCGGCGCATTTCATCCAGCGCTGGAAGGGCCTTATGCGTGGCGATGCCCATGTGGTGAAGGCCTCCGAAGTGGGGGATATTTATGAAGCTGGCAAAACGCAAAGCCTCATCCTCTGGGGTACGCCGGAATCCAACTCCTGCCTCAAGCAGCTTGCTGCGTCACTGCCTGTGAAATGGGACGCGGAAAAGGTGAGCATGGGCGGACAGTCGTTTGACGCGAAGACGCACGTGCCCCTGCTGACTTATCCCTGCCTGAAATCGCTGGGCTTTGAGGCGGTGATCAATTCCGGCCTCACCTTCCGCGAGGCGCATGACAAGACCAATTCCCTGCAAAACCCCAAGCTCCCTGACTGGGCCATCCTCGACATCACGCAGCCGCCGAGTGCTGCGGCAGCGGGGAAAGTCGTGGCGGCGGACTTCTTCGATGAACTCTGGCAGGTGAAGAAGTAAGGGGAATCTGTTGCAGGCTAAGCCGCTGCCAGCAGCGTGATCTGCCTACCCTCTTGCATCTCCACGCCGGTGAGGTCTGCGCCATCGAGGTCTGCGCCCAGCAGGTTCGCGCGGATCAGGCGCGTGCCGCTGAGGTCGGCACCGCAAAGATTCGCGTTGGCGAAATTCGCCCGCCGCAGGTCCGTGTCGTGAAAATTCACCCGGCGCAGGTCCGCTCCCAGCAACTGAACGCCGGTGCATTTGGCTCCGCGCAGGTCTGCACCTTCGAGGTTCGCCAGGCTGAGGTCGGCACCGTTGAGATTCGCCCCGCGAAGATCGGCCAGGCTGAGATCCGCGCCACGCAGGTTGGCCAGACTAAGGTCTGCGCCGTTGAGATTGGCGAGGTGCAGATTCGCCTGGGCCAGATTCACGCGGCGGAGATCAGCACCGCCGAGATTGGCCTCGCTGAGGCTGGCCGACTGGAGACCTTCATCCAGGAGGAAGGTGTTCCAGGCATATGCACCTTGCTTTAGAACTTCCAGACAGGTTATCTTTTCCATATTGTAGCTTCCCATGGTCCAGAGCCTGGTAAAGACGCAGGTTGTAATGAGTTTGTGTGCAGTTTACGCAGACTTCACACTTGAGCTGCGCGCGCGAGTGACTACAAAAAGGAGTGCGTTTAATAGCTACGCCATGCGTATCTATGATCCATAGTGACACTGTACTCTTCAACGACCATGAACACACTTACACGCCGTTTCTTCCTTCCCACGCTTGCTGCCACGCTGCTGCTCGGCACCGCCGGTGTCCGCGCTGCTGTGGGGGGCATCCAAGATGATGGGGCCTTCTTTTCCGACTTCGCCAAGGTGAATGCCACGGGCACGATCAATGAGGTCGCCACCCGACTGCACAAGGACATCGTGGTACAAACCTTCGCGGTCGTGCCTGACGACGTGAAGCAGACGGTGCTCCAGGCGGACAAGTCAGCGCCCAACCGAGGCTTTACCCAGTGGGCGGAACAGCTCGCCCGTAGCAAGAAAGTGAACGGCGTCCTCATCCTGCTCGTCAAACAGCCTGCGCATCTCCAAGTCGTCGTTGGCACGGAGACTCAGCGAGTGGCCTTCACGCTGCATGACCGTGAGACGCTGGTGCAGCGCATGCTTGAACCGCTGAAGCACAAAAAGAATGATGATGCGCTGATTGATGGGGTGAACTTCATTGCCACGACCATGAAGGCGCATCACAACGGCGCAGCGGCACCGCTTAGCTCCAGGATGCACACCACGACGCAGGGAGGTTCTTCCTGGCTGCCTACGATTGGCATCGTGCTGCTGATCTGGGTGGGGTTCAGCCTCATTCGCGGCCTGTTCCGTTCCCTGTCGGGCGGCGGTGGTGCTCCCGTCGGCGGGATGGGCGGCATGGGCCAGCCTTACGGCGGCGGCGGTGGCGGCTTTTTCCAGAACATGATGGGCAGCATGTTTGGCGCTGCCGCTGGCATGTGGATGTATGACAATTTCTTTGGCTCACACAGCTCCGCCTCCACCTTCGGCGCACAGCCCCCAGACTCACTGAACAACGACGCTGGCTTCTCCGGCACTGACACCGACTACACCAGTTCCGGTGGTAGTTTCAGCGATGACTCCGACAGCAGCTTCGGCGGCGGTGATTCGGGTGGCGGCAGCGACTTTGGCGGCGGCGGAGATTTTTAATCTGTCAGCCAGCAACGATGAGCCGTTACGCCAGTAATCAGGATGTCGTGCGCTTCTTTGCCGCGCACGGCATTGAGGTGACCCAGGTCCGCCGCGAAGGCGCGGTGCGCCACTTGTGCGTGCAGCGCCAGCCGCTCACATTGCCCATGGATGCCAGCCCGGACGATTGCCTCCGGCGAGTGCGCGAGAGCGTGGCTGCGGCAGAATCGGTGGAGAGCAAATAGGACTCACATCAAGCTCAGCAGGGCTTCGCGCACCTGGGCCTGCCATTTGCCGAAGTAGGCCAGGCGTGCCTGGAGGATTTGCAGATCGGAGAGGGCGGTGGTGTCGCCGGTGCTGAGGCGGGTGTCGAAGGCGGGTAGGCCTGCCAGCAGGGCGGTGCGCTCGGCATCGAGCGTGGTGCCGAGGGTTTCGAGCTGTTCACGCAGCCGCATTTCGTCGGGGGCGAGCAGGGCTTTGGCGAGCGCGGAGGTGGCGCTCTGTTTGCGCTTGAGGAAAGTGGCGACGTTTTGCAGCGCGGGGCCGAGCTGGCCGAAGAGCGCCATCATGCCATCGTCGATGGGCACTGTGCGCCAGGGCACGGCATGCAGATCGAGCAGGTGCTTGAGGCGTTTCTCGGGGGCTTGCAGGGTGTCGTAGGCGGTGTTGATCTCAGCGGCGCGGGTGGCATCGCCACCGGGCTGGTCCGGGTGGGCGCTGCGGCTGGCAGCCAGCCAGGCCTGCTGTATCGCTTCGTCATCGAGCGCGGCAATGCGCGGCAGGCCGAGGAGGGCAAAGGCGTTCGACATCGGGCTCAGGCAGAAAAGCTTTCACCGCAGGAGCAGGTGACGACGGCGTTTGGGTTCTTCACCTTGAAGCCGCCACTCTGGATGTCGTCGCTGTAGTCCAATTCGGAACCGGAGACGAACAGGGCGCTCTTGGGGTCGATGACGACGCGCACCTCGCTGGAAGTGACCATGATGTCGCGATTGGCCGGGCCATCGACGAGGTCCATCTTGTATTGCAGACCGGAGCAGCCGCCACCGACGACGGCCACGCGCAGCGCTCCATTCTCAGCGCGGCCCTGCTTTTTGAGCAGGCCGAGCAGACGGTTGGCGGCGTTCGGCAGCACCTTGATGAGTTTTTCATTGCCGATTTTGAAACTGGGGGCGACGGCGGTCATGGGACGAGACTGATAGCGCAGCGAGGAAAGAAAGCAAAGCGTCGCGGTCGCACGCGGGCAGGGCCGCTATTTTGAGGCCGGTGTGGATTGTGCTTGCCTCAGGGGCGGATTTTTGAGAGGTAAGAGGGGCAACACCCACCAAACTCCATGAGCGCTTTCGAGTTGATACCTCTCCCCCTGCAACTCTTTACCCTGAAGGATGGCATCGTCGCCAGTGACAGCGGTCAGGAGGCCGTGAACAATTATGCCGCCGATTTCCAAGGGTTGCGACACTTTGGTCAGAAAGTGGGCGAATGCCTCGACCTGGGTGCCCCCTGGATGGGGACGCTGCAGGAGGAGGATTTCTCCCTGAACTTCGCGTATTTCGACGCTGGCACGGATGCCAAAGACCCCGGTGCAGGTGCCCTCATCGGCGAACGCTCGCCCATGTTTGAACTCCTCACCCGCGCCAGTTCCCTGGAGGCATAAACCATGGCTGCATACATCACTCCCTCTCTGCGCTCCGCGCTCGAACGTCTGAAGCACGCCGGTTCGGTCAATGGGCTGCTGCTGTGCTGGCGGCGGCAGATTTTGATCAACCTCCTGCCCTATGAGGAATTTCGTGCCGAGCGCCTCCTGCAAGCCCTGCATGATGCGCGCGCTCATTTTGGCAGCGGGGGTGATCGCGACGTGAATACTTTTTGGTTCGGCTATGAGGGCGTGTTTGTGCTGGCTCTGTTCCAGGGGGAGTGCCTGCTCATCACGCTGCACACGCATGCGTCCGAGGTGGATTTCATGCGCCGTGCGGGGCTGACCTTTCTGGACGACACCCAGCTCCTCGTACAGGCGCTGCTGCAGCCGTCACCCGATGACGAAATCAGCCGGGTGGAGACGCAGCCGCTGGGAAATCTGGAGAGTGGCGGCCATCCGCCCCATTCATCCGGGCCGACGAAGGTCATCCCGCGCCACGTTTGAGGCAGTCTGCGCACTCTGCGACGTGATGTTTTGTAAACCGATCTGATTCAGTGCTCCGGCATTCATTAGGGGCTTCCTAATGACCTGCTCTTGGGACTGATCAATCTGGCCTCTCGCTGAAAGGTTTGCCGTCGCCGTGCCGAAATCTCAGCTCTGTTTTCAACCTATCTTGCTATCATGTCTGATCCCGCCGCATCCGCTTTCTCACGCCGCCGTTTTCTCAATGCCAGTGGTGGAGCGCTTCTCGCTCCGGTCGTGCTGACCTCCGCAGGCTCTCTCCTTGCGCAGCAGAAGGCGGACTCCAACGAGACTTTGAAAATCGGCCTGATCGGTTGCGGTGGTCGCGGCACCGGTGCGGCGGCGCAGGCGCTCGGCGCGGATTACAATTCAAAGATCGTGGCGATGGCCGATGCGTTCGACACCCAGATCGAGAGCAGCATCAAGAACCTTTCCACGCAGTTCCCGGACCGCGTGGATGTGCAGCCGGATAAAAAATTCACCGGGCTGGATGCTTATCAAAAGCTCATCAACTGCGGCGTGGATGTGGTGCTGCTGGCCACCCCGCCGGGCTTCCGCCCCCTGCATCTGACTGCTGCGGTCGAGGCCGGGAAACACATCTTCTGCGAGAAGCCGATGGCGGTGGATGCCGCTGGTTATCGCGTGGCTCAGGCCGCAGTCGAAAAGGCCAAGCAGAAGAAGCTCAATCTCGTGGCTGGCTTCTGCTGGCGCTACTCCACCAGCCGCATCGAGTGCTACAAGCGCCTGCACGAAGGGCAGATCGGCGACATCACCAGCATCCTGGCGACTTATTACGCCGGTCCCGTCAAAGTCATGCCGCCCGCCGCAGGCCGCCCCGCTGGGATGGGCGATGTGGAGTGGCAAGTGCGCAACTGGTACAATTTCTCCTGGCTCTGCGGTGATAGCATCGTCGAGCAGGCGGTGCACAGCCTCGACAAAATCTGCTGGGCCATGAAGGACGCGCCGCCGATTAGCGTCATCGGTACCGGCGGTCGGCAGCGTCAGGCGGAGGGTGGCAACATCTTTGACCACTTCCACTGCGCATACGAGTGGGAGGGCGGCATTCTCTGCCACCTGACCAACCGTCAGATAAACGGCTGCCACAACGAAGTGATCGACAACATTCAAGGCACCAAGGGCAGGCTGGTCATCGGCAAAGGCTCCGCGCCGTTCATCGAGGGCGAACAACGCTGGCGCTGGCGCGGCGAGGAGAAAAACATGTACGACCTGGAGCATCAGGCGCTCTTTAACGCGATCCGCAAAGGCGAGGTCATCAATGACGGCGACCGCATGCTGAGCAGCACCCTCATCGCCATCATGGGCCGTGAAGCCGCCTATACCGGGCAGAAAATCCTGTGGAAGGACGACGCAGCACCTGCCGCCCCGGAAGGTGGCAAAGACAACAAGCCCGCACGGACGGCGCTGGCCATCCTTTCTTCCCAGCAGGATCTCGCGCCCGACAATCTGCAGTTTGGCGACAAGTTTGAGCCGGGGCCGCTGCCGATCCCGGGGGTGACGAAGTTTGTGTGAGCTGAGATTCATTGTCTCTTACCACAGAACGGATCATCCTCCCCAGCCGTCACTCCAGTACGGACTGAAGCTCCAGGATCAAACTGGCAACGAGTTCCGCCCGGTCTCGGAATAAATCATCTTCCTCAAATGCGGGCCTGAAACGGCCCTCCAGATGGTTCATGTCTGCGGTGAGCGTGCGCAGGCGCGTGATCGCGTCCGACTCAAATTCTGCACGAAAATGCGTCGCCAAGAAATGCACATCATACAGGTCGCGTGCTGTGGTGCGGTTCTCCAATGCACGGGTCTTTTGCTCAATGAGACGGCCAACTCGGTAGGTGCGGACCGCTTCACGTACAAGTACATCTGCGTCTGCCACCGCATCTCGGCATGAAACCTCTACTTTCAGCCGACTCTGCACCGCTGCGCACTCATACTCGATCCTGTAGCGTTGCACGGTGTCCGTGTCCTTGGTGCGGGTGATGCGTAGTTGCTGCGTCAATGGGCGAAGCGCGTGGTCGATGCGGCTTTCGAGATTCAGTTTCTTTGGCGCATCAAAGTCTAGGTCTTCCGAAAAACGGTCCAGTCCATAGCACAGCAGCAGCGCCGTGCCGCCCTTCAGCACCAGCGGCGTCTCCTGCACCGCGCACAAGACTTCACGCATGATGCGGACGTGCAGTTGTTGGGCCGGCGTGAAGTTCATTGCAGCGCCAGCCATTCGTCCAGGAGCTTGGTTTGCGCACCCGCTTCCAGGCGCTCACGCAACCGCCAAATCGCCGCCCGCAGATGGTCCGCATCAGAGTCGGCGTCCGTGTAGTCGGCGATGCGCAGATGATCAGGGCGGCGGCCCAGCAGCAGATTGCCCAGCAGCAGATCGAGGAAGGCGCGATCACGGTTGGCCGCATAAAAAGTGCTGCCAGCAGGCAGTGCCACACCGCTGCCGCGCAGGATCGCCGCGCACTCCCGCACACCTGCCGCTCCTAGCACCGCCGAAGTGTCGGGGAAATTACGGCCCGCGATGCGGAAGTTCGCGCGCCCTTCCAAAAACGTCTCCACGAAATGCCAGTTTACAAACGCAGCCTCACCATCCGGGATCGTCATCGCGGACGTGCCGGTGAGGTAATGCTCAGGCGTGGTGGCTGGCAGGGCGGTCATACCCCGAGTCTGCCACACCACACCCAACCAGCCAAGGCCCAAGTTGGACTGCCTCTTTATGCCGCTCCGTGCATGCCTTGTTTTTCAGGGAACTGCGGCTGCTTTCGGTGCCGCTCAATTGCGGAATAACTCAGCAACGGTCACTCATGGCCAATTGATTCTCACCGTCTGGCGCGCAGTTCTTGGCGCAGTTGCTCCACTTCATCGAGCAACTGCGTGAGCAGCTTGAGGCCGCTGAGGTTTGCTGCGCAGGTCTCGCGCAGGTGTTCGATGCGGCGCAGGGAGCGCACCGTGTCTTCATCGTAACGAGGCGGGAGAATGCCATGCTCCTGATACAGCACGATCGTCTGCGTGGAGACACCGGTCGTCTCGGCGAGGATTTCCAGCGTGTAGGTCTGAGGGGTGGAGTCGCTCATATTACGCGCGGGGGTTGAAGGTGGAGGCGCTGCGCAGTTGTTCCCACAACTTGCGTTCGGCATCGTCGAGCTTGGTGGGCAGTACGATCTGGAGTTTCACGAAGAAATCGCCGCGCTCGCCGGTCTTGCCTTTGGGCAGGCCACGGGCGCGCAGACGCAGGCTCTGGCCATTTTCACTGCCGACGGGGATGCGCAGCTTGATGGAACCGTCGAGCGTGGGCACGATGACTTCTGCGCCCAGCACCGCCTCCCAGGGGGCGATGTCGAGGTCATGCAGCACGTCGGCCTCCTGGGTGGTGAATTCGGGATGCGCGGCGTGGCGCACGCGCAGGTAGAGGTCTCCCGCAGCGCCGCCATTGCTGCCGGGTTCGCCCTGGCCGGGGACGCGGATGCGGCGGCCATCCGTCGCACCGGGTGGGATGCGGACCTCGAAGCTGTGTGTCTGCGCCGCGCCGGTCTGGCGGTTCACGGTTTGCAGGGAAATCGGGCGCTGGGTGCCGTGCATGGCCTCTTCCAGCGTGACGAGGATGTCTCCCTCGATGTCATGACCGCGACGCGCCCGGCCTTTCTTGGCGGCACCGGTGGGGACTTCTTCCTCAAAGCCCTGCGGGAAGCCGTAGCGGCTGCCACCGCTGAAGTACTGCTCGAAGAAGTCGCTGAAGCCGGTGCCACCGAAGTGGAACTCCTGCTCATGGCCGCCTGCGCCCGGCGGTGGCTGGAAATTTCCCGCGTCCTGCCAGTTGGCACCCAGGGTGTCGTACTTCCGGCGTTTATCGGGATCACTGAGCACCTCGTTGGCCTCGTTGATCTCTTTGAATTTGGCCTCGGCGGTCTTTTTATCCTTGGCGGTGTCGGGGTGGTAGAGTCGGGCGAGTTTGCGGAAGGCCTTCTTGATGTCGTCCGCGCTGGCATCGCGTGCGACGCCAAGGGTGGCGTAGTAGTCTTTGAATTCGGCAGGCATGATGGAAGAATCATTACGCCGGATGGCGGCATGTCGCTGTCTTTCATCCCGCATTCTTTGAGCAGGCGAAAATCGACCCGGACTTGCCATCGCCGCCATCCCAGTCCAAGAAACGTTCCTCCAAGCCACCAACCATGTCCATCTGGAACTACGCCAACCCACAGCTCAAAGATCTCGTCGCCTATGAACCCGGCAAGCCCATCGAAGATGTGGCTCGTGAACGCGGCCTGAAGCCGGAGGACATCATCAAGCTCGCCTCCAACGAGAACCCGCTCGGGCCTTCGCCGAAGGCGATTGTGGCGATGCAGGAGGCCGTCAAAGAGGTGAACATTTATCCAGACGGTGCTTCGTGGAAGCTGCGCAATGCGCTGGCGGAAAAGTTCGGCCTGGAAATGGGCAACATCATCATGGGCTGCGGCTCCAATGAAGTCATCGAATTCATCGGCCACGCCTTCCTCAAGCCCGGCGACAACATCATCACCGCCGAGCACGCCTTCCTCGTCTATAAACTCATGGCCAAGGTGTTTGGCGCAGACACCATCGAAGTGCCAGATCCCGGCTACGTGCATGATCTGGATGCGATGGCCGCCGCTATCACGCCAAACACGAAGGAAGTCTTCATTGCTAATCCGAACAATCCCACGGGCACACTCGTCTCGCAGGAGCAGATCGACCGCTTCATGGCCAAAGTGCCGGAGCATGTCGTCGTCGTGTTTGACGAGGCCTACTATGAGTTCCTCGACAACCCGCCAGACACGCTCAAATACGTGCGCGAAGGGCGCAACGTCGTGGTGCTGCGCACCTTCTCGAAGATCCAGGGACTGGCAGGGACGCGCGTCGGCTACGGCATCGCCAACAAGGAACTTATCGACGTGCTGCAACGCACGCGGCAGCCTTTCAATTTGAACTCCATCGCCCAGGCAGGGGCGCTGGCCGGACTGCTGGACGAAGAGCACCAGAACAAAACCAAGGCCATCACCGACGAAGGCCGCGCCTACCTGCAGCAGCAGTTTGGCGAGATGGGTCTCGAATACATCCCCAGCTACGCCAACTTCGTCCTCGTCAAAGTCGGCGATGGCAACGCGGTCTTCAAAGCGATGATGGACCTGGGCGTGATCGTCCGCGCCATGGCCGCCTACAAGCTCCCCGAATGGGTGCGCATCAGCATCGGCACCATGCCGCAGAATGAGCGCTGCATTGAGGTGCTGAAGGGAGTGCTGGGGAAATAGAGAGGGCTTGCCAGAAGGAATTCTGTGGCGCACACTTTCCCATCATGACACTGACGCTCCAGATTCCCGATGAACTTGCGGCCTTTCTGCCGAGCAAGGCGTCTGACATGGCGGCTGTGCTTTCTGCGGGTCTGCGCTCATGGCAGGGGCGGAAAGTGGGAGAAATCCAAGCCTTGGATGATGTCCTCGAAACTCTGGCCGATCTACCTTCGGCCGAGGAGGTGATGGCGCTGCATCCCTCGCCCCAACTGGCAGAACGCACTGCGGTCCTGCTGGAGAAAAAACGGCATGAGGCCTTGGGTGAGAGTGAACAAGCAGAGTGGGAGCAGATCATGCGTGTCGAGCATCTCGTGCGTATCGCCAAGGCCAGTGCGCGTGCTAAATTGCAGGCGGCATGAGCACGGCTCACATCCCGGCGGAACTACGCCGTCTGGTGCATGCCAGAGCGGGTGGTCGCTGTGAATATTGCCTCGCCCCAGCAGAGCTGGGCTTTCATGCACATCAGGTCGATCACATCATCGCGCAAAAACACGGCGGGGAAACGGTTGCGGAAAATCTCGCCATGTCCTGCATCGCTTGCAATCAGTTCAAAGGCAGTGATCTTTCCTCGCTCGATCCGGCCAATAAGGAACTCGTTGCGCTGTTTCATCCGCGTCAGCAGGCCTGGCGGGATCACTTTGAGCTGCGGGGGCTGTTCATCGTGCCGAAAACAGCTGTGGGGCGTGTCACAGTCAATCTGCTGCAATTCAATGCACCGGAGCGAATCATCGAACGTGAATGGTTTGTGGCAGCGGATGCATACACCGAGGCAGGTCAGTGAGGCTCTTAGCATGACGCAGAACGGGTGCTGAAGCAGGCGCTGGGGAAATAGAGGCGTCCGCCAGTTTCCCTGCATCCGCGATGAACAGAAACTTGTGAACGCCGCATTTGTGGTTTGAATGCCGCATGATGTCGCATCTGTTGCCTTTGAAGTTCACGCGGAGTTTTCGCGTTGCCGCCGTCCTGATGTGCTGCCTGCCCTGCGGCGTTTGGGCACAGACGGATGCGGTGAAGCCGACGATCCCGCCCATCGAAGCGGGGCTGGAGCAGGTGGTGAAATGGACCTGGACGGTGGAGGCTTCCGACGCATCGGCCTGGGGGTTCCCGGTGGATGTGCCTGCCGAAGTCACGGAAGTCAGACGTGGTGAGCCAGTGCCCGTGCAAAAAAAAGACGGCAAGGCGACTCCGGCCAAGGTGGTGCCTACGGGACCGCCTGCGACGATGCTGGAACATGTGGTGGCAAAGGGGGACTCTCTCACCAAGATCGCGCATGCCAACGGCGTCACTATCGATCAGCTCAGGATTTTCAATGAGATGAAGAATGACCGCATCGTCATCGGTCAGGTGGTGAAGGTGCCGGGAGAGAGTGACATCAAGGTGATGGTCGCGGCGGCTGCCGCTGCGGCGGAGGCCGAAAAAGCAGCGGCCAAGGAAGCGGCCAAAGACGCACCCAAGGAGGCGGCGAAGGCAAAGGCCAAAAAGGCTGCGCCTGTGGTGCGGGAGGAGGCCCCCGTCTTGATCGCCACCAAGCCCCACCGGGCGCTGCCGCCTGCGGCTTGGGGCGCTTCTTCGCTGGTGCTCATCCAGGCCTTTCTGGACCGGCAGGGCTTCACCATCGGGCCGATCGATGGCACGGCGGGGCCGGTGTATGACGCGGCGTACAAGGCCTTTGAAAAAGCGCATCCCGGCGAGCTGCACACCCCGGAAGGCAAGCCTGGAGCTGGGATGAGAGCCATCGGCGGTCCCTACGTCGAGTACGTGCTCACGGCGGCAGACATGCGCTGGATTTCACCGCACCCGGTCGCCGCCCCGAGTGGCAAAGGAAAGGCCAAGGCCGTGGAGCCGCCGCCCACCTTTGAGGAGCTGACCCACGAGACTTTCATGGCCTACCATTCGGGTTGGGAGTTTGTGGCCGAGCGCTTCCATGCCGCCGAGTCCTTCCTGCGCCACATCAATCCTGGCGTGAAAAATCCCAATGTGCCCGGTGCCGTGTTTCTGGTGCCGAATGTGCTGCCGTTTGAAATTGAAAAGGCCCTGGAAGAGCCGCTGCAACCTGCCGCAGATCCCGCTGCACCCATCACCGCCAGCATGCTGGGAGTGAGCCGCTTGATCATTCGCCGAGGGGATGCCGTCATCGCCAGCATGCCTGTGTCGTCTGCGCGTCCCGGCTTGCGTGGGCGCAAGATATGGAAAGTGCTGGAAGTCATTCCGCGCCCGAAGCTTTCCAGCACGGGCGATCCCGCCGCACCCCTGAGCGTCCCTTACCGCTTGGCCGCCGGACCCAACAATCCGGTGGGCATCGCATGGCTCAATCTGGCCAAAGGCAGCGATCCCAAACCGCTGCCCTACGGTCTGCACGGTACCAGCATTCCCGGCACCATGACAAAGCAGGAAAGCATCGGCGGCTTCCGCATGGCCAACTGGGACATCGCGCGCGCCGTGCGTCTGCTGCCCGTGGGCACGGAGATCAAGTGGGAGTAGCGGGACGCCACCGACGGAGGGGGATCATCTTGATCCCCGGTTTGGGAAGGTAAACCGAAAACGGGAATGGATGGCCTACGGAACACACGGAATACTCGGAAAAGAGCATTCCGCATAGGTCACTCAAAAGTTGAGGTTACGGTCAGGTGCTTTGTTCTGATTTTCCGTTTGTTCAGTGTATTCCGTAGGCCGCCATCTCCGTTTTTAGGCTCACCGCTTCCTGCGGCGCTTGCGAATCGCGAGGACATCCCGTGCCATGCGGATGGAATCACGAATCAAATGTACGTGACCGCCGGGGGTTTCGTGCCAGGAGATGGAGGCTTCCTCAAAGGCGCAGCCGCTGTCATGCAGGGCGGCGAGCAGTTCGACATCAAAGGCAAAGCCCAGGATGCTGAGCTTGGGGGCGATGCGCAGGTAGGCGGCGCGCGGGACGAGCTTGAGGCCACACTGGCTATCGTGAATGGGGATGCGCAGCAGGGTGGAGACGAGGGTGCCAAAGATGCGGCCCATGAGCCGCCGCTTCCACTGCCGCTGCACCTTGGAGCTGGTCTGATCCCAGCGTGAGGCAAACAGCGCGGTCAGCGCTGCGGGCTGCAAACGGGCGCGCTGGATGAGACCGACCACTTCGGTGGCAGAGCAGGAGCCATCCGCATCCACGAAGCCCAGCCAGTCCACCGGCGCTGCCTGATCCCAGCCCGCATACACGGCCCCGCCTTTGCCCAGATTGTGCGGCAGAAACAGCGGTGGCAGGAGGTGCGCATGGCGCTGGCACAGTGGGGTGATGATCTCGCGCATGCGCGCGGCTTCGCTGGCGTCCGAGCCGTCCTCCACCACCTGCATGGTCACACCGCCGAGTTCATGCGTCACCTCGCACAGTTCCGCGAGGAACGGGCCGATGCGCCCGCTTTCCTGAAAGCAGGGGATCACAAGATGAACGGTGGCTGGAGACATTGGTTGGCTGGTGACTGCAGTTCAGCAGAAACCACGGGAGGTAAAAGCTAAATCCATTGCCGCCTTTCATCTTTCGCACGGCGGCAGAGTTCTTTACTGCGGCGCATCACAAACTTTCAAAAGTCCCTCCTCACCAAAGTAGTGGGTTCTGTGTTCCTGTTGATCGACCACGACAAGGACGGCGGACCTTTTTGAGCGCCTGCGCCGTGACAGACCCGAAACCACGGACCCGCACAGCGGTTCCCTGCCAGCTCTGGGTGTCGCGCCACGCAGGGCCGGTAGGGATGCGCTGTGCGCGTCCCTAGAATCCTTCGTCCCAGCGCGTCTGCTGACTGACACGCTCCATCCCTTTCCATACGCTGCCGTTTCCGATTCGCGCGAGACTGCCGTGCATCGCCCATCTGCCAAAGTAGCCCCTCGCAAAATGAAGGTTTGTGCTGCGTGGCAGTATAAGATTGCAGGGCAGGCGGGTTTTGTGTCTTTATCGTGGCCCAAACACCATGCGACCTTGGCACTTCATTTTCGTACTGCTCCTGCTGGCTTTGCCTGCCTGCAGTTCGATGGATCGCATGCTCAAAGCCAAGCCCATCGCGCTGTCGCCGTTTTTTGAGCAGCCTTGGCTGGCACAAGATGCCACCAAGCAGCTCGGATTTCAAAAAGTCTGGACCACGCCCGATCCGCAGGTGCTGGCGGTGGGGAAGGCGAAACGAAAGCTCTACATCGCTCCGGTCACGCTGAATTATCTGCGTCCGATCAACCAGCCCCTCTCTTCCGGGGAGGTCGCGTGGGGTGGCGTGCAGCGGCAGCAGGCCGAGATCGCAGCGCGCTTGCGGGAGGAGTTTGTGGCGGCTTTTCGCGGGTCGCCCTCGCCGCTGTACCGTCTGGTGAACGGCCCGGCAAGGATACGCTGACGCTGCAACTGGCGGTGATCGAACTCAATCCCACCAGCCCCAAGGGAAACGCTGTGGTGACCCTGCTCAAGTTTGCAGTCACGCCCTTCATGGGCTTCGCCGCCTACCTTACGAAAGGCAACATGGCCATCGAGGGCAAGGTGTCCGACTCCAGTTCACGCCGGGCCTACTTCCAGTTTGCGGACAATGAGTGCGACAAGCTGACCTTCATCAATCTGCGGGATTACCAGCCCTATGGCCACGCGGCGAACAGCATGCGCTACTGGGCCAGGCAGTTTGAGCTGATGACGCGCTCTCCGCGCGGCTGGAAGGTGAAGGATTCGGGCTCCGTCACGCTGCGGTTCAATTGAGCGGAGCCGTTACTTCCTGCCAAACAGCCGGGAGAAGAAACCACGCCGGGGTGCCGGTGCAGGCGCGGGGGCCGGGGTCGCGGGCAGTGCCTTGGCAGCCACGACGGGGCGCGGCGTGGCCGGAGGGCCTTCGATGATGACCGTCATGCCCTGGGTGATCAGTTTGACCAATCGCACCACGTCCCAGTTGGCCGTGCGCATGCAGCCGTGGCTGGAAGTGCGGCCGATGTTCTGCGGCGAGTTCGTGCCGTGAATGCCGATGCCGGGGCGGTTCAGGCCGATCCACATGACGCCGACGGGGTTGTTCGGGCCGATGGGCAGCTCGTAGGAGTTGCTGCTGCGCACGCCGTATTCCAGCACGCTTTTGTCCCAGCGGAAGGTGGGCATTTGCGTGATGCCGAGGATGCGCCAAGTGCCGGGCGGCGTGGCCAGATGGCCGCTGCCGGGAGTGATGGGCAGAGTGGCGAGCAGCTTGTCGCCATCCCACAAATCCAGCACCTTTTCCTTGGTGTCGATCTTGATGACGCGGTTCACAAATTCCGGCACCTGCGGCAGCTTGGCTATTTCCGTGAGTTCTTCGATCACAAACGGCTGCACGGTGGGCACCTTCACGACATCGCCGGGCTTGAGCGCGTCCATTTTGAGGGGCTTGTTGATGAATTCCAGCAGCTCCGGCGCGCTGTGAAAGCGCTCGGTCAGGAACTCCAGCAGCGAGTCATAGGGCAGGTACTTCTTCTTGCTCTGCGCGGAGGGTTGCTTCGGCACCTCGCCCACAAATTTGAGGTCTTCCTCGCGGATCGTGTAGGTGGTGTAAACCTCCGGCACGCTGGAGATGTCCAGCGTGGAGTCTGCCAACTCGGTCTCCGGCAGGCTGTGGGCGTGCTGGTAACGCTTCAGCGCCTTCGTGGTGAATTCCCCTGGGCGACCGTCGAGCTTCCCAGGGCCAAAGAGCTGCGTATCCAGGAAGATCTGCAGGCGCAGGATGTCATCGACAGGAGCCGGAGCCTTCGGCAGCGGATCAGGAAGAGTCAGCGCCGAAGCCGAGCAGACGGCGAGCAGCAGAGGAAGAATGAGGATAAACGGAAGCTTCATGGGGGAATGCAAAGGCCCAGCAGAATGATGCCAGCCTTGCGCAAGTATGCGCACCCCATAGAGAATGGGGACGCCCGATCCCGCAAGTGAAGATGCGGGGCTTGTGAAGGGCGGGCGCAAGCCGGATGCCCGCCCGAAGTCCACCCCGTGGCGTGGTCCGCACTCTCCGAGTGCGGTGTCTGGGCAGAGTCAGCCCCCGCGCCTGCGCATTGACTGAGCATGGAGACGCTACGGACAACGGTTATTCGGTCAGGGGTTCAACTCCCCTCGCCTCCACTTCCATGATGCAACTATTCGCCTGGCATCTTTTTTTCAGTGTGCTTTCCGGGACGTTGGTTGGCAGAGTGGGCGGGGAATTCGGGAAGCGAGATTCGCAAGAGCTTCCGCAGGCCGCTGCGGAAAGAGGATGGCGACGCGTGGTTTGCGGTGCGGTTGTGAGGGCATTTTTGACCACGGATTTCACGACCAGCACGGATTTGGCTAACGTTGACAAGAGGAGGGCTCGTGCTTGAGTGCGCAGCATGAAAACGATTTTTTGGTTTTTACTGGCGTGTATTGCAGCGTCCGTATTTTTGATTTCGCCCTGGGGGACGGAATTTTTGAAGCTTGGCGGGGTCAAGGTATTGCCGCCGGTGGTGGCGACTGAGGCAGCGGAATACCTGGATGGAACGCTGCTGGTGACGAAATGCAGGCGGCTGATTCGATCCGTGGTGCGTGACCCCTCAAGCGTGAAGTGGAACGATGAAAAGGTGTGGTCGGCGGATGGTCAGGGGCAGGTATCGGTGGATTTCACGACGCTGAATGGGTTTGGCGGGCCGGTGCGGGAGACGTGGTATTTCTCGTTTGATGCTGATGGGAAGGTGGTATCCATCATCACCCCGAAGGGTGAGCAGCTTGAATCAGCGCGGGAGGCGGAGCGTTTGGCATCGGCAAAGCGTGCGGAGAAAAAGGAGAAAGCGGCGGAGCTGGCGGTGACTTCCCAGGCGGCGATGGAAGGGCACACGCTGGCGGAGATCGAGGCTACGCATGGGAAGGCGATGCAGAAGGATGCGGCCACGGGCTGGGCGGTGTGGCCGCAGTTCAGTGCCCGTTTCGCTGAGGGGAAAGTGGTGGAGGTGAAGCTGCCTTGAGGGCTTAACCTTAAGTTCAGCGGCATCTGTGCCCATTTGCTGTAGCGCATGGCTGGGCGTTGCAGTCATTTCACTTTGTGTGCAAAATGCCTGGCAACGTTCCTTCGCTTTCCTCCTACGGACTGCAGCGCCGCTCTGGGACGTAGGTTGGGAGTGTTTGGCGCGCGGTGCTTGCCAATGCTCCAACACTCTCTGCGCCAAACCGCCCGACTGCGAGGGCGACCGTACGCCAGGGTATTTGCAGCACGCTGACAGACGGGCGGGCTGTTGCCACGCCCATCCTACGACGAGCGTGCATGTGGACCCACACCTCCCCAACACCCCCAAAGGTGGTATCAGGCAGCATGAAGTAGCAGATAAAATTTGACTTTGAAAATTTAGACCCAAGTGTTGTGTCATCCTTCAGGTGGCTGGTGTGAAGAACGCGGCGGGCCGGGAGGGGGACAGCGAAGGAGGCAGTGAAGAACTCTGAGTCTCGCAACCTACAGGCCGGTGCGGCAGCCAGGCATGGCGGCTCCGGCTGTTTTCAATGGTCTGCATCCCTGCGCTTTTCGGCGCACTCAAAGGCCGCTCCATGCACCAAGAATACCACAACTAACTACACACTACCATGAAACTGCCACAGAACGTTCAATCCTCCTCGTCTTCCGCTTCCTCTTCCTCCCCATCCGCGCCTGCGCCTGCTGCTTCCGCGCCACCCTCCCTCTCCGCAGCCGCCTTTGGCTCTGAGCTTCTCACGCCGGAGCAGTTGTCGCTGCGGCTCAATGTTTCGCGGCGTTGCCTGGGGAATTGGACGCGGGAGCGGCTCATTCCCATGGTCAAGATCGGGCGGGTGTGTCGCTTTAACCTGCCGCAGGTCATGGCAGCGCTGGAGAAACACGTGCAGGGCGTCGCCACCACTCGCTGAGAAACCCCCAGCCCACCACGACCATGAAACTCACGCTTGATCGTTTGGAGAAGGTTCGGCAGCGCGGCTCCCGGATCATCGCCCGCTGCCCGGCCTGTGCCGAGCTGGACCGGGACAAGGCAGCGGACAACCTCGTCATCTTTGACAGCGGAATCTTTGCCTGCGCCGCTTATCAGGGGGATCGCGAGCATGCCTGCCGCATCCTGCAACTAGCCGGGAGCAACGAACGCGGTCATGGGCAGGGGAAGCACGTAAGCCCCGTTTTTTCCCTGTCCATGTGCTGCCAGAAACCCACGCAGGACGCGTCGCAGCCCGACTTCGCTGCCATCACCCGCGCGGCGTGCCGCCGCCTCTCAGACAGCGAGGAAGCGCAGGCACGCATCGCTGCAGAGTTCGGTGTGCGGGTGGAGACGATCCACCGCATCGGCGTGGATGAAGGGCGCATCGGCCTCTTCTCCGATCTCCGCATTGGCGGCAGACAGTGCCTGCCAGACCGCATCGGCTACATCTATCCGCAGGGCGTCAAAATCCGCCATCCGTGGGGTCCGCAGTCGCAGGCGCGTTTTGCCTGGGCCTGGGGCCGTGCCACGGAGCCCTGGCGTTTCACCCTGAGCTCATGGCGGCCCTGGGTGCGGCATTTCATCATCACGGAAGGAGAGTCCGATCTCATCGCGCTGGTAGATGCTGGTATGGAAAATCTCACGCCCGTCGGCAAGGGCTCCGCCATCGTGGCCAGCCCGGGCACTTCCTTCAAGGCGGAATGGGCTGCCGGGTTCGAAGGCCGCCACGTCAGCCTCGTGTTTGACAACGACCCCGCCGGGGCCGCCGCAACCGCCCGCATCGCCGAACTGCTGCGCCCGCATGCAGCCCGGGTAAACGTCCTCAACTACCCTCAGTGCCAGCCATGAAAGACCTACGCAGCTACCACAACTCGATGGGGCCGGAGGCTCTGGCCGCACTCGTCACCGATCCCGCGAACTTCACCGTCGTGGAATCCGCCGCCAGCAACACCCACAGCACCGCCGCCCCTGGCGCAGGTGCCGGGGCAGGGGAGATCGCCATCACGATCACCGGCCCCAGCGCTCCGCCCCCAGGCAGCGCGGTGGATTTCTCCGAGCTGGACGCACGCCGCATCCACCTGGAGCAGCCGCCGCCGCAGCCCGTGCCCGTTTTCTCGCTGCTCTCCCAGCAGATTTCCACAGCGGGAAACCTCACCGTCATCTCCGCCCAGGCCAAGGGCGGCAAGAGCGCCATCGTCGGCGCGATGATCGCCAGCATCCTGGCCGATCCCGCGCCGATACCCGAGGACGAAGACGCCGCCGACCTCCCAAACGCGGAGCCGGAGCACGATCTCCTCGGCTTCACCGCCGCCCCGCATGAGGGGCGTGCTGTGGTGCTGTTTGACACCGAGCAGTCGCCGTATGACGCCTGGAGCCTCGTCAGCCGCTCCGCGCAGCGTGCCGGCGTCTCCGGCCTGCCCGCGTGCTTTCGCGGCTACTCGCTCGCGGATGTTTCCACGGACAAACGCCGCGCCTACCTCGCTGCCGAGATGGAGCGCGCGCATCAGGAATGCGGTGGCATCCACAGCGTGTTCATCGATGGCGTGGCCGATTTGTGCAAAAGCCCGAACGACGACATCGAATCCTTCGCGCTGGTGGAACACCTCGCGCAGCTCGCCATCGCCTACGCCTGCCCCCTCATCCTCGTGCTGCACGAGAACCCCTCCGGCCTGGAGACCGGCAAAACGCGCGGCCACCTCGGCAGCCAGCTCGAGCGCAAAGCGGAGAGCAATCTCCGCATCGCCCGCGACGGCAAAAGCGGAGCCTCCATGATCTTCTCCGAGCGCTGCCGCCACGCCTGCATCAGCCGAGACAAAGCCCTACGCTTCGCCTGGTCCACGCCCGATGGCATGCACATGACCGTGGAGGCGGAGACGAAGGAGAGCCGTGCGGAGGTCGCGCGCCAGAATGAGCAGCCTGAGTGCCAGGCGGTGTTTGCGGGGTGCGTGGGCCAGATGCCCTACAGTGAGATGAAGCAGCGCCTCATGGATGCGGCCCACATCTCTGAATCGACCGCCAAACGCCGCATCAAGCTTTGGTTGTCCATTGGGTTGGTGAAGCCTGGCTCCGCCGGGTGTTACCTGCGCACATGATGTGCCAGGTGCAGGGTCAGGGTCAAAGTAGGGTCAATGACCCCGATTTGACCCTGACCCTATTAGGGTCACAGGGTCACTACCTATATATAGGTAGTGACCCTGTGAACCTGTACCATACCTAACCGATGGGAATAGAAACCCACCGCCGCTAGCCCCCGAGGGATCAAGATGATCCTCCTCCGCCGGAGGTGGCACGCCTTGTAGGAGAGGGATCGTCCCGATCCCTCACGCGTGCGCACCGCCCAGCGCCTCATCAGACAGTGGGCGTCCAGCGGGTTGATCAAACTGGACCCCTTTGCGTGCTAGCTACGCACTTGGGGAGCCAGGGTCAGGGTCAAATCGGGGTCATTGACCCCATTTTGACCCTGACCCTAATAGGGTCACAGGGTCACAACCTATATATAGGTTGTGACCCTATGACCCTGTACCATACCTATCCAATGGGAATTGAAACCCCACCGCCGATGCCACCGCCACCAAACCCCGAGGGATCAGGATGATCCTCCTCCGGCAGAGCGTGAGGCGGGCTGCCGGGCCGTCCGGCTTTCGCGCCCTTTTCCAATCCACAGGCTGGCAGCCTGTATCACGTCCGGAGGGGGAGACCGCCGCTGCTCACCTTTGCCTGGGATCATTGTCCGCGCCGATGGCAGCGGGAGAAACTTCACCAAATTCCGCAACTTCTGCGGGAGGGGGTGTCCACGCGCCGCTGGCTGCGAGAGAAACGTCAGCAACGTCAACGCCACCTCAACTCCACGCGCCGACGGTTCCTCCGGTGGTGGGATGGATTTTCAGGACACTACCCTGGTTATGACGCCCAGGGTGTCTTTTTTTGGACCACGGATGGGCACGGATTGACACGGATGCCGGAGCCGGAGGGGGGGCTGAAATGGGGGGAATGGCCGATGCGGGCGCGAATTTAGCGTGATGTGGTCTGCGCATCTCAAGTGCGGTGCAGGGACGTTTGGCGGGCCAAAGGGCCGCAGGAGTCAGCCCAGGGCGCTGCGAGGAACGAGCAAGCCCTGGGTTTGGGTGACAACGCCCCGCCGCTCCCAAGGTCGCGCTCTGAAGGAGCGCAGGAGAGGTGGCGAACGGGGATGTGCCATGCGTGGTCGCCTTCCGCGTGGCACACGATCTCCCGCGCCCATTCAGGGCGCGACCTTGGCGCAAGGTGTGTGGTGTGCAGGGAACCCAGGGCGGCGATGGCTTCGCCATCTTGCCCTGGGCTGAGTCCTTCGCACCTTTGGTGCGGCAGAGGCTTTCGGCAGTGCTGTAATATGCCATGTGCGGTGGATTGGCACTCTGGCGGCCCAGCAGGTCGATGGCTTCTGCAACAGGCTAACCACAGACCACGCACGCAGCAGGACCACGATCACGATCACGAACCACGGATGCATCGTGGGCCAACGGCCCGCAGGAGTCAGCCCAGGGCGCTGCGAGGAACGAGCAAGCCCTGGGTTTGGGTGACAACGCCCCGCCGCTCCCAAGGCCGCGCTCTGAAGGAGCGCAGGAGAGGTGGCGAACGGAGCTGCGCCGTGCATGGCTGCCTTTCGCGAGGTACACGTTCTCCCGCGCCCATTCAGTTGCAAAAACAAACCGGTTATCGTTTCATCAAGGCCGCGCTCTAACGGAGCACGGAAACCGTTCACCCTTGCCTGCATGCCGCAATCACTCGCCAAGATTTACGTCCACCTCATTTTCTCGACGAAAGGCCGGGAGAAGGTGATCCCACGGCACCTGCACCCCGAATTGCATGACTACATGGGCGGTGTCTTGCGTGATCTGGGCTGCACGGCGGTGGAGATCAACACGGAGCCGGATCATGCGCATCTGCTGTTTCTGCTCTCACGCACCGAGACCTTGGGCGACATCGTGCGCCAAGTGAAGACGGGATCGACGGAGTGGTTGCAGCGACAGTTGCCGATCCTGCGGAATTTTCATTGGCAGAATGGCTATGGGGCGTTCTCTGTCAGCCAGTCGAATCTGGCGGAGGTGAAGGAATACATCTGCAATCAGCAGAAGCACCATCAGGTGATGAGTTTCCAGGAAGAGTATCGTCGTTTCCTTGCGAAGTACGAAGTCGAGTATGATGAGCGGTATGTCTGGGATTGATGGTCCGTCTCCCGCGCACCGTTGGTGCGCGACGATTTGGGAAACGGTGGTGTTTGCGTGAACCCAGGGCGGCGCTGGCTCCGCCATCTTGCCCTGGGCTGAGTCCTGCGGCCCTTCAGGCCGCGAGGGAGTGATGCGGCCTTAGGTAAAAACGGTCCGTCTGGCCGGGCTGTCTTACGCCATTGTCACCGGGCTTCGGCTACTCCACGTCTTCTCCGTCCTGGTCTGAACGCATGGCGCGAGTGAATCCTGATGGAGTGGTCCGCGCATGGAATGTGCGGTGCATGTTCGCCTTGCCGTCCAACGGGCCGTCTTGTGGGCCAAAGGCCCGCAGGAGTCAGCCCAGGGCGCTGCGAGGAACGAGCAAGCCCTGGGGTTGGGTGATCACGCCCCGCCGCTCCCAAGGCCGCGCTCTGAAGGAGCGCAGGAGAGGTGGCGAACGGGGCTGTGCCATGCGTGGTCGCTTTTCGCGCGGCACACGGTCTCCCGCGCACCGTTGGTGCGCGACGATTTGGGAAACGAGGGTGATTGCGTGAACCCAGGGCGGCGATGGCTTCGCCATCTTGCCCTGGGCTGAGTCCTGCGGCCCTTCAGGCCGGGCCATTCAGGCCACGTGGGTTTTATCCCCCCTCCCACAAGAGCTGGGCTTGGCGCGCGTGGTGGCAAGCCGAGCGCCTCTGCGCACGCCCCTTGCTGGTCGTCACCCTTCAGGACTGGGGCTGGCGCGATTAGGGGGTCAGTTTTTTAAAGTCCATGTCCTCACGTCTTCCATTCATGGCCGTGTTTACCCACAAGCTCACCCCGGCTTTGCGGCAGGCGGCTGCCAGCTTGGCGATGTAGCTCCTTTCTGCTTCAAGCCAGGTCGGATCGGCAAACCTTTTGGCTAGGAAGTCCGTCATGTTTGCTTTCGAAGCTTCGGCATCTTTCAAATGGGCTAGGGAGCCCCAGATATAGATCCCTTCCTTCTTTCTCTCCTGTGGCAGCTTGTTGAAATATTGAATGAGTTCGGCTGCGGTATCACCATAGGCCTCACTGGCATTCTTGGGGGACATTGCCAACCAGCTCATATGGCCATCATTATCCCCCATCACACCGATCAGGCAAAGCGGCATCACATCGCTTAGGTTCTTGGTCACCTTGCTATCCGGTTTCGGAACATCGACAGCGCTAGCCAGTGTGACCGCGAGGATTAGACAAGTGAGAACCTTGGATTGGAGGTGATTCATACCGTGAGCGAGGTTGGTCATTGGGGACGGCGGTCCTATGGCACGTGTCTCTTTCTTTGTCCGCCATGGGTAGATGCAAAGGCTCAAGTTACAAGTTGAAGGATAGGGAGCGGCAGCCCCTCACCCCCGCACCTGCCCGGTCCCATCGACGAGGTACTTATAGCTGCACAGCTCGGCCAATCCCATTGGCCCTCTTGCATGGAGCTTGTCGGTGGAGATGCCGATTTCGGCGCCGAAGCCGAATTCGCTGCCGTCGTTGAATCTTGTGCTGGCGTTGTGGAGGACGACGGCGCTGTCGATTTCGTGTTGGAAGCGCTCGGCGGTGGGGCGGTCCTGGGTGATGATGCTGTCGGTGTGGTGGGAGCCGTAGCGGTTGATGTGGGCGATGGCTTCGTCCAGGCCGCTGACGGTTTTGACGGCGAGGATGAGGTCGAGGTATTCGGTGCTCCAGTCGGCTTCGGTGGCGGGATGGGCGGCGACGCCGAGGTGCAGGCGGGCGGTGTCGTCGGCATGGATTTCGACTCCGGCTTCGTAGAGGCGCTGGCCGATGAGGGGGTAGAAGGTGGCGGCGAGATCCTCATGGACGAGGATGGTTTCGAGGGCGTTGCAGACGCCGGGCTTCTGGCACTTGCTGTTGACGATGATGTTGGCGGCCATGTCGAGGTCGGCATCGGCGTGGACATAGACGTGGCAGACGCCGTCGTAGTGCTTGATGACGGGCATGCGGGCGGTGGCGACGACTTTTTCGATGAGGCCTTTGCCGCCGCGTGGGATGATGAGGTCGAGGTACTGATCCATCTGCGCCATGTGCTCGACGCTGGCGCGGTCGGTGAAGGGGATGAGCTGGATGCTGTCGGGCGGGAGTCCGGCGTGCTCGCCCCCGGCCTGGAGGGCGGCGGCGAGGGCGCGGTTGCTGTCGATGGCCTCACTGCCACCGCGCAGGATGGTGGCGTTGCCGGTTTTAAAGCAGAGGGAGGCGGCGTCGGTGGTGACGTTGGGGCGTGACTCGAAGATGATGCCGATGACGCCGATGGGGACGCGGACTTTGCGAATGTGCAGGCCGTTGGGGCGGGTCCAGTCGGTGAGCTTTTCGCCCACGGGATCGGGCAGCAGGGCGACTTCGCGCACGGCATTGGCGACGGCTTGGAGGCGCTTGGGATCGAGCGTGAGGCGGTCGATCATGGCCTTGCTGAGGCCGTTTTGCTCGGCGCGGGCGAGGTCGAGGGCATTGGCGGCGAGGATGGCGTCCTGCCGGGCCATGATCTCGTCTGCCATGGCGATGAGGATGGCGTTCTTCTGCGCGCTGGTCAGCTTGACGAGGGCATAGGAGGCGGCACGGGCGCGGCGGCCCATGTCGAGGATGGCGGACTTGATGTCGAGGTCGGTCATTGCGGAAGGGGGAAGGGGAACAACCGGGACGGTTGTGCTACGGGGGGCGGCAACCGGGGACGGTTGCGCTACTGGGGAGGTACTGCAACCGGGACGGTTGCGCTACGGTATGGTTGTGCTACGGGCTTAATGGGAGGGAACGGCTCCTGCGGGGATTTGGATGTCTTTGCCCTGGAGGTGGCGGGCGTTGAAGGCGCGCATGCGCTCCACGAGCGGGCCGCTGAGGAAGACGTGGCCGCCGTCGGTGCCGGTGAGGAGGATGGCGGGGACGTGGGCGGCTTTGAGGGCGGTTTCGAATTCGGTGGCCTGGGAGTAGGGGACGATGGTGTCCTTGTCGCCATGGATGATGAGAAAGGGGGCATCGTCCGGGGTGACGTAGGTCACGGGCGAGGCCTTGCGCGCGGTCTCCTGGCGGTCTTTGAGCGGGCCACCGAGGAGCTTGGCCATGGCACCCTTGGGGTCTTCGGTGTCAGCGGTGCTGCCTTTGCCGCCGAAGGTGAGGAAATCGGAGGGACCGCAGAAGTCGAGCACGCAGGTGACGCGGCTGCTTTGGTCCAGGTGCTTGCCGAGGTCGCCCTCCAGCTCTTTCACGCCGCCGGAGACGCCGAGCATGCTGACGAGGTGGCCGCCGGCGGAGATGCCAAAGACGGCGATCTTGTCGGGGTCGAGGTTATATTCCTGAGCATGGGCGCGCAGCCAGCGGATGGCGGCCTTGCAGTCGTGGATCTGCGCAGGCCAGGGGCCCTGGTCGGTGAGGCGGTAGTTGAGGCTGGCTCCGGCGTAGGGAGTGCCGTCCTTGATGAGGCCCAGGAGCACACCCGCGTCTTCCTTGCTGCCCGCCTCCCAGCCGCCGCCGTGGATGTACACGAGCAGCGGGTGCGGTTTGTCCGCCGCGGCCTCAGGGAGGAAGAGGTCGAGCATTTGGCGCGGGTTTCCTGAGCCCACGTAGTCGAGGTCGCGCACGGCGCGAAACCCAGGAGGGGGCGTCGAAGCTTTCTGGCACTGGGCCAGGAGGGGGAAACTGAGAGCTAAAAGGAGCCAATGGCGCATGATGAGGGCCATTTAGACCGGGGTGGCGGGCAAAACAAGGGCCGACCCAGGGGGTGGCGAGAGAGGTGCGTTGCCACCTTGACGCATGCTTAACCAGAACTTACTATCCCCGCGATGAAATTCCTCCCCCTCGCCCGCCTGCCAGTGTTCCTGGCGTGTGCCGTTTCATTTCTCGCTTTGACGACTGCATCTTCCGCTATCTGGCCATTTTCTGGCAAGAAGGAGCGGGTGGTGCCGGTGGACAGCGAGCGCGCGTCCCAGGAAGTCTCCGCCAATGCCATGATGGAGGAAGCGCGGCAGGCGGAAATTGATGGCAAAACCGCGAAGGCCAAGGGCCTGTACCAGACCATTGTGAAGAAGTACCCCTTCACCCAGATTGCGGCGGATGCCTCCTATCAGTATGCTTTGATCGTGCGCCATACGGGCAAGATGGATGATGCTTTCAATGCCCTGCAGAATTTCATCCAGGCCTTCCGTGACAGTCCGCACTTCGCTGAGGCGATCGAGAAGCAGTTTGAGATCGCCGAAGAGGCGAAAGGCGGCAAGAAGCAGCGCGGCTTCCTGATGATGAACATGAAGATGAACTCTTCCGAGGTGCTCAAGTTTTACGAGAAGATCATCAAAAACGCGCCCTACGGCAAGTACGCGGCGCTGTCACAGTTCAGCATCGCGGAAGTGCAGCAGGATTTGAAAGAGAAGGACAAGGCGGTGATGGCCTACCAGAAAGTGGTGGAAAACTATCCCAATACCTCGCAGGCGGCAGAAGCGCAGTTCCGCATCGGCTCCATCACCAACATTGCGGCTCAGCGCAGTGAAGACGCCTCCAACCTGCTAGTCGCGCGTGATGCGCTGCGGACTTACATCGCCACGCATCCTGAGGGTCAGCGTAAACAGGAAACCGAGATGATTCTGTCACAGGTCAACACGGCCGAGGCCAATGAGTCCCTGACGGTGGCGAAGTTTTACCGCCGGGCTGGCAAAACCAAGGCGGCGGCCATTTACCTCAATGAGGCGCTGAAATTTGGCTCTCCTGAAGTCTCCGCAGAGGCGCGCACCCTGCTGGCCGAAGTGGCAAGCACAGATCCTGATGGCGTGGCGGGGGTCAAGAAGGGGCCGGGGCAGGATTACACCGTGCTGACAGCGGAGAATTTGAAGTCGCGTGATGAATATGTCGGGCCGACGGCTCCAGACCTGAACCGGCTCAGCCAGAAACCCAAGATGCGTACGGGGGATGATGGCTTTGTGCCGATTCCTTTGGTGGAGCCGACCATGCCAGCCCGGCCCGGTGCTGGTGCGCCAGGCCCCGGCTCACTGCTGCCACCTGTGCAAGAAACCGAAAAGCCTGCACTGCTGCCGGTGCCAGGCATGCCGAATGCACCCAAGCCGGGTCCAGGAGCCCTTCCGGTGCCGCCGGTACCCGCGCCGACGAAGCCTGCGTCATAATTCTTGCGCAGGCATGGCAGCACGCCATGCTGATGGGCACTTCTCTATTATTTGGATGAAATCAATTTTTCTTCTGCTGGCCACTGCCTGCCTTCTGCTCTCCGGCTGCGCAGGTTATACCTTGGGCGCACACAAACCCGCTCACTTGCGCAAAATCACCAAGCTGGCGATTCCTACCTTTGAAAACCTCACTTTGGAGCCGCGGCTTGCCGTGCTCGTGACCAATGCAGTGATCAAGCAATTGCAGAACCACGGCTCGTATCAAATCGTTGCCAGAAGTGAAGCCGAAGCGGTGCTGAAGGGTAAAATTTCGAACATCAACCGCACCCAGTTTCGTTCCGACCTGAACAACGTGCTGCGCAGTTCGCAGATTCAGGCGACGCTGGTCTGCCCATTTACCGTGGTGGAAACCTCCACTGGCAAGGTGCTCCACAATGGCAACGCCATTGCGGATTCCTACATCATCCTCGAAGCGAACTTGCAGCTTTCTGAAACCCAGTTGCTCGAAGACACGGCTCAGCGACTCGCCTTCAACCTGGCAGATCAGGTTTCTGAGGGTTGGTAACACCTGCGCGCCCCATGTCATTAGAGCCGGATTCAGCCGCAGCGCCTGTGCCTTGCGAAGAGGATGAATTTCCTGAATCCCTGGCTCCCACAGGGCGCTTGCCTGCGGGCCTGCACCTCGTCGCCACGCCCATCGGTAACATGCGCGACATCACCCAGCGTGCGCTCGATACCCTGCGCATCGCCGATTTGGTGGCCTGCGAGGACACGCGCCATTCGGGCATGCTGCTCAAACATCATGACATCCGTGCCCGGCTCATCAGCCTCAATGAGCACAATGAAGCGCAGCGCACCCCCCAACTGCTGGAGCACATGCGGCAGGGCGGCAGTGTGGCGCTGATCTCGGATGCGGGCATGCCCACGGTCTCTGACCCTGGGCAGCGGCTGGTGGGGGCCGTGGTAGCGGCGGGGCTGCATGTGGAGGGCATCCCCGGACCCAGCGCGGTCATCACCGCGCTGGCGGCCTCAGGACTGCCCACGACGCCCTTCTACTTTGGCGGCTTTCTCCCGCATAAAAAGGGTGCCCGCACCACCGAACTCACCGCCGCCTTGCAGCGGGACTGCACCAGCATTTTCTTTGAAAGCCCCTACCGGCTGGTCGATACCTTGGCCATCCTGACGGAGGCCGCGCCGGAGCGCCGCGTCGTGGTCGCGCGGGAGCTGACGAAAAAGTTTGAGGAATTCAAGCGTGGCCCGGCAAGCATCCTGCTATCTCATTACCAAACCAAAACGCCCAAAGGGGAAATCACCCTCCTCATCGCGCCGGTCGATCCCCCCAAGTGGTTGACCTGGTAATTTATTCACAACCCAGCAACACCCATGGAAGCCCTCGCCAACTGCGCCGTTCTCAACACCACCGACAGTCTCAAACTTTCGATCACCAATCACCTGCGCTTCACTCTGGGGGCCTACATTGAAACAGCGAGTGAGAATGACTGGTATGTGGCCACCTCTCTCGCGGTGCGGGATCGCGTCATGGAGCGTGCCTCACAGTCACGCCGTCAGCATCGTGCCCAGGGGGTGCGGCGCGTCCATTACCTCTCGCTCGAATACCTCATGGGTCGCCTGCTGGAGAACAACCTGCGCAACGCTGGCATCTACGACGCCACCAAAGAAGCGCTCTCAGAAATGGGCAAAGACCTCGACGCTCTGGTGCAGAAGGAGCCGGACATGGGCCTCGGCAACGGCGGCCTCGGTCGTCTTGCCGCCTGCTTCATGGATTCGCTCAGCACCATGGACCTGCCTGCCATCGGCTATGGTATTCATTACGAGTTTGGTTTGTTCCGCCAGGAGTTCGTCAACGGTAAGCAGGTGGAGCATCCTGATGCATGGATGCGTGATGGCAGCCCGTGGAAGATCGCGCGTCCCTCCTATCGCCAGGCAGTCAAGCTCTACGGTCAGGTCATCCAGAAGTTCGACGAGTTTGGCCGTCCGCACCATGAGTGGATCGACACCAAATGCCTGCTCGGCCTGCCATGGGACATCCCCATTGTCGGTTATGACAGCAACACGGTGAACGTGCTGCGTCTCTGGCAGGCGCAGGCGGATGAGGACTTTAACTTCAAGGTCTTCAACGAAGGCAGCTACATCGAGGCTCTGCGTGAAAAAGCCATCGCTGAAACGGTTTCCAAGGTGCTCTATCCCAACGACGCCACCGAGAGCGGCAAGGAACTGCGTCTGGTGCAGCAGTACTTCTTTGTCGCCTGCTCGCTCGCCGACATCGTGCGCCGCTTCAAAGGTGGTTACGATCTGCCCTGGAGCGAGTTTCCCGCCAAGGCGGCCGTTCAGCTCAATGACACGCATCCCGCCGTCGCCATTCCTGAGCTCATGCGCATCCTTGTGGATGAAGAGAAGCTCGAATGGAGCCAGGCCTGGGACATCTGCCAGAAGACCTTCTCCTACACCAACCACACGCTGCTGCCCGAAGCGCTGGAGACGTGGAGCGCGGCGTTGTTTGAGCGTGTGCTTCCGCGTCACCTGCAGATCATCTTCGAAATCAACAAACGCTTCATGGATGAAGTCGAGGCCCGCTGGCCCGGAGACGGCGAGAAGAAGCGTGCGCTTTCCCTCATCGAAGAGAGTGGCGGCAAAAAGGTGCGCATGGCGCACATGTCCGTGCTCGGCAGCCACGCCACCAACGGTGTGGCCGCGCTGCACACGCGCCTGCTGTGCGAGCGCCTCTTCCCGGAGTTCTTTGAGCTGTATCCTGAGCGCTTCCTCAATCTGACCAACGGCGTCACCTTCCGCCGCTGGCTGGATGTGTGCAATCCGGAGCTATCAAGCCTCATCACCGAATCCATCGGTGCTGGTTGGTTGAAGGACTCCAACAAGCTGATCGCTCTCGACAAGTTTGCCGACGACGCCTCGTTCAAGGCCAAGTTCCAGGCCATCAAGCGCGGTCACAAGGTCCGCCTTGCCAAGATCATTCAGGACACCTGCGGCGTCAGCGTCAGCCCCGATGCCTTGTTTGACGTCCAGATCAAACGTCTGCACGAATACAAGCGCCAGCACCTCAACCTGCTGCACATCGTCACGCTCTATCGCAAGATCATCGCCGATCCGAATTTCGACATGGCCCCCCGTGTCTTCATCTTCGGTGCCAAGGCCGCTCCCGGCTACTACCTCGCGAAGAACATCATCCACGCCATCAATGCCCTCGCGGCCAAGGTCAACCATGACCCGCGCGTGAATGGCAAGCTGAAGGTCATCTACATCCCGAACTACGGCGTCTCCATCGCCGAGCGCATCATACCAGCGGCTGATCTTTCCGAGCAGATCTCCACCGCTGGCAAGGAAGCCTCCGGTACCGGCAACATGAAGCTCGCCCTCAACGGCGCGCTCACCATCGGCACCCTCGATGGCGCGAATGTGGAAATCCTCGAAGAGGTGGGTCCAGACAACATCTTCATCTTCGGCCTCACCGTCGAAGAAGTCACCGAGCTTTACGCCAGAGGCTACAACCCCTGGGACTTCTACCACGCCAGCGAAGACCTGCGCCTCAGCATCGACTGGCTCGCATCCGACTACTTCACCGGCAACCAGGACGAATTCAAACCCCTGCGCGACAGCCTCCTCTCCCACGGCGATCCCTTCCTCGTCATGGCCGACTACGACGCCTACGCCAAGTGCCAGGCCGAAGTGGACAAAGCCTACCGCGACCAGCCCCGCTGGCAGAAGATGGCCATTCATAATACCGCCCGCATGGGCAAGTTCAGCAGTGACCGCACTATCTTGGAATACGCCAAGAATGTCTGGAATCTGCCACAGGTCGGTGTTTGAAGCGGTTGATACTGCCCCGAAGCACCTTTCTGCAACGGCACAACCTCTCAAAATGAGAGGTTGTGCTGCACGGCGGTCTAACAACCACAACGGGTGGGCCTGCACGGCGCGGCGGCGCGTTGCCTGACTGCGGCCACTTTATCGGCAGGTCGCAGTTGCGTGTCGTTGTGGTCCGGGCAAGGTCGGCAGCGGTGGACGAGTTCGACAGCATCATCTCCCAGCCCAACGACGCCTACTTCAAGCGGGTGTTCTCTCACCTGCCGCGTGCCACGCTCTTTTTCCAAACTCACCTCGACCCCGCGCTGGTGGCGCAGATCGACTGGCCCTCCCTGCAACTGGAACCCACTTCCTTTGTGAAGCAGTCGCTCCAGCAATCGCATTCCGACCTGCTGTTCAGCGCCCAGATGGGCGGGCGTGAGCTGAAGCTCTACCTGCTCTTCGAACACCAGACCAGCGTCGATGTCGAGATGCCGCTGCGCCTGCTGAGCTACGTGCTGGAGATTTTGCTGGCGCAGCACAAGGCCACCGGTCTGCCGCTGCCGCCAGTGCTGCCCTTTGTCCTGCACCAAGGGCCAGACCGCTGGACGACATCCACCTGTTTTGAGGACATGTTTGCGCTGCCCGAATCTCTGGCCAGCGTGCTCCTGCCCTACCTGCCGAAGTTCCAGCATCTGCTGCTGGACCTCACACAGAGTGACCCTGACAAGGACGAGATCCACGACTCGCTACGGCTGGTGTTTCAGCTCATGAAAATGGCACGGCAAAAGCAGTTGGCAGACTTTCTCTCGTGGATGGCCAGAGAGATGTCGCAGCCCGGCTGGGACGTGGAAGAGGCACTCGTTTTGCTCAGCTACCTCTACGCCATGTGCGTGGATCCGGGGATTGACGAACAGCAGATTGCCCATAGCTTAGAACAGCAACCCAACCTGAACGAAAACATGATGTCACTCGCTCAAAAACTCATCGCCCGTGGGCAAGCCCTCGGAGAAGCCGTTGGAGAGGCTCGTGGACAAGTCATTGGGGAAGCCCGGGGGGTCTGGATTGGTAAGATTCAGTTGCTGGAGCAGATGACGGGCATGGAAGTCACGACGACGGCGGCGCTGGAGGGACTGGGCCTGGAACAGCTCGCAGAGCGTTACGCCGTGCTGGAGCAGGGCTATGCGGCTAAATTCAAGCAAGGCTGAGAACGCGCGAGTCAGGCGGCCAGTAGGAAGAGTTGGGGCTGCTCGCGTTGTAGCACCTCAAGTGAAGGCGTTTTCTGCCAGCAAATTCATTCATGGGGGCAATGAATTTTTAGCGGTGGCCGCACCTGCACGGGGCTTGGTGAATCGGCGTGGGTATGATTGAGTGGAGGTGTCTTCAGCACTGCTCTTTGTTTTATGGACACACTCACGCCACTGCTCTTGGAATTTTCCAAATCCAGCGCCCATGTTGCAGCAGAGTCTTCCTCTGCTGTTATCGCCGCCGCCGATTTCGAAGAATATCTTTCTGATCACCTCATGTCTGAGGATGACCTGGCGGACCACCTGAAACGGTTTTCCCGGCATTGCGAGCAATTGGACTGGTCGCTGACGGAAGAGCAGGAGGAGAAGAATTTTACGCGCTTTTTCAGCGTGGTGAAGGAGGCGCTCATGAGCGTGGGTTCCTTCAGCGAGAGCCGTCAGGATGAGGCGGACTTCACCGCCCGACGCGATGTGGATCCGGCCCACGTGCTGCGGGTAAAGACCGCTGTGCCGGTGACGCCGGAGGTCGCCGTGACAACGCTGTCCGCCTGCCTAGCGCTGGGCTCAGACTACGCCGTGATCTTTGACGGGCGGGAGGGGCGCGCCGTGTTGTTTAGCAATGGCGACTGGGTGCGGATGGATTGAGGGTGAGGAGAAGTGGCAAGGGCGAGGGGCGGAGCCTGGCATCTGAACCTGGTCTTTGCACAAATTTCGTCGCAAGAATTGCCGCTGGGGTGTGTAGTTTTTGCACCCCCTTTTTGTGGTTTTCTCTCTGCATGCTGCGTTGCGTCTTTGTTGTCCTGTTTCTTAGTTTCTCACTGGCTGCCATCCCGTTTGCACGGGGGGCGGATGCGGCGGCGCTGTGGTCGGGCAAGGTGCGGCAGATTTTGGATGTGAACTGCGTGAAGTGCCACGGCGTGCTGGAGCAGAAGGGCGGCCTGGAACTGGACACACCGGCGATGGTGCTGAAGGGTGGTGAGGACGGCGCGGTGGTGACGCCGGGCAATCCGGAGGAGAGCGCGCTGTTCACGAGCCTGGAACACGGCGCTGACCCGCACATGCCGCCGAAGAAGCAGCTCACGGACGCGGAGCGTGCGGCGGTGAAGGAATGGATCGCTGCGCTGCCTGTCACAGCCGTGGCAGCGGTGGAGAAAGCGCAGCCGAAGGTGGCGCGGCAGTTTGCCTCGGGTGAGGAAGCGATCTCGATCTTGCTCGCAGAAGGCTGGGCGCGCGCGGGGGTGAAACCAGCGGCGGCGGTGACGGATGTGGTGTGGTGTCGGCGGGTGTATCTGGATCTCGCGGGGCGCATCCCCACGCAGGCGGAGCTGGTGGCGTTCCTCGCGGCACCGCAGCGGGATGGGCTGATCGACAAGCTGCTGGCGGCACCGGAGTACGCGGTGCGGATGCGGGAGCTGTGGGACACGTTTTTGATGGGCCGTCTGGTGCGCGGGAATCCTGATGGTCGGCGCAAGGGCACGGGCTGGTGGACCTTTCTGGAGAAGGCCTTCAAGAACAACCGCCCCTGGAACGAGGTGGTCTATGACATGCTCTGCGCGCGGCCTGACAAAGCGCCGGAGCGCAAAGGCGCGGCGTGGTTTTTGTTTGAGCGCAAGAACGACTTCCAGAAGATCGCGGAGGCGGTCGCGCCGGTGGTGTATGGGACGAAGATCGACTGCGCGCAGTGTCATGACCACCCGCTGGCACGCGAGATCAAGCAGGCGCACTACTGGGGACTGGTGGCGGCGTTTAACCGCAGCAAGAATGTGGATGCCAGCACGGGCGTGGCTGAGAGTGCAGTGGGCGGGTTCATGAATTTCACCAACCTGAAAAAGGAATCTCAGCCCGCAGTGGTCACGCTGCTGACGGGGCAGACGCTGCCGGAAGTGTGGCCCAGTGGCAGCGGGACACCGGAGAAGGATGAACCGGAGCTGTATGAGGACGCGAAGGCCCCTGTGCGCGTGCCGAAGTACTCGCGGCGCGAGGCCTTTGCGGACGCGGCGACGCAGGGCAATCCACTGCTGGCACGCGCGTTTGTGAATCGCATGTGGGCGGCGCTGACGGGGCGGGGGATTGTGAATCCGCCGGATGAAATCAATGAGCGCAACACGCCGAGCCACCCCGAGCTGCTGGAGTGGTTGGCGCAGGATTTTGCCGCGCATAAGTATGATACTCGGCGCGTGGTACGCGAGATCGTGCGCAGCCGCGTGTATGCGCTGGGCGCGTCTGACACTGCGCCGGAGCTGTTTGCAGGCATGAAGGAGCGCCCGCTGACAGCGGAGCAACTGGCGCGCTCCTGGCGCGTGGCCTTGGAACTGCCGCCGGACGACGATGAGTTCCGCCGCAGCGTGGTGACCGCGCTGCCGGACGTTTTGCCGAAGGAGTACAATGCGTCTTTCCAACAGGCGCAGTTTCTTTCCACTTCTCCGACCATGACGGCGTTGCTGCAGTCCGCGCAGGGCGGGTGCATCGCCCGCCTGACGGCGCTGCCGGAGGTGAATGCGCGGGTGCGTGAGGCTTTTCAGCTTGTTTATGGCCGTGCACCGGCTGCGGATGAAGCCGCGCAGTCCGTGGCCTTTGTGAAAGCGAATGCCGCCCACCCAGCGGACGCCACGCGGGAGCTGCTCTGGGCGCTGCTGACGAGTGCGGAGTTTCTGGCGATGCCGTGAGGTTGTTTGGAACGGAGCGCGTTGAAAAAACCGATCAGGCACTCGACAAACCGGGCGTCGATTCAATAGTCTGGGAATGTCCAAACTCCCCAAGACCCCAGCCGATCCCGACGAGAAGATCCCACCGACACCGCCTGCCGTCATGGCGATATTGATCCTAGTGCTGATCGGACTCATGATCGCCACGGGCCGGGCGGCGTTGTATCCACTACCGCCTGCTACCTGGAAGACCATTCATGAAACGCCCGCCATGCCCATGGCCGAGGTGAACCGCATCCTCTCCGAGAGCGGTGCCATCATCGACTCCGTGAAAGCGAAGCCCGAGGGCAGCGTTGAAATCTGGCAGCTCAAGCACCGCACCGGCACCTGGAATATCACCGTCAATCTCAAAAAAACTCCTGAAGGCGTGGTGTACAGCTCCGAGACCGTGCGCTGCGACATCTCCCACCTGCCCAGCTTTACCCGCACCTGGGAGTATCCGGTGGGTGGCGAGGGGAAGTGAAGAGGGGAAGCCAGTGAGCGGTGAGCGGTGAGCGGTGAGCGGTGAGCGGTTGCTGCGCAACCCTGAAAGGGTGAAGCTGCCGCTTTCGAACGTCTCGTGGCGTGCGTGCGCTGACCGGCTGGCGGAAGTCCATCAGCTCCCTCCTTCTAATAATCCGTGGTACGTGTGAGCCGCTCAGCACGTTGAAAGCGGTAGCTTCGTTCGTCCTCACTGCGCAACCGCACTCCATATGGGAGGCGCTCGCAGCGAATTGGGAGGCGGAGAGGTGCCTCTGAATTCATCTCTGCGGTCTTCTCATCTCTCGCGGTGTTTACTCCGATGGCTCGGACCAGTGTGCCGTCAGTGCCAGTCAGTGGTTCATCCTTCAGGCTCCGGCATGAGCTTCTCGTCAAGAATGCGCCCAGCCACGATCCGCGAGAATCTCCTGACCGGTGATGGCGCGGCTCGCGCTGCTGGCGAGGAAAAGCACCACTTCGGCGATGTCTTCGGACTGAAGTAGCTCGGGCACGCACTGGGAGCTGCAGATCTGCTTCTTGATCTTCGGTGTGACGAACTGCTTGAGTTGTCGCGGCGTCATGATCCAGCCGGGGGAGACGGTGTTGACGCGGATGCCACGCGGTCCTAGCTCGCGGGCGAGGGAGCGGGTGAAGCCCATCACGCCGCCTTTGGTCGCTACGTAGGCGCTCATCTCCGCTGGGGCGATGTGGAAGGTGATGGAGGAGAGATTGATGATGGCTCCGGCTCCGGCGGGCATGTGCGGGGTGGTCTCGCGTGCCAGGAGGAAGTAGGCGCGCAGGTTGGTGGCGAAGAGGTCGTCCCAGTCCTTCACCGTCATGCTGGCGAGGCTCATGCGCGGATCGCGCGCGGCGTTGTTGATGAGGGCGTGGATGGGCTGCGTGCTCTTGGCTTTCTTCGCGCCTTGGGTGATGGCTTTGACCCAGCGCACGATCTCGGCCTCGCGCATGAGATTCACCTTGGCAAAGGTCGCACGCGGGCCCAGTTCAGCCGCAAGCGCCTGGCCAGCGGTGGCGTCGGTGTCGCAGAAGAACACGCGAGCGTTCTGCGCGTGGAAGGAGCGCACAATGGCCGCGCCGATGCCGTTGGCACCGCCGGTGATGAGGACTGTCGCGTCTTGCAGGTCTGGGTAGCTGGGCATGGTGGGGGTGGGGAGAGAACGTGGGTGGATGGCGTATCTTCCTCGCAGGGATGGGGAGACAGTCAGACAATGAGACAATCAGATGGGCAGAACAAGAGACGACAGCGCTTTGGAACTTTCAGGAGAATGGTTGGGAATAAGGTAGAAAAATTTCAGCATCTGGGGCTTGGGAAAATATTTCTACCCTCAATATTTCCACCTTCGTTTTTTGGTTGTTCGTTGTTGAACTGAGGACTCATTGCTGGCGGTTGCATTGAGTGAGGAGGAAGATGAAAATTCGCGCAATGTGCCGATGGATTGCACAGGCCTGTCGCGTTACCTGCGTCTTTATGTCCTGGAACATCCTGATCACCGCCAAAGCTCTGAGCATTGAACCCGTCGGTGCGCGTGCGCTGGCACGGCTGGAGGCGGCGGGCTGCACTCTCATCCATCCGCCGAAGTATGGGCCGCTGACGGTGGCGGAGCTGCTGCCGCAACTGGTGGGTGTGGATGCGGTGCTGGCGGGCATGGACCCCTTCAATGCGGAGGTGCTGGCCGCGCCGGAGGCGGCGCAGTTGAAGATCATTTCGCGCTGGGGCATCGGTATTGATGCGGTGGATCTGGCGGCTGCGGCAAAGCATGGCGTGGTAGTGGCTAATACCCCCGGCCTGCTCAACAACGCGGTGGCGGATTACGCGATGGCGATGCTGCTGGCAATGGCGCGGCGGCTGCCGCAGGGCGCGCAATCGCTCGCATCAGGGCGTTGGGAATCCGAGTGGGGCCCGGACCTGGGCGGGCAGACGCTGGGCTTGATCGGTTGCGGCGGCATCGGCCAGGCCGTGGCGAAGCGCGCGCTGGGCTTTGACATGCGCGTGGTGGGCTGTGATCCCTTTCCTTCGGATGCGGCGCGGAATTTGGGCATTGAATTCATGCCGATGGAGCAGGTGCTGGCGGAGGCGGATTTTGTGTCGCTGCATTCAGCGCTGACGCCGGAGACGCGCGGACTGATCGGCGAGAAGGAACTGCGCGGGATGAAGCGCAGCGCGGTGCTGATCAACACCGCACGCGGAGCGGTTATCAACGAGCCTGCGCTGGGCCGTGCGCTCACGGAAGGCTGGATCGCCGGAGCCGCGCTGGATGTGTTCATCATCGAGCCGCTGCCGGCGGATCACCCACTGCACGCCGTGCCCAATCTGCTCCTGACGCCGCACCAGGCTTCTCTCGGTTACGGCAGCGGCGCGAAAGTCAGCGAAGCCGTCGCGGACGCTGTGCTGGATGTGATGGCCGGGCGCAAGCCACGCTGGGTGGTGAACCCGGCGGTGTATGAGAATGGGGCGCTGAAGAAGTGAGCCGTAGCATCGGCGTCCCGCCGGTGTCTGGATCTGAAGGCAGGAGAGGGATCATCCTGATCCCTCAACGCTCCTCCTGCACCCGCCGCTCCCAAACCGGGGATCAAGATGATCCCCCTCCGCCAAGACCCCAAAAGCGCCGGGCACCTGGCATTCTAAACTCTGCCTAGAAGCCAATGAATATCTGGTAAAGATTTAAGAGTATGCCCATCGAAATAGCAAAGATTAGCCGCCGGAGATTTCTCTTCGCCTGTGCGTAATCCTCATGCTTTCTCCTTGAAAAATCCCAGATAAAAGCGGGAATCGCTATGGTGCCTAAAACCACGATAAACACGCTGCCGTCAAACATCGCTTGATACAGTTTCATAAACTTGAAGGAGGAACGCACCGCCTTAAGCCCTGTGGCAATGGAGATGGTGACGCCGGGAAATGTCGACGAGCTTCTTTTTCGTGTCGAGGTCAATGTCCGGTATTTGGCTGACAGCAGGATGTTCCCTCCTGCGGGCTGTGTTTGAAATTCAGCCGCCCGTCTTTGGCGGAGCCGCATTTCTTGCAATCAAGCCTGCGGGGGCGGCGTTTGTTGCGCACTCAAGCTCAGGCGCTGTTCAGTTTCGTTTCAAATGCTCGCCACGGCTACATCATCGTTACCCGCTCTTCATGAAAACTCCTCTCACACTTCTCGCTGCCACATTGCTGTCTCTCGGCGCATTGCATGCGGATGAACCGCGCTGGGTGCTTGGCTCGCCGCTGGTGGATGCGGAGGCGACGCTGGAGGGCAAGCCGGTGCGGCTGGTAGATCCGGCCATCGTGCGGGATGGGGACACTTGGCATGTGTTTGCCTCCGCCAGCGGCGGCACGGTGTGGTTTGCGGTGAAGGATTTGTCCAAGCGCCCGGCGGTGCGTGAGCTGACGCGGCTGCCGGTGGAGCGCTGCTTTGTACCGCAGGTGTTTTACCACCGCGCGCAGCAGCGCTGGCACATGATCGGCATGGTGCCGGACACGACGGGGCGCTGGCCGAAGATGGCCCCCTGCCTCTGCACGAATGCGAACCTCAATGATCCGCAGGGCTGGTCGAAGCCGGAAGTGCTGGACGTGCCGCCGCCGCAGGATGCCGCCAAACCGGTGAAGCTGTGGATCGACTTCTGGGTGATCTGCGACGAGCAGAAGGCGCATCTCTTTGCCACCTCAGCGGACGGTCGCCTGTGGCGCGCGGAGACAGCGCTGGACAAGTATCCGCACGGTTGGTCTGCGCCGGTGCTAGCGCTGGAGGGCGATTTCATTTATGCCAGCCACACCTACCGCCAGGAAGGGCCGGAGGCAGCGCGCTACATCACGCTGGTGACAGCACGCGGTGCGGACACCGCGGACGCAGACGGTGCTGCAGCCGCCAAGCCGCCGCAGCGCCACTACCAGCAAAGCTACACCGCCGCACGCCTGGAAGGCCCCTGGGTGCCTGCCGCCGCGACCGCCGCGCAACCCTACGCGGGCACCGCCAACATCCGCCGCACCGATGCCCTCTGGAGCGGCGACATCTCCCACGGCGAGCCGCTGCGCCAAGGCAACGATGAGCGCATGATTTTGGAGCCGCAGCCCCCCGGTTTCATCTTCCACGGGGCACGCCGTAGCAGCGTCGATGCGAAGGCGAAAGCGGGGGCGTGTGTGGGGTTGCTGGAGAGGGAGAAGCAATGAACATTGAGTGCGGTGTGGCACAGCGATGCTTGAATCATGGCTGGCAGGTTTTTTGGTCATGCCTAGACTCATTCGCATGAACGCACTCGTGCCCCGAGTGCGCTTGGGCGCGGCTCATCGGGTTGACATTGACCCAGCACGCACGCTCATGCGCATTTCATCCCTCGTCACATATCCCACATCTATACTGATGGCCCTGCTGCTGGTGGGGTGTGCTGCGCCGTATGACCGCCATGTTTGGAACCGGCTGGGCGTGAAGCCGCCGATCTCCCGCGAGAGCTTTGAAAGCAAGCTGCCTCGCGGCTGGAAACATTCGTTGTGGGGATTCTATGGCCGCGTGCAGAAGGAGCAGTATGTGGTAAATACCACGGACTGCTACGATGTGTGGTCTTATCCACGGCGCATCCTGACGTGGCACGCCGACGATGCTTTGATCAAAATCAAGTATCGTCAAATCAGCGGACAGTGAGCGGGGCTGGTCAGACAGGCCATGGAGGTTGAGTGAAACGGAAAGCCTGCCGGCTGATGGGGACCGTTAAAAAGGCATGGCCTGTCGTCCTTTCGCCTTCCGCCTACGGTTTTCTTGCGAAGCACTCCCAATGAAGCCCCTGCGACTTGCATTGTGGATGTAGCTGTCGTAATTGCCATGTTATTGAGAGTAATGCTTACCCCCTCATCTACACTGCTTTGAGAAAAGAATTGTGCAGGGCATGCGGTTCCTGTAGAACCGCCGATATTCAGCGGGCTTGTTTCTGTGGTGGTGTGCCTCACCCTCAAGAAACTGTCGGCCATTATCAGCCCAGCGAGCACTCCCGCTGCCTGGAGCAGAGCTTTAACTCAAAACTCAGAGTAGGCTCAGGCTCCTCCCAGTCGGGAAGACATCATCGACCGCCCCTCTAATAACCACGGACCCTTGCCCATGAAGACAACACCTGCATCTCCCGCTGTCGCATTCCTCCGCATTCTGGTCGCCTCGCTGGGTATATCCTCGGCGCTGGCGGCACCCTCTGCGCCGTCGGTCATCACGGGGATTTCTCCCAACAACATCCAGGCTGAAGGCGGCATCGCCCTTACCCTCACGGGTCACGGCCTGTCCTCCGCCACCTCTGCGACCGTGGGCGGCGTTGAGGTGTTCGATCTGCAAGTGATTGACGACCATACCCTCGTCGCCACCACCAGCGCGGACATGAATGCCGCCGTCAGCGAGGTGAGCGTGACCACCGCTCAGGGCACCACCACGGTGGCCGGACTGCTAAACATGGATCCGATACAGCAGGGGGTTAGCGTCCCAACTTCGACCACAGCCATTCAGACGGCGAATGTGGGCAGATTGGTTACTTATTTTAACAACATCGCCAATTCTGGATTCTCTGGCACGTTTGGGTGGACCTTCACGGTTGGGAGCGCCGCCAACCTCAATGTGACCAGTCTCGGCATGTACGATAATCCTGGTACCGGCCTGACCAACGCCCATCAGATCGGCATTTGGGACAGCAACGGCACCTTGGTGACCAGCGCCACGGTTGCGGCAGGAACGACAGATCCCATCACCGGCGGGTATCGCTATGTGAGTACATCTGCGGCGACGCTGATTGCGGGTCGTACCTACACCATCGGCGCCTTCTTTCCGGCCAATGATGCCATCAAATTGTTGATTCAATCACCGGAAACCATCGCGCCCCAAATCACCTTCGGCAAAGCCGTCCAGACCTCGCTTGCTGTGGTTGGCGCACCTATTGCCCAGCCGACGCTTGATGAGAGCACCTACAGCCAGGGCTTCTTCGGGCCGAATTTTCAGTTCACCTCCGGCCTCCTCACTGCCTTCTGGAAGGGCGGCACGGACACCGTCTGGTCCACGAACAATGCCAATGTCACCAACTGGGCCACCTCCCAGACAGGCACGACAAACACCGGCGCACTGCCCGGCACAAATACGGACGTGACCTTTTCTGCCAACAGCCCTGGCGGTCAATCAACCACGCTGGGCACTGACTTCTCCATCAAGAGCTTGACGGTGTCTTCGAGCTCCGCCGTGAGCATCGGCGGTACGAACACGCTGACCATCTCTGACACCAACGCCATCACCGTTAACAGCAGCGCGGGGCCACTCACCATCAGCACCAGAGGCCTCGTATTAAGTGCTGCCTCCCCAGTCATCACGGTGAATGGCACTGCTTCAGCAATCATCTCCAGCAATCTGGACACCGGCACCGCCACCATCAACAAAGTCGGCACCGGCACGCTGACCCTCACCGGCACCAACACCTACACCGGAGACACGGGCATCAACGGCGGCACGCTGCAAGTTTCTGGCGGCGGCTCCATTACTCAGACCAGCGGCCTCACGCTGAACTTCAGTGGCGGCCCCGCCTCCAATGTCCTCATCGACGGCAGCGGCAAGGGCGGCAGCATCACCACCAGCACCAACGGCAGCACCATCGTGGCCTATAGCGGCACCAGCACCCTGACCCTGCAGAACGGCGGTACGCTCTCAGACGCCCTGGGCCGCGTTGGCTGGGCCAATGGTTCCAACGGAACCGCCAACGTGGACGGCAAGGGCTCCACCTGGACCAACACCAACCCTTACGGCCTGCCGCTTCTCCTGGGGAATAGCGGCAGCGGCACGCTGAACGTTCAGAACGGCGGCACGGTTTCGAACAATGACGCTAACAACAAAGGTGCCTTCCTCGGAGTCATGCTGGCCCAGAACGCTGGCAGCACCGGCAATCTGAACATCAATAGCGGCGGCACCCTTTTCAGCAGCACCGGCGTCGTCGGCCAGGGCAGCGGCGCGACTGGGACGGTTACAGTGGACGGCGCAGGCTCCGCCTGGACCATGACCGGCAATCTGACAGTGGACAACGGCGGCACCGGCTCCGTGACCATCACCAACGGCGCTGTCGTCACCAATCAGGCGGGCATTCTTGCCGCCAGTCCCAAGGACCAAGGCACCTCACCCGCAGCCTCGCCGTCGGCTTTGCCACCACCTACCTCACCAGCGATCAGAACTACACCGGCGGCCTCGGCCATGTGCATCTGGAAGGCCCCGCGCTCTCTGCCTATGTGTCCTTTGTGCGCAAAAACTACTGGAGCAGCCTGCTCTACAGCTTTGGCACCTATGACATGTCCACCATGCGCAATCCGGGCTTCGGCTTTGCCGGTGCCCTGGGCAGCACTCATACCAACACCAACGCCATCCAGTACAACACCGGCTGGACCTTCCGCTTTCAGAACAACACGCTGGTGACCGGCCCCTTTGCTGGCATCGACTATCTGGTCGGTACGGTGGCAGGCTACAGCGAAACCGGTGGCGGCGGGGCCGCGCTGAGCTACGCACGGCAGACCTACCAGTCGCTCGTCACCCGCGTGGGCTGGTCGCTCAGCAAGAAACTCACGACCAACTGGGCGCACATCACCCCGCAGGTGCGCCTCAGCTACGAGCGGCAAAACCTCACCAACAACGGCACCAGCGTGTCGCTGATCAATGCGCCCTTCACCGCCACCGGCGGGAATCAATCCCCCGGCCAGAGTTACATGGTGGCCGGCGGCGGCGTGAACTTCCAGTTCACCGACCGCATCAGCCTGCTGCTGAGTTACCAGGGCCAGTTCTTCCGCAACAACTTGCAAGCCCACTTTGGCAGCGTGCGCCTGAGCTACCAGTTTTGAAGCGTGCGGCGTCCCGCTGCCCGTGGTCGAGGAACTGCGCCGCTTGGGGGCATAACGTGCTCACCACCCGTGACGCAGGCAGATCGAACGAGGGTATCCCGAATGATGAGTTCCTGCGTGTTGCTACTAAGTGGTAAGCATGACTTTTTCACTGCCATGCATTACGCGCTGCGCATGTGACGAATTCGTTCCCAAAACCGAGGTGTAAATGGGCGCAGGGTAGGGGCGGAGTTGGGGATTGAATGTAAAGATTCGACTTGAGCATCCCAGTCTATGAGTGACTTTCAAGGCTGGTGAAATGTGACCTTCAACCTCACAGGCGGGCAGCGGCCTCCGGCTCGGTGCTGCTGGCCGTGTTGTGTCTGGTCGTGATGCTGTCGTTTCTGGTGATCACGACGGCGGGAATGTCCAAACAGCATGCGGATATGCAGATCGCCCGCATGGGGATGACGCGGGCGCGGCAACTGGCAGAGGAGGGAATTGCCGTGGCGGTGCATCCGGTGCTGCGCGCGGGCGATCCGCTGCTGCGGCGGAATGTGTCTGACATCGAGTCCTATGAGGCGCAACTGACGACGGAGGAGCGGCGGCTGAACCTGAATGCGCTGCTGACGCCGGATCGGCTGCCGCTGCTGGAGCGTATTTTCCAATCGTGGGGTATGACGCTGTCGGATTCACAGGACATCTCCGCGAGCCTGATGGACTGGATCGACCCGGATGATCTGAAGCGGCGGCCGGGTAGTGCGGAAAGGATGGACTATGAGTTTGCGGGGAAGACGGGGCTGCCGCTGAATCGCCCGTTCAGCAGCCTGGATGAGGCGGAGATGGTGGCGCGCATGAATGAGGTGCGGGCGCTGAAGCCGGACTGGCGGAACTGGTTCACGCTGAGAGGCAGTGGGCAATTGGACATCAACACCGCGCCGGCGGAGATCATCGCTGCGGCGACGGGGGCTTCGCTGGAGAATGCCATGATGCTGGTGCAGACGCGCAATGGGCTGGATGGGATTGCGTTCACGCAGGATGATGCGCCGTTCAAGAGCATTGAGGCAGCGGTTTCCATGCTGGGTATGACGGGTCCAGGAAGCGCGGGCGCGCTGCCGCTGCTGACTCTGCAAGGGCCGACGCGGCACATTGAGTGCATCGGTAGATTTGGGGATTCGCGCTGTGGCATCGGCCTCGTGCTGACGCAGGTGGGTGGCAGGCCGCGCATTGCGGAGTGGAGTGAATTTGCGGTGAAAGGACCTGGGCAGCCATGAAGAGCATGACTTTGAGAAAACCAGCACGGCAGTCGCTCTGCTTCCCAGGGGAAGAGGCGCGGGAGAACTGGCTGTTTGATGACAAGGAACTCACGTGGAAGCGCAGCGAGCCGGTCTCGGGCGGACTGATGGGCGTGGAGGCAATGGCCTTTGACAGTGCGCCGTTCTGGTGCCTGGGCCAGGAGCAGGTGCCGGAGGATGCGGTGTCTCTGCGCTGGGAGGCGCAGGGAGTGGCAAACACGGGAAATGCCTCGCTGTGGGTGTACTGGACGGTGGTGAGCGAACACAATCGCGCGCTGGCGGGCACGCTGGCGCTGTCTGATGAGGCGCTGAGCTTTGAGGGATGGAGCAACCATCCAGAGACCTTTGAGCCGAGCGTGTGCATGCTGCCGCTGCCCAAGGATGGCATGGCCGTGTGGCGTGAGCTGGGGCGCTGCGTGGTGGCCTTCACGCGTGAGGGGCGGCTGCTGCATGCGGCGGTGCTAGCCTCGCGGGTGCTGGATGCGGATGCGGCCTTTGAGCTGCGTGACGTGTGCGCCGCACTGCAGGCGCATGATTTCTTGGATGCGGTACCGACGATCCACATCTGGACGGCGTGCGAGACGGACTTCGTGCCGCAGCTCGCCTGCCTGTTTGTCGAGGCTGGAGTCGTCAAGGAGCCACGCCCTGACCCACGCCCGCCGCTGGTGGCTGGTGGGCTGCTGCCCGTGCAGGTGGCGATGAAGCGGCAGGAGCGCCAGGCGCGGCAGCATAAGCTGATGCTGCTGGCGGTGGCGGCGATGATGTACATTTGCTTTTTCGGTGCCTGGTGGGTGCGGCTGCAGTGGCGGGATGCGCACCTGAGCCGTGCGGAGGCGGACCTAGCCACTTACCAGCCGGAGATGGATCAGGTGACGCATGCGCAGGCTTACTGGCAGGCGATGGAGGGGGCGATCAATCCCGACATGTACCCGATGGAGCTGTTTCAGCAGATTGTGTCCCTGCTGCCGGATGAGGGGATCCGCCTGAAGGAATTTCAGATCGACCACGGCAAGATCATCGTGAGCGGTGAAGCCGCAACGGTGAACCATGCGTTGGGCTTCAAGGACCGGCTGAGTGCGAATGCGGCGCTGCAGCACCATGAGTGGAATTTTCCCGTGCCCACCATTCGTGAGGACAATCGGGCGGACTTCCGCGCTGAAGGAACCATCCACGCAGGAGGTACTGTGAATGAAGGCCAGTGAACGGCGGATGATCATGATCCTGGTAGTGCTGGCTGCAGTGTGCGGCGGGGCCATCCTGTCTCAGCGGCTGCTGCGGCTGCAGCATGGCATCGAGCGACGTGAGCAGTCGCTTGAGCTCAAGCGCGCGGAGTCCAATGCGATCTTGGCAGAGGCGGACCTGTGGAAGCAGCGGCTAGCATGGCTGCAGACTACCCAGCCGCCCATGAAGAGTGAAAACGAGGCCAGCAAAGAGTTGCTGGAGGGCCTGCTGAGTTCCGCTACGGCCAAGGGGCTGACAGTGCAGAAGCAGCAACTGCATGAACTGGTGAACGCGGAATTTTACCGCGAGGTGGGCGTGACCCTGACGGTGAAAGGGGCGCTGCCAGCGGTCTTCCGCTGGATGCATCAGATGCTCTCGCCGAAATCTTTCTACATGGTGGACAGGCTGAAGGTGGTGCCAGACAGCGCTGATCCTGCGAGCATCATCGCCATCATTGACATCAGTCGCCTGTTTGGCCCTGACCTTGCCAGTGCAGAGCCGCCAGCCACTGCGCCATCCAATTAGAACCATTCAGCACCAGTCAATTTTTTCATCACCCGCATGCCGTCTTTGATCTCTATGAAATTCTCCGCACAGACTTGGCTCTTGCTGGTGCTGACTTGCGCCACGGTCGGGCTGGCACAGCAGCCTCCTGGCCCGCTGCTACCCCCGGTCAGCAAGCCGCTTAATGCTCCGGGTCGCCCGCCCGGCCCGCCTGGGGGACCGCCTGGCCCTCCTGGGGCAGCACCACGAGGAGCGCCTGTACCCGTGCCGGGTGGGGCACCTGCTGCATCGGCACCGGGGGGAGCGACTGCCGTTCCGGTGGCACCTGGCGGCACACCTGCCACCAACCCTGCTGCTACGCCCCCCGAGGGCAATGTGATCAGCTTTACGGCGACGCCAGTGTCCGAGGTGCTCACGGAGTACTACCGCGTGACGGGCCGCAGGGTGCTGCGAGATCGTGGGCTGGAGAATGCGACGGTGACCATCGATGTGCCGGGCACTTTCACGGATGAGGAGTATCGCTCCATCATTGAGAAGGGCCTGCTCATGCACGGCTATGTGCTGGTGCCCAGCGGCGAGAACTTGTACAAACTGGTGGCCGCAGAAATGGGCAACATGCCCTCGGCGCAGAACGTGCCGGTGATCCTGCGCTCTGAGGATCTGCCAGACTCCGACCAGGTGGTGATGCATGTACTGCCGCTCAACCACTTGAGCGCGGAGGATGCCAGCACCGCTTTTCAGACCATCATTCCACTGCACCCGTATGGTAAAATCCTGGCCGTGCCGAATGCGCAGGCGCTGGTGATCACCGAGGCCTCGCAGACGATTCGAGCCTACCTAGAACTGGCCAAGCAGGTCGATCAGCCAGCAGCGGAGACGATCCAGAAGAGCATCCACATCGAGCGCGCGGAAGCGGAGGAAGTGGTGGAGCAACTGGGAACCCTGCTGGGCCTTGACAGCGGTGGCGGCGGCGGCAGTGGACGTTCTGGCTCTCCCGCCAGCAGGCCCGCAGGTGGCGGTGGTGCCCCACCTCCCGGCGGTGCTCCAGGCGGGCAGGCGGCCGCTGGTGGTGGCTCGGCCTCGGTGGGCGGCGGTGCCTCAGGCGCTGGCAAACCGATCATCCAGGCGGTGAATCGCACCAACAGCATCATCGTGGTGGCGCGTCCGCTGGACATGAAAAAGATCGAAGCCATGGTGGCTGAACTGGACGCAGAGGCCTCCGCTAGTCGTTACATTTCGCGCAATCTGAAGTACCTGGACCTGACGACTTTCTTGACCATCGCCGAAAAGGCACTGATGCGCAACGAAACGAAGGCCGGAGAAGGCGGCATGGATGCGGCGCGGAAAGCGCAGCAAACCGGCACCCAGCCGACGAACAACTCGCAGTCATTTGGCACCGGCAATTCATCGCTAGGCGGCGTGGGCACGGGCAGTAGCCTCGGTGGCATTGGCACGGGCAGCAGCCTGGGGGGCGTGGGCGGTGCCGCAAGTAGTTTGGGCGGCGGTATGGGCAACATCGTTTCGGATCTGGCGATCACGAAAAAACCCATCAGCATTCTCATTGCCAACACACTAGTCATCGCGGACCCGGCGAGTTCGAAATTCTTTGCCAGCGGACCGCCGGAACAGATCAAAGCGCTGGAGGATCTGGCCATTGAACTCGATGTACGCCCGCGGCAGATCCTGCTCTCCGCCATCATCGGGGAATTCACGCTGGACAATAACTTCAACTTCGGCCTGGACTGGATTCAGACACTCAAGTCAGTGGGCAACAGCGGACTGGTGGGCGGGGTGCTCAATACCCAGGGAACGGCCTTTGCCAACCCAGCCAATCTACAGAACATCTCCGGCTTTCTAGGGACGGGGAACCCAGCCGCAATCGCTGGCCTGACGGCCTACGGCCAGATCAACAAGAACCTGAACGTCTTCCTCCAGACGCTGGAAAGCACCAAGCGCTTCAAGGTGCTGCAAAAGCCCACGCTGACCACATTGAACCATCAGGCAGCGCAGATTTACATCGGCCAGCAGGTGGCCATCGCGGGGCAGAGTTACACCAGCGGCATTGCGGGTGCGGGCTTCAGCTCCACCACGCAGTACATTCCGGTGCGGCTCCAACTCATCATCACACCGCACATTTTCAATGATGCGGAGGTCATGCTGGAGTTTAAACAGACGAACAACGACATCTCCGGCTACACCACCATCAGCGGCAATCAGGTGCCCAACATCTCTGAGCAGGGGCTGAACAACAACCTCATCGTGGCGGATCGCTCCACGGCTATGCTGGGTGGCCTGATCACCGAACGTGACACGAACAACAACAGCGGGCTGCCTTTTTTGATGCGCATACCCATGCTCAAATATCTGGTCGGCAGCACCACAAAGATCAAAGAGCGCAAGGAGACGATGATCTTTGTGCAGCCGTGCATCCTACCTGACGTCTCCTCTCACATGCTTGAGCAGTCCAAGTTTGGGGACTTCCTCGACCACTACGCAGAAACCGCCGCCTTTGGTGGCCAACCGGAAAACGAGGTGCCCCGCGCCCTGCCAGCGGATGATGCCAAGCCCAACGCCCTGCTGCCCCCGCCTACCACTGCGGCCGCGCAACCCGCGCCCAAGAAGGGTTTCTTTGGCAGGTTCAAAGGCCTGTTCCAGAAATCAAAACCGGAGTGAGTGGGCATGAGGGGGGAGCATTGGATCTGAAAAACTGTGGTGTGCGACAGCCCGAGCCCCGCGCGGCGCAAAGGAACTGCAATCTTTCCGAAACGCTGCTGCTTAGTTGGCGTTATGGTGGTGCAGCATGGATGCACTGCCAGGCCCAACCCAACGTCTGACGGCATGCACCCAGCCATCCGCCCTACCCTCCAACCAACCCCGCAGACGCCCGCGCGCAGACCCGTTCCATTTTGCCTATGAAGTCACTCCTTGTGCTGTTCATTGCACTCAATTGCTGCCTGGCGGAGGACAAAAACGTCGCCGGTGTGCCCCAAGAGGTGAAAGCAAGCAAAGACAACGTCAGCCTGAGAGTGGAGTACCTGCCGCAGTATTCAGATTCGCAGGCATGCACGCTCAGCTACCGGATCAGCAACACGAGCGGAAAACCGCATGTGACTGTATTCAGTGGCCGTTCCTTTGATCCAGACATCCAGGTTCGACTGGTCGCACCCAGCGGCAAAGTTTTGAGTGCGTACAAAGACATGCCTGGCGCGCAGTTTCACGCCATCCCGCCGCACGCCCTGTTCACCGAAGAACTGACGGGACGCGGCTATGACCACTACCTCGATCTGCACTATCTGTTTCCGCTGGAAGAAGCAGGCGAGTACCGCTGCACCCTGACCAAGCGGGTCTTTCGCACGAACGCAGGTGGAGCAGCCCCGGCAGGCGCTCCCGGAACGCCCGTGGACTTGGTCACCCCAGAGTTTAAGTTCCGCATTGAAACGGTGGATGCGAATGAGAGATCTCCCTTGGCCAAGCTGGTGCCATCCTTGAACAGCCCGACTCCAGTGCCGCCGGTGGTTCCAAATACCACGACGAAGCATCATGCGTCACACCTGAAGGATCTGAATTAAAGCGGAAGTGTAAGTCCGTAGCAAAAGAGGGGCGAGCTGTTGCAAGCGCGCGGAAGGTTCTAGTGCTTTCTTCCCGCAATACCAGGCGGGAACGCTATGATCGAGGTCGAGCCACAGTTTCCACCCTTACGGTGGTACTGTAAATGTCCCGCCGCAGGCATTGGCGATCTGATTGAGCAGGGAGAGTTCGCCGGGGACTGGGCTGGCTTCTTCGCCGATGCTGATGCAGTGAATGCGGGTCTTGAACTGGGTGTGGATGCGCTGGGCGAGGTCGAGCACCTGGAGTGGGGTGCCGTCGCTGGGTTGGCCGTCGCTGAGGAAGAAAATAGTGTCGATGCTACCCTCGGGGAGGATGCGGGTGAGGGCGTGGCTGAAGGCTTCGCACATGGGGGTGCCGCCAGCGGCCTGGATGCGGTCCACGAACTGCACGGCCTGCTTGTGGTTTTTCTCGTCATTGACCGCCATGCCACGGGCGGAGAAACAGGAGTCCACGCGGTCACCGAAGGTGAGGATGCCGTAGCGCAGTTTGTTAGACTTGTTTTGCAGGGCGGTGAGCAGGTTGCTCATCTGCCCCTTGAGCTTGCCGATGCGGTCGTCCTTGTTCATGCTGCCGCTTACATCAAGGATGAAGAGTGCGCCTTTGCTGCGGATTTCCAGGCCGTAAAACGAGGCCATGTTCATGGCGGGATCTTCGTCCAGCGGCTTGAGGAGCTTTTGCAGCTTGAGGAATTCCGCGTAGTCGCTGCGGGCGAGCATTTTCCACGGGATGGTCGCGCCCTGATCGGCGATCCAGGTCTTCCATTTGTCGGGGTCATCGGCGAAGTCTTGGCCGGTGAGCTGAAACAGCGAGGCGTGGATGGCATCGCCAATAGCGTCGTCGTTCAGGTAGGGCAGGAGGGCCTGTAGCGCGAGGGGACTGCGCATGCCGCCCAGGGCCTCAGCCGCGCAGGCGCGCATGACGTGGGCGTTGGTGGGGGCAAGCAGCTCGGTCACGCGGGAGACGACGACATCGGGATTGTCCTGAAACGCGCCCAGAGCGCGGGCAGCGAGCGCGAGGCGTTCGGGGTCTTTCACCGCAGAGAGCGGGCCTTTGACCTGAGCGAGCAGATTCCAGAAGTAGGTGCGCGCCTCCAGCAGGCGGATGCCGGAGAAAAACATCAGCGCGTCGTCATCGCAGGTGGGGTGCTTGGCCAGCCAGTCGGCCAGGGTTTTGCGGCCTTCGCCTGCGGGCCAGTCCGCGACGATCTCGGCCAGGCGCAGCTTCATGCCGATGCCGACACGGCGATCGCCGACGAGGGCGAGCACGGTGTCGCCCGCCTGTTTTTGCGCATGCAGGTCCTTGAGCGGGGCCAGGGCTTCTTGACTGCCGCTGCGCACGCCTTTGACGAGGGTTCTGAGCACCACGGTCACGTCGTCTGCGGCGTGCAGGCCTGCAAAGGCGAGCAGCAGGAGAGCGTAGGCTGCAAGAGGTGGGCGCATGGGGCTGGAATGGAGGATTCGCCTGGCCGCGGCAGGGGAGGGTGGCGTGAGTTCCAGCCCAGATTATGAGTCCAAAGCCTTGCTGACCAAGCCGAAAATGAGTGCGCTCCCCGCAGTAGGGGGGAAGGTATAAGACGAAAAGATATGGCAGTTCTTTCGCAAAGAATCGAAATAGTCTTTGACTGTGCCCCCAACTGTCCTAGTATCGGCCCACTTTTTCGGAAAAAAGCCGGGGTGTACTGTCTCCTGACGCCAGTCATGGAGATTTGAATGTCCCGGTTTTCTTGTCGAAAGAGGAGGAGGTTTCTCACGAAACTGCCGCCGGTTACGCTGTTATAGCTCAGTGGTAGAGCACGTCCTTGGTAAGGACGAGGTCGAGGGTTCAAGTCCCTCTAACAGCTCCAGTGGAGTCATTGTGGGGGATCTTCGAGACACGACAAACGAACCAGTTCCAAGCGCACCCCCTCAACTAACTCCACCCATGGCTAAAGAAGCATTCCAACGCAACAAGCCGCACGTCAACATCGGCACGATTGGCCACGTTGACCACGGCAAGACCACCCTGACCGCCGCCATCACGACCGTCCTTTCCAAGAAAGGCTTCGCCCAGGCTCGCGCATACGATCAGATCGACGCAGCTCCTGAAGAAAAAGAGCGCGGTATCACGATCAACACCGCTCACGTGGAGTATGAAACCGAAAAGCGCCATTACGCGCACGTCGATTGTCCCGGACACGCTGACTATGTGAAGAACATGATCACCGGTGCCGCCCAGATGGACGGTGGTATTCTTGTCGTTTCCGCCGCTGACGGCCCGATGCCCCAGACCCGTGAGCACATCCTGCTCGCCCGTCAGGTTGGCGTGCCAGCCCTCGTGGTGTTCATGAACAAGGTGGACATGGTGGACGATCCAGAACTCCTCGACCTCGTCGAAATGGAAGTTCGCGACCTCCTTTCCAAGTACGACTTCCCAGGTGACGACATCCCGATCGTCAAGGGTTCCGCTCTCAAGGCTCTTGAAGGCGATCCTGAGCATGAAGCCAACATCCTGAAGCTCATGGATGCTGTGGACAGCTACATCCCGCTCCCAGAGCGTCCGATTGACAAGGATTTCCTCATGCCAGTCGAAGACGTGTTCGCGATCGAAGGTCGTGGTACCGTCTGCACCGGCCGTGTCGAGCGTGGCATCGTCAAGAAGATGTCCGAAGTCGAAATCGTCGGCATCCGTCCGACCGTCAAGACCACCGTCACCGACATCGAAATGTTCCGCAAGCTGCTCGACGAAGGTCGTGCTGGCGACAACGTGGGTCTTCTGCTTCGCGGCACCAAGAAGAACGACATTGAGCGCGGTCAGGTCATCGCCAAGGTTGGCTCCGTGACCCCGCACAAGAAGTTCACCGCAGAAGTGTACGTCCTTTCCAAGGACGAAGGTGGCCGTCATACCCCTTTCTTCAACAACTACCGCCCACAGTTCTACTTCCGCACCACGGACGTGACTGGCAGCGTGAAGCTTCCAGAAGGCGTGGAAATGGTGATGCCTGGTGACAACGTCTCGATCGAAGTCGAGCTGATCACCCCGATCGCCATGGAAAAGACCATCCGTTTCGCTATCCGTGAAGGTGGCAAAACCGTGGGTGCAGGCCGCGTGGCCACCATCCTCGACTAGTTCGCGCAGTTCGTTTGTCTCGAATCCCGCCGGGTCTGGCGCACAGACCCGGCGGTGATTTCGTCTCCCAGCCGGGAGCAAAACGAGGCGGCGGGCTTGCTAAATTGATTTCATCCGTTAATCATACCGGGAAGCATTTTCTCGCTAACACAGGTCAGTAGCTCAATTGGTAGAGTAGCGGTCTCCAAAACCGTTGGTTGTGGGTTCGAGTCCCTCCTGGCCTGCCAGCGAAAATCCCGGAATCCTCCGTAGAAAACGAAACGCTTCACATGAGTCGCATCCGCAAATACATCGGCGAAGTCATCCTTGAACTCAAGAAGGCCACGTGGCCCTGGGATCCCAAGGAGAAGGGCTTTGCCAAATACCGCGAACTGAATGAATCCACAGTGGTGGTCTTCATCGCGATGATCCTCCTTGGAGCCTTCGTGGCAGCGTTCGACATCAGTTTCAAGTGGGCCTTTGAGGCCGCTCAGAAGCTGGGAATGTAATTTCAGTTACCCCACCCCTTTTTCCGAATTCTTATGGGAGCTATCCCCTCACCCCGCGACCAGTGGTTCGTCATCCACGTCCGCTCCGGCCTTGAACAGAAGGTCCGTGACAGCATGCTCCGCCGCATTGAGAAAGAGGAGATGGGTGATTACGTCTTCCAGGTGCTCGTTCCTATGGAACGCGTGGCCGAAGTCAAGAAAGGCAAGCGCTCGGAAAGCAATCGCAAGTTCTTCCCCGGTTACGTCATCGCCAACTGCCACTTGCTCGACGAGCACAATCGTCTGGTGGAGAAGACTTGGTATTTCGTCAAGGAAACCGACGGCGTCCTGAACTTCGCCGGCACCAAGGATCATCCGATCTCGATGCGCGCCAAGGAAGTGGAGGCCATGCTGGCCCAGGTGGGCGACAAATCTGAAGGCGCAGTGCCTAAGATCGCCTTCAATCTCGGTGACACCGTGCGTGTGGCCGACGGTCCCTTCGAAAGCCAGAACGGCATCGTCGAAGAGATCGATCCAGAACGCGGCGTGCTGCGCGTCTCCGTCAACATTTTCGGGCGCTCCACTCCGGTCGATCTCGAATACTGGCAGGTCGAGAAGGCATAAGCCGCCCCGCCGCCCCCTGAATCTCAACTCAAGTAAGCAAGCAAGGAACACAAAGACATGGCCAAGGAAATCATCAAACTCATCAAGCTCCAGATCAAAGCTGGTGCCGCCAACCCCGCACCGCCCATCGGCCCTGCTCTCGGTCAGGCCGGTGTGAACATCATGGCCTTCTGCAAGGAGTTCAACGCCGCCACAGCCAAGCTCGGTGGTGACGTCCTTCCAACCGTGATCACTGTCTATAAGGACAAGAGCTTCACCTTCATCACGAAGCAGCCTCCTGCATCCAACCTCCTGAAGAAGGTGGCGAACATCGCCAGCGGCTCTAAGGAAGCGAACAAGATCAAGGTCGCCAAAATCACTCGCGCTCAGCTTCTTGAAGCCACCAAGCTCAAGATCGCCGACCTTAACACTTCCGATCTCACGATGGCATCCCGCATCATGGCGGGAACCGCTCGCCAGATGGGTATCGAAATCATTGACTAAAATTTAACCGAAGCAGGAGAACGTCACAGTTCGCCACCACTGCACACACACCATGCAAAAGAGAAGCAAACGTTACAAGAAAGCAGCCGAGATGGTTCCGGCAGGCAAGGCATTCACGCTCGAAGAAGCGGCCGAACTCCTGCGCAAACTTCCAGACACCAAGTTCAACCAGACCGTCACCCTGTCGTTCCGCATGGGTGTGGACCCCAAGAAGAGCGACCAGATGGTGCGTGGTACCTGCCCACTGCCCCATGGCTCTGGTAAGACCGTGCGCGTCGCCGTCTTCGCCCAAGGCGCTGCTGCTGAAGCCGCCAAAGCCGCCGGTGCTGACATCGTCGGCAACGAAGACCTCATCGCCAAGATCAAGGAAGGCTTCCTCGACTTCGATGTCGCCATCGCCACCCCGTCTGCGATGAATGAAGTGCGTAAACTCGGTAAACAACTCGGACCTCGTGGCTTGATGCCCAATCCGCGTACTGGTACCGTCACGGAAGACACTGCTGGCGCCGTCAAGGCCGTCAAAGCAGGCCGTGCTGACTTCAAGCTCGACAAGAACGGCAACATCGCCTCCTCCGTCGGCAAGGCCTCCTTCGAAGTGGTCCAACTCACTGAAAACGCCACCTCGCTGATCGAAGCTGTGGTGCGTGCCAAGCCCGCCTCCGCCCGTGGGCGCTACGTCGAAACCATCACTCTCGCCGCCACTATGTCGCCTGCGCTCCGCATCGACGTGTCGAAGTACGTCAAACTCTAATCCTCGTAGCACAGACACATGAAAGCTCTCAAAACATTGCTCATCGATGACCTGCTGCAACGGGTCAACGCCTCCCCGTTTCTGTTCGTTGTCGATTACACCGGCCTCAAGGTCGCAAAATTTGCCGAATTGCGTAAGCGCCTCAGCGCCGTCGGAGCAGAAATTCACGTCTTCAAGAACAACCTGGTGAAGAAGGCCGCTGAAAAGGCCGGCTATCCTGGTGAACTTGGTGAACACCTCACGGGCCAGAGTGCCTACGTGACCGGTGCCAAGGACGTTTTCGGCGCAGCCAAGATCCTCAAAAATTTCCACGCCGAGTTCGAAAAGCCGGTGATGAAAGTCGGAGTGCTCGACGGCAACCTGCTGGACACCAAGGCCATCAAAGTCCTTGCCGATCTGCCCTCCCGTGAAGCGCTGCTCTCCCAACTCCTCGGCGTGCTCCAGGCTCCGGCTTCGGCCCTTGCCCGCGTGCTCAAGGCCAAGAGCGAGCTTGGTGCCGCACCCGCTGCTGAAGAAGCTGCCCCCGCTGTTGAACAAGCTGCGCCTGCCGCTGAAGTTGCACCTGCCGCTGAAGCTGCACCTGCCGCTGAAGCTGCACCCGCTGAACAACCCGCGTAAACCCCATTTGATTAGATGGCCCGTCACACGGCCTGAATACCCCAACACCCAATGGTTCCTCGCCGGAGCAAAAGCTTTTGCTCTTAAATCATCCGCAGCTGCGGAACGCGGCGATACCGACAAAATAATATGGCTGACCTGAATAAAATCGTTGAAGAACTGAGTGGCTTGACTGTCTTGCAAGTTGCTGAACTCGTGAAATCCCTCGAAGAGAAGTGGGGCGTTAGTGCCGCTGCTCCTGTTGCCGCTGCTGGCGCTGGTGGTGGTGCTCCTGCAGCCGCTGTGGAAGAAAAGACCGAGTTCGACGTCATCCTGACCGAAGCTGGCACCAACAAAATTGGCGTCATCAAAGAAGTCCGTGGCGTTGTCCCAGGCCTTGGCCTTGCAGAAGCGAAGAAGCTTGTCGAAAGCGCTCCGCAGACCCTCAAGGAAGGCGTCAAGAAGGAAGAAGCCGAAGAGATCAAGAAGAAATTGGAAGCCGCTGGCGCCAAGATCACGATCAAGTAGTCCTCGTCCCCTCCTGCTCTTTTCCGCGTGGCGTCTGCCATCAACCGCAACGCCGCGCGGTCAGGAGCAATTCGTTAGTGTTAGTTAAATCCCCCGTTCGTTTCGTTCCATCGCATGCCCGCATCCGCCCGTGAATCCCGCTTGAACCTCCGCAGCCAGTGCTACGGTTCCGGGACTCTCCGCGAAGTGACGTATGCTCCTTTCCATTTTCATGGCCTGAATCCTGGCTCACCCCTGGATTCCGGCTGCTTTGTTTTCGCGACAATCGTAAGCACTACCGGGCTGGCCGCCTGATATTGCCCTTTTGTTGCTTCGCGGAACTCACTCCTCCGCATCTCGTGCCACCGCCCATCGCCCTCTAACCGCCTCATCACTGCCTTATGTCCCAGCGCACCAACTTTGGCAAAATCCACGAAGTCGCCGAGCCCCCAAATCTCATCGAGATCCAGCTCCGCTCATACGAGGAATTTCTCCAGAAAAACATCCTGCCCTCGAAGCGCAAAGACCTCGGCCTCCAGGCCGTGTTCCGGGAGGTCTTCCCGATCACCAGCTATGATGAGAAGATGACGCTCGATTTCGTCATGTACGAAATCGGCGAACCCAAGCTCAACTCCCTCGAAGCCATCCACGAAGCCGAGACCTACAGCGCCCCGCTGTACGTGACCTATGAGCTCAAAGACGAGCAGGGTGCCAAGCAAGAGCGCGTGTACATGGGTGAAATCCCCCTCATGACGGTGCGCGGTACCTTCGTCATCAATGGTGCTGAGCGTGTGGTCGTTTCCCAGCTTCACCGTTCCCCTGGTATCTGTTTTGAAACCACCCAGCATCTCAATGGCCGCTGGTTGCACGGCTTCCGCATCATTCCTGACCGTGGTACCTGGCTGGAAGTGCAGTTCGACACGAACGACCTGCTCTACGTCTATCTCGACCGCCGCCGCCGCCGTCGTAAATTCCTGGCCACCACGCTCCTGCGCGTGATCGGCTTCCCAGGTGATGAGGACATCCTCAAGCTCTTCTACGAAATCCAGGACCTGAAGCTCAAGGACAGCATTTCCGAAGAAGAAATCGCCACCAAGATCCTCTTCAAGGACATCCTCGACGGCGAACTCATCGTGGCTCGTGCCTATGAGCCGCTGACCTCCGGCGTCGTGCGCCAGCTCATCCAGCTCGGCCACAAAACCATCAAAGTCGTCACCGCTTCCCCAGACGACCTGCTCATCACCTCCCTGCGCAAAGACACCGCGAAGGACGAAGATGAAGCCCTCAAGGAAATCTACCGCCGTCTGCGTCCGGGCGATCCGCCCACCACGCCGAACGCACGCGCACTCGTGAAGCGCCTGTTCTTTGATCCAAAGCGTTATGACCTCACTCGCGTGGGTCGTTACAAGATCAATCAGAAGCTCTCGCTGAAGATCGACACCGAAATGCGCATCCTCACCGCTGAGGACGTCATTTCCGCCCTGCGCTACCTCTTCCACTTGCGTGAAGGTCAGGGCATTCTGGATGATATTGACCATCTCGGCAGCCGCCGTGTGCGTGCCGTGGGTGAATTGCTTGCCAACCAGTGCCGCGTGGGCTTGTCCCGCACCGAGCGTCTGGTGAAAGAGCGTATGACCCTGTTCGACGTGAACATGGACAGCATGACTCCCGCCAAGCTCGTCAATCCGAAGGCGCTCTCCGCCGTCGTGCGTGACTTCTTTGGTCGCAGCCAGTTGAGCCAGTTCATGGATCAGATCAATCCTCTGGCTGAGCTGACCCACAAGCGCCGTCTCTCCGCACTCGGGCCTGGCGGTCTGAATCGTGACCGCGCTGGTTTCGAAGTGCGTGACGTTCATCCGTCCCACTATGGCCGTATTTGCCCGATTGAGACTCCTGAAGGTCCGAACATCGGTCTGATCAATTCCCTCGGCAGCTATGCCCGCATCAACGAATTCGGCTTCATCGAGACGCCTTATCGTCCGGTGAAGGACGGCGTGGTGGCGGAAAAGATCGAGTACCTCACGGCTGACCAGGAAGAGAAGCACTACATCGCCCAGTCGAACAATCCGATCGACGAAAACGGCCGTTACAAAGGTGCCAAAGTCACCGTCCGTTACCGTGGTGAGTTCATCGAAGTCGAGCCAGCCTTGGTCACACTCATGGACGTGTCGCCGAAGCAGCTTGTTTCCGTGGCTGCTGCGCTGATTCCGTTCCTTGAGCATGATGACGCCAACCGCGCCCTGATGGGTTCGAACATGCAGCGCCAGGGCGTGCCGCTTCTCGAAGGAGAATCGCCGCTGGTAGGCACTGGTATGGAAGGCAAGGCAGCACGCGACTCACGTTCTGTGATCGTCGCGGATGCCGGCGGCACCGTCGCTGCCGCAACGGCTGACGTGATCATCGTCACCAAGGACGGCAACCTGCCCGTCAAGGACGACAAGTTCCTCGAAAACCCGCTCAAGTCGGTACTGACCGATGAAGACAAGGGCACCCACGTTTACCCGCTGCGCAAGTTTGGTCGCAGCAACGCCGGCACCTGCATCAACCAGAAGCCTCTGGTCAAGCGGGGTCAGAAGATCAAGAAGGGCGATGTCATCGCCGACGGTCCTTGCACCGACCAGGGTGAGCTTGCCATCGGCAAGAACATGCTCGTCGCGTTCATGCCTTGGAACGGTTACAACTTCGAAGATGCCATCACCATCAGCCGCCGCGTGGTCAAGGAGGACATTTATACCTCCATTCACATCGAAGACTTCGAAGTCATCGCTCGTGACACCAAGCTCGGGCCAGAAGAAATCACGCGCGACATCCCGAACGTGGGTGACGAAGCGCTGAAGAATCTCGATGCCCAGGGCGTCGTGCGCATCGGTGCGGAAGTGAAGCCTGGTGACATCCTCGTCGGCAAGATCACACCGAAATCCGAAACCGAATTGGCTCCTGAAGAACGCCTCCTGCGCGCCATCTTCGGTGAAAAGGCTGCTGACGTGAAGGACACCTCCCTGCGTGTGCCTTCCGGTTGCACCGGCATCATCATGGACGTCCGCATCGCCCAGCGCGGTATGGGTGCCGACTCTGAGAAGCAGAAGCTTTCTCCTGCTGAGTACAAGAAGCACATCAAGCAGATCGAAGAAGACTACCGTGCGAAGAAGGAAGACCTCACCGAGCAACTCACCGAGCGTCTCTCTGACATCCTGCTCAACGAGAAGATCCCGCTCGACATCGTGAATGGTCAGACTGGCGAGCCGCTTGTCGGCGCGAACAAGAAGATCACCAAGACGATGCTGCGTCACGTGGCCGAAAGCTACGACACGATCGAAATCGACCCAAGCCCGATCCGCAACAAGATCTTCGACATCATCCAGACCTTCGAACAGAAATTCTCCGACGCCGACATGGAACGTGAGCGCAACCTCGACAAAATCGAGTCCAGCGAAGACACAGCCGACAGCGGCGTGGTCAAGCAGGTGCGCGTCTTCCTCGCCAGTAAGCGCAAGCTTTCGGTGGGTGACAAGATGGCCGGACGCCACGGAAACAAGGGGATCGTCGCCAACATCGTTCCAGAAGAAGACATGCCGTTCCTCGAAAACGGTACTCCGGTGGACATCGTGCTCAATCCCCTCGGCGTGCCATCACGCATGAACGTGGGTCAGGTGCTTGAAACCCATCTCGGCCTCGCCGCCAAGGCACTCGGCATGAAGATCGCCACACCGGTGTTCGACGGTATTCCCGAGTCCAAGATCATGGAGTACATCAAGGACGCCAAGAAGGTTCCTGGTTACGAATGGATGGGCCTCAACGGCAAGTCGAAGCTCTTTGACGGTCGCACGGGTGACTCCTTCAGCCTCGATGTCGTCGTTGGCTACATCTACATGCTGAAGCTGAACCACCTTGTCGCCGATAAGATCCACGCTCGTGCGGTCGGACCTTACTCGCTCGTCACGCAGCAGCCTCTGGGCGGTAAAGCCCAATACGGCGGCCAGCGCTTCGGGGAAATGGAAGTGTGGGCACTTGAAGCCTACGGTGCCGCATTCACGCTGCAGGAACTCCTCACCGTCAAGTCTGACGATGTTCAGGGCCGCACGCGCATTTACGAGCAGATCGTCAAAGGTGACCACGCGCTTGAAGCGGGCACGCCGGAGTCGTTCAACGTGCTCATCAAGGAAATGCAGTCCCTCGGCCTCGACGTGAAGGTACACAAGCGCTCCAACGCCAATGCTGACGCGGAAGCTCTCGAAAGCTTTGCCTCCACGGTGGGTGCCTAACCCGCCTTCCCCCAGAAACCCAGCGCAAAAACCTGCCACCCATCTCCACACATCATGAATGCTGACGCGAGCTTGAAAGAAATCTTCGGGGAACCCAAACACGGCGAGGAGTTCGACTATGTGTCGATCTGCATCGCCTCTGCGGACCGCACCCGCTCCTGGTCCTCCGGTGAAGTCAAGAACCCAGAAACCATCAATTACCGCACCTTCAAGCCTGAAAAAGGCGGCTTGTTCTGCGAACGTATCTTCGGACCTACCCGTGACTGGGAGTGCGCCTGCGGCAAGTACAAGCGCATCAAGCACAAGGGCGTCGTTTGCGACCGCTGCGGTGTCGAAGTGACCCTCTCCCGCGTTCGTCGCGAGCGCATGGGCCATATCGAACTCGCGGTGCCAGTGACGCACATCTGGTTCTACAAGTGCATGCCTTCCCGCATCGGCCTCATGCTCGACATGACCGCCCGTTCGCTGGAGCGCGTGATCTACTATGAAGACTACATGGTCATCGATCCCGGCAGCACTCCGCTGCAGCGCGGCCAGCTTCTTACCGAAGTCGATCTGCGCGAAGCCGAAGAGCAGTACGGTGCAGACGCCTTCCGCGTCGGCATGGGTGCTCAGGCCATCCGCGACATCTTCGCCCAGCTCAATCTGGCGGATGTGACGAAGGAACTCGAAGAGGCGATGACCAAGACGCGCTCCAAGCAGATCCGCAAGAAACTCGCCAAGCGCCTCAAGCTCTGCCAAGGCTTTGCTGAAAGCCACAGCCGTCCTGAGTGGATGATCCTCGAAGTGCTGCCAGTCATCCCGCCAGACCTTCGCCCTCTCGTTCCCCTGGAAGGTGGCCGCTTTGCGACCTCCGACTTGAACGATCTCTATCGTCGCGTCATCAACCGCAACAACCGTCTCAAGAATCTCCTCCAGCTCCGCACGCCGGATGTCATCATCCGCAACGAAAAGCGCATGCTGCAGGAAGCTGTGGATGCCTTGTTTGACAACGGTCGCCACGGCCGCCCAGTGACTGGCGCAGGCAATCGTCCGCTGAAGTCCATGTCCGACATGCTCAAGGGCAAGTCTGGCCGCTTCCGTCAGAACCTTCTCGGCAAGCGCGTCGATTACTCTGGCCGTTCCGTCATCGTGATCGGTCCTGACCTTCTGCTGCACCAATGCGGTCTGCCGAAGAAGATGGCCCTCGTGCTGTTCGAACCCTTCATCATCCGCCGTCTCAAGGAGATGGGCTTGGTGCATACCGTGCGTAGCGCGAAGAAGATGATCGAACGCCGCACGCCTGAAGTGTGGGACATTCTCGACGAAGTGACCAAAGGCCACCCCGTCCTCCTCAACCGCGCTCCGACGCTGCATCGTCTTTCGATCCAGGCGTTTGAGCCGAAGCTCATCGAAGGTGAGGCCATCCGCGTGCATCCCCTCGTTTGTACGGCCTACAACGCCGACTTCGACGGTGACCAAATGGCCGTCCACGTCCCGCTTTCCATCGAAGCGCAGATGGAAGCCCGCCTGCTCATGCTCGCGCCGAACAACCTGTTCAGCCCTGCCAGCGGCAAGCCGGTGATGAATCCTTCCCAGGACATTCCTCTGGGTTGCTACTTCCTCACTTACCTGCGTGAGTTCCCGAACCAGGACGCCAAGGCCAAGAAGGGTGATGTCGAAGGTCGCGTGCCGATCTTCAATGACGCTCCTGAAGTGGAATTCGCCATTTCCGAAGGTGGCTTGTCGGTCAACGACAAGGTGCGTTTTCGCAACCCGGACTACAACCATGGCGGGCCAAAGCGTCCGTATGGTGATCCATCCAAGGCTGTCATCGAGACCACCGCTGGTCGTGTCATCTTCAATGAAACCTGGCCTGATGGCCTCGGCTTCATCAACACCACCGTCGGCAAGAAGCAGGTGTCTGACATCATTTGGCGCTGCTTCCAGACCTTTGGCCAAAAGGAAACCGTCTCCGCGCTTGACCGTCTCAAGCAGCTCGGCTTCCGCGAAGCAACCCGTTCCGGTTGCTCCATCGGTATCACCGACATGGTCATCCCGACCGCCAAGGCCGCTGGTCTTGAAAACGCCTACAAGCAGATCGAAGAAATCGAGAAGCAGTATCGCCGTGGTATTATCACCAACGGTGAGCGCTATCAGAAGATCATCGACATCTGGACGCAGGTGGGTGAAATCGTCGCTGACGAACTCTTCCGCACGTTGGAATACAACGAGGGCAAGAAGCACCACAACCCGCTCTACGTCATGGTGAACTCGGGTGCCCGAGGCAACCGTACGCAGATCAAGCAGCTTGCTGGTATGCGCGGTCTGATGGCCAAGCCTTCCGGTGAAATTATTGAACGCCCGATCACCTCGAACTTCCGTGAAGGTCTGAGTGTGCTCGAATACTTCATCTCCACTCACGGTGCGCGTAAAGGCCTTGCCGATACCGCGCTGAAGACGGCTGACTCCGGGTACATGACCCGTAAGCTCGTCGATGTATCCCAGGACGTCATCGTCACTGAGGAAGATTGCGGCACTGTCAACGGCATCACGCTCGCCTCCATCTATCAGGGTGACGAAGAAATCGTTGATCTCAAGACCCGCGTCTATGGTCGTGTCTCCTGCGAAACGATTCATGATCCCGTGGACAAGGGCATCGTCATCAAGGCGGGTCAGCTTGCTTCCGAAAAAGAAGCCGCTCACCTTGCGAAGATCGGTGTCGAAAAACTCAAGATCCGTTCCGTGCTCACTTGCGAAAGCAAGCGCGGCTGCTGCTCGAAGTGCTATGGCCTCCACCTCGCCACGCACAAAATGGCGAAGATCGGCGAAGCCGTCGGCATCGTTGCCGCTCAGTCCATCGGCGAACCCGGAACGCAGCTCACCATGCGTACCTTCCATGTGGGTGGTGCTGCCACAGCCTCCTTCAAACAGCCCTTCATCAACGTGAAGAACACGGGTACCGTCAAGTACACCGACATGCGTGCGGTGACTACCATCGAAGGTACCTGGATCGCCCTGACGAAGAACGGCATTCTCTCCATCCATGACGACGACGGTCGCGAACTCGAAAGCCACAAGCTGGTGACGGGTGCCGTTATCGCCGTCGAAGACGGTGGCAAGGTCAAGAAGGGTCAGCAGGTCGTCACCTGGGATCCTTATAACGTGCCAATTATCACCGAGAAGGCTGGTAAGTTGGAGTTCCGCGACATGATCTCCGGCATCACGATCACCAAGGAAAAGAACGAGTCCACCGGCAACGAAGAAACCGTCGTTATCGAGCACAAGGAAGACCTCCATCCGCAGGTCGTCGTTGTGAATCCGAAGACGCACGAAGTTCTCGCCAGCTACACCATTCCCGCCGGCGCTCACTTGAGCGTCAAGAACAACGAGAAGGTCGAAGCCGGTACCACCATCGCCAAGACGCCACGTAAGGCCTCCAAGACGAAGGACATCACCGGTGGTCTTCCCCGTGTGGCCGAACTCTTCGAAGCCCGTAAGCCAAAAGACGCCTGCGAAATCGCCCGTATCGACGGCACCGTGGAAATCGGCGGCCTCGTCCGTGGCAAGCGCCGCGTGATCGTCACCGACAACAAGACCGGCCAGCAGGAAGAGCATCTCATTCCCCGCAGCAAGCACATCTTGCTGTTCAACGGCGACCACGTCAGCAAAGGCGACCAGATCACCGACGGCCCAGTCGTGCCGCATGACCTCCTCGAAATTCTTGGCCCCCAGGCTCTCCGTGAGCACTTGGTCAACGAAGTGCAGGAAGTTTACCGCGCCCAGGGTGTGGAAATCAATGACAAGCACGTTGAGATCATCATCCGTCAGATGCTGCGCAAGGTGAAGGTCACCGACACCGGCGACACCGAGTTCCTCTGGGGCGACCAGATCGACCGCGGCGAGTTCGAGAAGGAAAACAACCGTGTCACCGAAGAAGGCGGCAAGCCTGCGGAAGCAGAGCCCGTCCTCCTCGGCATCACCAAGGCTTCCATCGAGACCGAGTCCTTCATCTCCGCTGCTTCCTTCCAGGACACCACCCGTGTGCTCACCGAAGCTGCTACCCTTGCCAAGTCCGACCTTCTGCGCGGCTTCAAGGAAAACGTCATCATGGGTCACCTCATCCCGGCTGGCACTGGCTTCATCAGCAACCGCAACTTCGAACTCCACGAAACCGAGCGCCCCATGCTGCCCGCCGTCGTGGAAGAAGACGCGGCCTAATAGCCCGCCCGTCCGCTTTAACCTTACCCGCCTCCCTCGGTGCAAACCGGCGGAGGCGGTTTTGCGTACGCAGTAATACTGCCGCGCATCACAAACTTTGATTTTAAAGGAGGGCTTTGGAAGATTGGAGAAGCGGCAGCATCAATGACTTGGTAATCTTCCAGGTTCATCACAGCGCGCGGCCACAAAGCGCTCCCCTCTCCCCACCCAGGAAATGGCAAAGCCCCAGACGTCCTTTGGGGAGCGGCTGGGCGAGGGGACATTGCACGTTGGCGCAGGGTGCTCATCGCCCCTCACCCCAACCCTCTCCCCGAAGAAAACAACATACCCCGTCATTGTATGTCAGAGGCGGGGAGAGGGAGAGTCGCTTTTGGCTGCCCTAGATTGAGTCGATATGAAATATTGAAAGATGCCTGGAAGGCCTCTCCTGCTTCTCGGTTTCCATATTTGTAACGCTTGAAGCTTGCCTCTGAGAGGCGGCGCAAATTTTATTCTGTAAAAGTGGCGATCAGGTTTGGGATGGTTCAGCGGAGTTCATGTTGAGGTAAATTTTGCCGGTGCTCCACTCATCGCTTTGCTCGCAGAGCAGGGCGGAGACGAGGCGCAGGAGGGAG